>JBDTXU010000531.1:0-34905 GCA_040006055.1 Sphingomonas bacterium | reverse complement strand
ATGCTTTTCTCCTGAGCCCCCATTTGCCGGGTCGGGGGCAGGGAATGCAAGCCCGGCTTGGCGAGAGTTCAGTTCAATGTAAAACTCGTCGCAATAAATGAGGGAGAGCGGTGGTGGCAGGCACGATCTTGGTCACAGGCGGCTCCGGCTATATTGCCGGCTATCTGATCCGGCAGCTCGCGGCTGATGGCTGGACGATCCAAACGACGGTCCGTTCCCTGAAACGCGAGGCCGAGGTGCGCGCTGCGCTCGGTGTGCCCGAGGTGAACCTGCGCTTCTTCGCTGCTGATCTGATGGACGATCATGGCTGGGCGGAGGCCGTTGCCGGGTGCAGCCATGTCGCGCATGTCGCCTCGCCCTTTCCCGCTGGTGCCGTGAGGAACGAGGACGATCTGATCGTGCCGGCACGCGAAGGCGCGCTTCGGGCATTGCGATTCGCGGCTGGGGCGGGCGTAAAGCGCTTCGTGATGACATCTTCAGTGGCGGCGATCGCCTATGGTCACACGGGCGAGCACACCTATACCGAGGCGGACTGGACTGACGTGAATGCCCCTGGCCTTGGCGCCTATGTCAAATCCAAGACGATTGCGGAGCGCGCCGCGCGCGACTGGGTGGCGCAGAATGGCGGCGGACTCGAATTCTGCACGATCAATCCTTCCGCGGTGCTCGGTCCTTTGCTGAGCGACGATTTTTCGGCCTCGATCGAATTCGTGAAGCGCCTGATCGACGGGTCGATGCCGGGCTTTCCCCGCCTCGGCTTCGCTGTGGTCGATGTGCGCGATCTCGCCGATCTCCATGTCCGCGCTCTCAACGCACCGAACATGGCGAACGAGCGTTTCATCGGCGCCGGGCCGTTCATGATGATGCAGGAGGTCGGGGAGCTGCTGCGCGACCGGCTCGGCCCGGAAGCGCGCAAGGTGCCGAAGCGGGTCATTCCCGATTTCGTCCTGCGGCTGATGGCGGTGTTCGACGAGACCATTAAACAGGTCGTCGGCGAACTCGGCCGGACGCGCGCGGCCGATTCGGCGCATGCGATTGCGGTGCTCGGCTGGAAGATGCGCCCGGTTGAGGAGTCGATCGTCGATACCGCACGGAGCCTGATCGATCGCGGAATTGTGAAGGTGTGACCAGCCCAGTTGAGTTGATTGACTGATCAATCAACTGAGCGTAATTCTCTTGAGTGAGCACTCAAGAGCCAAAGCAATCCACGTCCGACCGCCTCGTCCACACGGCGATGATGCTGTTCACGGCGAAGGGCTATCAGTCGACCAGCGTCGCCGACATTTTGCGCGAGGCGGGGGCGAATTCGGGCAGCCTGTACCACGCCTTTCCGACCAAGCAGGATCTGCTGCTCGCCGTGCTCGAGCGCTACCGCCAGGGCATCGGGCCGATGTTGCTCGATCCCGCATGGCAGGGGGTGGAGGACCCGATCGACCGGATTTTTGCGCTGCTCGCGCGATATCGTGCCGGGCTCGAGATAACCGATTGCACCTATGGCTGCCCGATCGGCAGCCTCGCGCTCGAAATCCACGAGCCCGATCCGCCGGTGCGCGAACTCCTCGCCGCGAATTTCGACGGCTGGGTGGCGGCGATCAAGGGGTGCCTCGATGCCGCCGGCGATCGACTACCCATGGGCACGGATACCAACGCGCTCGCCCAGTTTGTGCTGACGGTGATGGAGGGCGGCGTGATGCAGTCGCGCACGCACCGCACGCTTCAAGCCTTCGACGCCTCGGTCGCGGGCCTGCGCGACTATCTCGACCGCCTTCTGGCCGCCCGATGAGGAGAATGACCATGCGCTATCTGCCCGCCGCCATCGCCCTGACGCTCTGGGCGGCGCCCGCCATGGCGCTGCCCGATTCGGCCGCGCCGGCCTTCGAACAGGTCAAGGGCATCGCCGGGGATGGTACTCGCTTCTACGAGGATTCGCTGGTTATCGAAGCGCCGGCCGCGCGGTTATGGGCGGCGTTCACCGATATCACTGTGTACCGGCAATGGGCGGTGCCCGTCTCGGCGATCGACTTCCGCCTCGGCGGCGCGATCGAAGCAAGCTATGATCCGAAGGGCCATATCGGCGATCCGCGGAATATCAGGAACGCCTTCATCGCCTATATTCCGGGGCGCCTCCTCGTCTTCCAGAATGTCCAGGCGCCCGACGGCCTCCCTGGCAAGGAAGATTACGGCAAGACCGTGAAGACCGTCGAGTTCCAGTCGCTGGGGCCCAACCGGACCCGCGTGACGGTGTCGGGCATGGGCTTTGCGGACGGCAAAGGCTTCGACCAGCTCTTTGCCTTCTTCTCGCAAGGGGACGGCCAGATGCTGTTGTCGTTGAAAAAGGCGATGGAGAAATGATCCCTCGCTGAGGGGCGTTCAACCGGGAGAAAGAGGATGAATCGCAAGGCATTGATCATAGCCACCGATATCGGGCTGGTTCTCCAGCTGATCATGGTGATCGCCGGCCATTATGACGCGGCCATCGCGGCCTGGTTCGCGATTGGCGGCATGCTGATCTCGCTCGTCGCTGGCGTGATCTACGGCCGGATGGCCCGAAACGGATGGAAGGATTCGCTTCTCGGCGGCACGCTCGCCGGCGGAATCTGTGCACTCGTCGGAATCGCGGTTTCGTGCGCCTTGGGCGATGTGGCTGCGATGATATTGGTGTTCGGCACGATCGGGTCGGCCGTAGCGGGGCTGATCGGTGGCGCAGTCGCGAAGCTGATTCCCTGATCCTCCTTCGATAGTTCGTTCGCGATCGAACCAACAGGGCAGGCTGCGCTGCTATCGGTTCGCGATGCACGACATCTCACGGCAAGACCCGAACTATCGCTACGTAACCGAATGGTTCTGGCCCTCTGACCGGCTCGCACGGGCGGTTGGTATATCCGCAAGCGATCTGAACGACCTGATCGAGGCCGGATGCGGTCCGGGAACGATTTACGCCTTCAGCAGCCGATATGGTTGGTGGAGCGCGCTTGCCGGCCATGTCGACGGCTATGAAGGGTCGCCCCCGCCGGAAGCCGAACGCTGGTTCGCGCCTGCAGCCGTCTGGGGCTTTCGGCGCGCGGTCCTGGCGCGGCGGCGGGGTGCCTCGCTCGAAGAAGCCGCCCGGCAGAACGCTGCCCTGTTCGCCGAGGAGTTCATCGAAGCGCTCGAACGCCTGCCCGAGGCGCGGTTCGGCTTTGCCGATTGTTTCGGTCCGCACGGCCTTGTCGACACGGTCGCACGCGCCCGCGCAGCAGAGGAATGGGCGGCGTGGATCGAGGGCGGTTACGCGGTCTGCCTCCGGATCTTCACCGGCGAGACGTGCGTGCGGAAGGAATCGCTGGGCGCCTGGCTGAAAGCGCATATCGCCGATTCCGAGCGCCATCAGCTCACGGCCGAAGCTGCCCTGTCGATCTGCGAGAAATTGGCGCAGCTGATGCTGCCCTTTGCGCCATGGCAGCGACCGCACGGCACACCAGGCGTGACGATCGACCGGTTGGTCGCCGATCTGGGGCTCGGCGTCGAACTGCCTTTTCGGGGCGAAGATGCGGTGCTGCGCTAAAGGAAGTTATTCGGCCAGATCATCGTCCGCCACATATGCGCAGTCGGCGAGCCGTCGAAGCCGAGCCCCTGGCTGGGCTGGCGGAAATTGCGGCCGATTACGTCAGTCAGGAATTCCGGGTCGGGCGCGGGTGTGTCATCAAAGAAATAGCGGTCGTAAAGCGTCACCAGCCGGGCGCTCATATACCAGCGGTGCTTGCGCGCAGCTTCCGCCTCGCGCCTGATATAATCGGGCGGCACATAATCGGCGCCGAAGAAGCGGTGATAGCTTTCGGGATATTCATAGCCGACTGACGGGTCAGCGAAATAACGCAGCGCCTGATGCTGCTGCACCGCCCAGGCCACTTCCTCATCGACATAGGGTGCGATCATCTGCGCGCCCCAATAGCCATGGTCGGCGCGGATCAGGCAGGCGTTCGAGATGTCGTGGAGCAGGCAGGCAAGGACGATCTTCTCCTCCTGCCCCTCGTCCATCGCGCGCTTGGCGGCGGTCAGCAGATGTTGTGCGGTGATGCCGGTGATCCGCAGCCGGAAGAAATCGAGCAGGGTCGGCGCCTCGGGCATCCGCGGCAATGCGGGATTGTCGCCCATCATCATGACCGTGTCGGGCCCGAGCCTGGCCAGCGCCTCATGCTCGCCGGTCGATTGCCCGGTGCCGACGATCGCGACGGGCGCCGGCACGATCATCCGCTCGCGCCCCTGCTGTGGCCACTCGTCTTCGGGAAGATGATCGATGCACATGGTCACGCTGTGCCAAATCCCGGCAACCGGGGAAAGGGTCTCACACCACCCGGTACGGCACCGTGCCCCGCATATCGGGATCGACGCTGATCTCGCGGTCGGCGGGCGGAAAGGCGCGCTGGTCGCAATCGTCGCGCGAGCATAGCCGGCACGAGATGCCGATGGGGATCGGCGCCGCGCTGCGATCGACCGCATCGGCATAGACGAAATCGGCGGCATGTTCGGCCTCGCAGCCGAGCGTCACCGCATAACGGCGCGGGCTGCGCGTGAAGCTGCCGCTCGGCTTCACCAGCCCCTTGGCCATCGAGACATAGCGCACGCCGTCAGGGGTCTCAGCGTGCTGGACGACGATCCGATCAGGGATCGCCACTGCCTCATGGACGATCCACAACGGACAGGCACCGCCGAAGCGCGCGAATTGCAGCCGCGTCGCCGAATGCCGCTTGGTGATGTTGCCGGCCATGTCGACCCGGCAGAAGTAAAAAGGGATGCCCTTTGCCCCCGGGCGTTGCAGCGTCGAGAGCCGGTGGCACGCCTGCTCGAAGCTCACCCCGAAATGGCGGCATAGGCGGTCGATATCATGGCGCATCGTCCGCGCGGCGCTGCGGAAGCGACCATAGGGCATGGTCAGCGCGCCGGCGGCATAATTGGCGAGCCCGATGCGGAGCAGATTACGCGCCTCGTTGCTCGATACCGCGGCGGTTTCGACAATCGACTCGATCATGTCGGCGAACACTGTCGCTGCAAGCTGGTGCGCGATCAGGAAGCGACGGCTCTCCGGCGGGAGCGCGCCGCCCAGCGTCAACGTGCCGCGCTGGCGATCCAGCGCGCGCAGGGGAGCGCTGTCATTGGCAGGTGCAACGATCTCGATCCCCAATGAGGCGAGGCGCGCCACATAGGCCGCTTCGTCCGATCCGAGTTCCTCCGCCAGCGCTTCGGCGGCGCGATCGAGCGGATCGACATAATTGCCGGCGATGTGAAACCAGTCGCGCACCGCTTCCCAGGGCATGCGCGCACCGGCGCCCGATGCGCCGGCAGCCATGCTCTCCTCGACCATCTGTAGCCGCTCCTCTGCCGCGCGCACCGCGCCGTGCAGCGCGATGATGCGGTCGGCGATCTCGGGCCGCTCCTCGGCAAGCCGGGCGATCACGTCAGGTGGCGGGGATGGCGGCAGGACGGGATCGGCCAGCGCATCGGCAAGGCCTGACAGGCGCAGCCCTGGCGCCGCGCTCTCGATCGCCGCCAGTGCGCCGGGATGTCGCCGTCGCAATGCCGTGGTCACCGCGGGGGTCAGCGGACGGTCGCCGCTTTCGAGTTGCGAAAGATAGCTGACTGAAATGCCCAGCCGCGCGGCCATCGCGGCCTGGTTGAGTCCAGCCGACCGGCGGATCGCACGGAGCTGTTCTCCGGCATAGAGGCGAGGCGCGGGGGTTCGCATATCGCGCACTACTTCGCAAAATGCCAGTTCGCAACTTCGCAAATTCACATTTGCAAAGTATCCTGCGGCTTGAAAGAGGGGGCATTCGTTATCCGGGAGCCCGCATGTCATCGACGATCGCAGAGCTTGAACGCAAGCGCGCAGCCGCCCGATTGGGCGGCGGCGAGAAGCGAATCGCTGCCCAGCATGCGCGCGGCAAGCTCACCGCGCGCGAGCGGCTGAACATCCTGCTCGACGAGGGATCGTTCGAGGAGCTCGACATGTATGTCGAGCATAATTGCGTCGATTTCGGGATGCCCGCCCAGACCATCCCGGGCGACGGTGTCGTCACCGGATCAGGCACGGTGAATGGCCGGTTGGTGTTCGTCTACAGCCAGGATTTCACTGTGTTCGGCGGCTCGCTCTCGGAGCGGCATGCGCAGAAGATCTGCAAGATCATGGACATGGCGATGAAGGTCGGCGCGCCGGTGATCGGCATCGCCGATTCGGGCGGCGCGCGAATCCAGGAGGGAGTCGCCTCGCTCGGCGGCTATGCCGAGGTGTTCCAGCGCAACGTGCTCGCCTCGGGCGTCGTGCCCCAGATTTCGCTGATCATGGGGCCATGCGCAGGGGGTGCCGTCTATTCCCCCGCAATGACCGACTTCATCTTCATGGTGAAGGATAGCTCCTATATGTTCGTCACCGGCCCGGATGTAGTGAAAACCGTTACCAACGAGATTGTCACGCAGGAGGAACTGGGTGGAGCGGTGACGCATACCACGAAGTCGGGGGTCGCGGATGTGGCCTTCGAGAATGATATCGAGGCGCTGCTCGCGGCCCGCGACTTCGTGGACTTTCTTCCCGCCTCGAACCGCGAGGCAGTGCCCGAGCGGCCAAGTTCGGACCCGTGGGACCGGCTCGAGGAAAGCCTCGACACGCTGGTGCCGGCCAACGCCAACCAGCCCTATGACATGCACGAGCTGATCCGGAAGACCGTCGACGAAGGCGATTTCTTCGAGGTTCAGCCGACTCATGCCGCCAACATCATCATCGGTTTCGGGCGGATCGAGGGGCGCACCGTTGGCGTGGTCGCCAACCAGCCGATGGTGCTCGCCGGTTGCCTCGACATCAACTCGTCGAAAAAGGCCGCGCGCTTCGTCCGCTTCTGCGACGCGTTCGAAATTCCGATCGTCACCTTTGTCGATGTCCCTGGCTTCCTGCCGGGCACTGCGCAGGAGCTGAACGGCATCATCAAGCACGGCGCGAAACTGCTCTTCGCCTATGCCGAGGCGACCGTGCCCAAGATCACCGTCATCACGCGCAAAGCCTATGGCGGCGCCTATGACGTGATGGCGTCGAAGCATCTGCGCGGCGATCTGAACTATGCCTGGCCAACCGCCGAGATTGCGGTGATGGGCGCGAAGGGCGCCGTCGAGATCATCTTCCGCGGCAAGAGCGCCGCCGAAATTGCAGAGCGCACCGCTGAATATGAGGCGCGTTTCGCCAACCCGTTCGTCGCGGCATCGAAGGGATTCATCGACGAGGTGATCCTCCCGCATTCCACGCGGCGGCGCATTGCGCTCGGGTTGCGCAAGCTGCGCGGCAAGACCCTCGAAAATCCGTGGAAGAAGCACGACAATATTCCGCTGTGACCCAGGCATTTGCATCGGCCCGGCGCGCGGCTCGCGTCACCGAGCGATCTCTTGCGCTTCGCATCTGCTTTGGCGCAGGGTTCGCACCTCAACTCAAGACAGGTGATGCATGATCCTTTTCCTGACGATGGCCCTTCAGGCTGCGGCGCCCGCCGCCGCGACTCCGCCCGCACCGCCGCCGCCGCCATGGACTCCGCGCATGAAGATGGACCCGGTCACCAACCGTCCGTCGGGTTCGGTTTCGGCAACCTCGCAGGACGGCAACGCACGGCTGGTCGTCCGTTGCGATCGTCGCGTCGACAATGTCGTGTCGATGCAATTCATCCCGACCGAGCCTTTTGCCGCCGCCACGCCGCGGCCGGTCTCGATAACAGTCGATGGCGGCACGCCGCTCGGCACGAACTGGGATTTCCCGGGCAGGGGCGCGGTGATCTCGGATCCAGCCGTCGTGACCACTCTCACCGTGGCGATCGCCCGTGGCAAGACGATCAAGGTTCATGTGATCGACCCTTCCGAAAAGGCACTTGATGCCACCTTCACCGGCCCGCCGAGCGAAGCGCCTATCAAGCAGGTCGTCGAATCCTGCGGCTATACTTTTGGTGTCGCTCCTGCACCTGAACCCGCACCGCCTGCGGCACCGACCCCGTGAGCATCGGGCGCCTCAACCATATTGGCATCGCGACTCCGTCGATCGAGACCTCGATCGCTCTTTATCGCGACTTGCTCGGGGCGACGAAGGTGCATGCGCCGTTCGATCTCCCCGCGCAGGGCGTGAAAGTCTGCTTCATCGATACGCCCAACACCCAGATCGAGCTGATCGAGCCGTTGAACGAGAGCTCGCCGATCGCCGCGTTCATAGCGAAGAACCCGGCCGGCGGGCAGCATCATGTCTGTTTCGAGGTGCCCGATATCCATGTCGCGATTGCCGATCTCACAGCAAAAGGTGCCAGGGTTCTCGGCGACCCACGGATCGGCGCACACGGCACGCTGATCGTCTTCGTGCACCCGAAGGATATGGGCGGCACCCTGGTCGAGTTGATGGAAACACCGCGAGAGGCGCATTGATGGCGTATGACATGATCCGCAGCGAGCGCCGGGGCGCCGTGCTCGTCCTCACCCTCAACCGGCCCGAGCGGCTCAATGCCGCACCGCCGCAGATGTTCGATGAACTGCGTGACGCGATCGCCAATCTCGACGGGCCCCGCGCGGTGCTGGTCGCCGGCGAAGGCCGGGCCTTCTGTTCGGGCGCCGATGTCGCAGGCGGCGCGCTCGGCAGCGACAATCCGGGCGAGGCGACCTTTCAGGCGCTCACCAACCATTACAACACGACGATTGCCGCGTTCGCCGATCTCGCTGTCCCGGTGGTCAGCGCAGTGCGCGGGCCGGCGGCCGGGATCGGTTGCAGTCTCGCGCTTGCCAGCGATTTCTGCGTGGCGAGCGAGACGGCCTATTTCCTCCAGGCCTTCGTCAATATCGGGCTCGTCCCTGATGGCGGCGCGAGCTGGATGCTGCCGCGCCTGATCGGCAAGGCACGCGCGACCGAGATGATGATGCTCGGTGAACGCGTCCCGGCGGCAAAGGCGTTCGACTGGGGCATGATCCACAAGGTCGTGGCTGACGACTCGCTCGACGCCGAAGCCTTCGCGCTGGCCGAGCGGCTGGCGGCGGGGCCGACTGTCGCGCTCGGCCTGATGCGCCGCGGCCTCGCCCATGCGCTCGAGGTCGATTACGCGACGGCAATGCACCGCGAGGCCGAGAACCAGCGGGCAGCCCGGGGCTCCGCGGATTCGATGGAGGGCGGCATCGCCTTTCTGCAGAAGCGCAAGCCGGCGTTCCGGGGAGCGTAGGCATGGCTGACACACCGACCATCGAAACCTGGGCCGCCGCTGCCGCAAAGGAAGTGAAGGGCAAGGATATCACCTGGCACACGCCGGAGGGGATCGAGGTCAAGCCGCTCTACACCGCTGCGGACGTTGCCGATATCGACCCCGGCCTGCCGGGCTTCGCGCCGTTCACCCGCGGCGTGCGCGCCTCGATGTATGCCGGCCGGCCCTGGACGATCCGCCAATATGCCGGCTTCTCAACCGCCGAAGCCTCGAACGCATTCTACCGCCGTAATCTCGCCGCCGGGCAAAAGGGCCTCTCGGTTGCCTTCGACCTTGCGACGCACCGCGGCTATGACAGCGATCATCCGCGCGTGACGGGCGATGTCGGCAAGGCCGGCGTTGCGATCGACACGATCGACGACATGAAGATCCTGTTCGACAGCATCCCGCTCGACAAGATGAGCGTGTCGATGACGATGAACGGCGCGGTCATCCCGATCCTCGCCTTCTTCATCGTCACGGGCGAGGAGCAGGGCGTCCCTCAGGCGCTTCTGGACGGCACGATCCAGAACGACATCCTGAAGGAGTTCATGGTCCGCAACACCTATATCTACCCGCCCGAGCCGAGCATGCGGATCATCTCGGACATCATCGGCTACACCTCGGCGCACATGCCGAAGTTCAACTCGATCTCGATTTCCGGCTATCACATGCAGGAAGCCGGGGCGACGCAGCTTCAGGAGCTTGCCTTCACCATTGCTGACGGGCGCGAATATGCGAAGGCGGCGATGGCCTCGGGACTCGATCTCGATGCCTTTGCCGGGCGGTTGTCGTTCTTCTTCGCGATCGGCATGAACTTCTTCATGGAGGTCGCGAAGCTGCGCGCGGCGCGGAAGCTCTGGCACCGCGTGATGACCGATCTCGGCGCGAAGGACGAACGCTCGAAGATGCTGCGCACGCACTGCCAGACCTCGGGCGTGTCGCTCACCGAGCAGGATCCGTACAACAACGTCATCCGCACCACGATCGAGGCGATGGCCGCGATGCTCGGCGGCACGCAGAGCCTGCACACCAACGCGCTCGACGAAGCGATCGCGCTCCCCACCGACTTCTCCGCCCGGATCGCGCGCAACACCCAGATCGTGATCCAGGAAGAGACCGGGATGACGCACGTCGTTGATCCGCTCGGCGGCTCCTATTATGTCGAGAGCCTGACCCAGGAGCTTTACGACAAGGCCTGGGAGATCATCGAACGCGTCGAAGCTGAAGGCGGCATGGCGAAAGCCGTGGCGGCGGGCTGGCCCAAGGCGATGATCGAAGAGGCCTCTGCCGGGCGCGCGGCGCGCGTCGATATGGGCGAGGACGTCATCGTCGGTGTCAACAAGTACAACCTCGCTGAAGAAGACGATATCGACATCCTCGACGTCGACAATGTCGCAGTGCGGGAGTCGCAGATCGCGCGCATCCAGAAGTCGAAGGCCGGACGTGACGAGGCGAAATGCCGGGCCGCCCTCGATGCGCTTCGTGAAGGCGCGCGCGGCACCGAGAATGTGCTGGGCCTTGCCGTCGAATGCGCCCGCCAGCGCGCCACGCTCGGCGAGATCAGCCAGGCGATGGAGGATGTCTTCGGGCGCTACGGCACCAACCCGACGCCGGTCTCGGGCATTTACGGCGGCGCGCATGAATTCGACAAGCGCTGGAACGGCCTGCTCGAAGGGGTCGGCTCGCTGACTCACCGCATGGGCCGCAAGCCGCGCCTGCTCGTCGCCAAGATGGGCCAGGACGGCCATGATCGCGGCGCCAATCTCGTATCGTCCGCATTCGGCGATCTCGGTTTCGAAGTTGTGGCAGGGCCATTGTTCCAGACGCCGAAGGAAGCCGCCGATCTGGCGATCAAGTCCGATGTCGATGTCGTCGGTGCCTCGTCGCTGGCGGCAGGGCACAAGACTTTGATCCCCGAGCTGATCGGGCACCTCCGCGATGCTGGCCGGAGCGACATCAAGGTCATCGCCGGCGGGGTGATCCCGGCGCAGGATTATCAGTATCTCCGCGACGCCGGCGTGCAGGGGATTTTCGGCCCCGGCACCAATCTGGTAAACGCCGCGACCGAAGTGTTGAAATTGCTGGGGCACAACCAGCCCCCGATCGAGGAAGCTGCTGAATGAGTGAAGCTCTGGAATCCCCCTCCCGCTTGCGGGAGGGGCTAGGGGAGGGCCTGTCAACAGGCGTCGAACCTATCGGACAAGCCCTCCCCCAGCCCCTCCCGCAAGCGGGAGGAGGGAAGAGGGACTGGACCCGCGCGGAGATCGCGGCCCTGTTCGATCTCCCCTTCACCGAGCTGGTCTTCCGCGCCGCCGAAACCCACCGCGCGCACCATGCCGCTGGCGAGGTCCAGCTCTGCACTTTGCTGTCGATCAAGACCGGCGGCTGCCCCGAGGATTGTGGCTATTGCTCGCAATCATCCTCGGCCGATTCCGGCCTCAAGGCCGACAAGCTGATGGAAGTGAAAGCCGTCCTCGCCGCCGCCGCCGAAGCCAAGGCTGCCGGCTCACAGCGTTTTTGCATGGGCGCCGCCTGGCGCAACCCCAAGGACCGCGACATGGGCGCGGTCGTGGCGATGGTCGAGGGCGTCAAGGCGATGGGCCTCGAGACCTGCATGACGCTCGGCATGCTCGAGCCGCACCAGGCGCATCAGCTCGCCAAGGCCGGGCTCGATTACTACAATCACAATATCGATACCTCGCCCGAACATTATGGTGAGGTGATCACAACCCGGACCTTCCAGGACCGGCTCGATACGCTGGAGAATGTACGCGGCGCCGGCATCAATGTCTGCTCCGGTGGAATCGTCGGCATGGGCGAGACGCGCGCTGACCGCGTCGGCTTCGTCCACACGCTGGCGACCTTGCCCCGACACCCGGAGAGCGTGCCGATCAACGCGCTGGTACCGGTCCGCGGCACGGTACTCGGCGACATGCTCGCCGACACGCCGCTGGCGAAGATCGACGATATCGAGTTCGTCCGCACCGTCGCTGTCGCGCGAATCACCATGCCGCTCAGCATGGTGCGCCTCTCGGCCGGCCGCGAAAGCATGAGCGACGCGACCCAGGCGCTCTGCTTCCTCGCCGGCGCCAATTCGATCTTCACCGGCGAGAAACTGCTCACCACCGGCAATGCCGGCGGTGGCGCCGACGAGGCCTTGTTCGCGAAGTTGGGGCTCAAGCCGATGGAAGGCGAGGAGCCGATGCAGGTCGCGAAAGCGGTCGCTGCTGAATGAATGTACTAATAGCGACTTCTAAAGCAATAATATGGATTGCATCCTGCGCGATTAGTTATGGTTTCGCATGGTGGTATATATATGCCCCTGGATGTTTTATGTGGGATCCACCTAGCGATTGGGTTTCATCACCCACTTGTGGCGCAAGAGGGATTATTTCCTTCTTAATCGTTTTATTCGTTGCGACGATATTATTTTGGTCGTTCTTTATTAGAAACAAAAAAGATAGCATCCAAAAAATAATCGATGGAGTAGTGCTCTCATTGTTCTGGTGGGGCGCCGTCGCGGTCGCCGCGAGAGTGGCGACATATCCATGTGGCGCGCGCAATGCTGTGTGTAAGGTCGATCCACTTCTCGTGGGCATCCCAATTGCAGTGGGCGTCGTTGGCTATAGTGCACTCACCTTCATTATGATTCGACGCTGGAGTCGCTGATGTTCAAGAAAATCCTGGTCGCCAATCGCGGCGAGATCGCGTGTCGTGTCATGCGCACTGCGAAGAAAATGGGCATCGGCACCGTCGCGGTCTATTCGGACGCCGACGCGCGCAGCCCGCATGTGCTGATGGCCGACGAAGCCGTCCGCCTCGGCCCGGCGCCCGCGAATGAGAGCTATCTCAAGGCCGATCTCATCCTGCTCGCCGCGAAGGAAACCGGCGCTGACTGCATCCACCCCGGCTATGGCTTCCTCTCCGAACGCGAAAGCTTCGCCAAAGCCTGTGCCGAAGCCGGCATCGCCTTTGTCGGCCCGCCGCCGAGGGCAATCGCCGCGATGGGCGACAAGATCGAATCCAAGAAGCTGGCCAAGCAGGCCGGCGTCAACGTCGTCCCGGGCTTTCTCGGCGAGATCGACGATACCGAGCATGCCGTCGGCATCGCCTCGGACATCGGCTACCCGGTGATGATGAAGGCCTCGGCCGGGGGCGGCGGCAAGGGCATGCGCCTCGCCTATAACGAGCAGGACGTCCGCGAAGGCTTTGAGGCAACCAAGCGCGAAGGGCTCGCCAGCTTCGGCGACGACCGCGTCTTCATCGAGAAGTTCATCGAGAGCCCGCGCCACATCGAAATCCAGGTGATGGGCGATCAGCACGGCAACATCGTCTATCTCGGCGAGCGCGAATGCTCGATCCAGCGCCGCCACCAGAAGGTCGTCGAAGAGGCGCCGTCGCCCTTCGTCACGCCCGAGATGCGCAAGAATATGGGCGAGCAGGCAGTCGCTCTCGCGGCTGCGGTCGGCTATTATTCGGCCGGCACCGTCGAACTGATCGTCTCCGGCGCCGACACCTCGGGCAAGGGCTTCTACTTCCTCGAGATGAACACGCGGCTCCAGGTCGAGCATCCCGTCACGGAGTGCATCACCGGCCTCGACCTCGTCGAACTGATGATCCGCGTCGCCGCCGGCGAGCCGCTCGGCTTTGCGCAAGATGATGTGAAACTCACTGGCTGGGCCGTCGAGAACCGAGTCTATGCCGAGGATCCCTATCGCGGCTTCCTGCCCTCGATCGGCCGCCTTGTGCGCTACAATCCTCCCGAGGATGGCAGGCCCGCTTACGGCCCCGTCGCGGCGAACGGCAAAGCCTATGTCCGCGTCGATGACGGCGTGCGCGAAGGCGGCGAAGTCTCGATGTTCTATGATCCGATGATCGCCAAGCTGATCACCTGGGCGCCCACCCGCCTCGAGGCGATCGACCAGCAGATCGCGGCGCTCGATTCGTTCGAGATCGAAGGGCCCGGCAATAATATCGATTTCGTCTCGGCATTGATGCAGCACCCCCGCTTCCGCGAAGGCGCGCTGACCACCGGCTTCATCGCGGAGGAATATCCCGACGGTTTCCACGGCGCGCCCACATCGCCCGACCTGCTGCGGAGCCTTGCCGCCATCGCCGCCTTCGCCGCCACCGCCGAGGCCGACCGGGCACGGCGGATCGACGGCCAGCTCGGCAAGCGCCTGCGCCCGCCCGCCGAATGGAGCGTGAAGATCGACTGTGCCGAGCATCAGGTCTCGGTATCGACCGACGGCATCCTGGTCGATGGCGAGGAGCTCGAGATCGCGCTCGAATATACGCCAGGTGACCGCGTCGTGGCGGCCGAGCTCGGCGATCATGATCTTGTCGTGAAGATCGCGCGCACCCGCGCCGGCTTCAAGCTCACCACGCATGGCGCCTCCCATATCGCCCGCGTCCTCCCGGCCCATATCGCGCCCTATGCCGCACACCTCATCGACAAGATCCCGCCCGATCTCTCCCGCTTCCTCCTCGCGCCGATGCCCGGCCTGCTGATGCGGCTCGACGTCGCGACCGGCGACAAGGTCGAAGCCGGCCAGTCGCTGGCGGTGGTCGAGGCGATGAAGATGGAAAATATCCTCCGCGCCGAAAAGTCCGGCATCGTCAAATCCATCAACGCCGCGCCGGGAGACAGTCTCGCAGTGGACGAGGTGATTCTCGAGATGGAATAAGGACTTGCCGGCGCAGTCGGCTCGCCCGCGGCGTCGGATCGGTTGTACCAGGTTACAAATTGCGACAATATTTCGATGGACCCAAATCGGCCCGATAGCCATTTGGACGACATGTTTCGCAACCGTATCGCCCTGTTGCTCGTCACCACGCTGTCGCTCCAGGCATGCGCGGTTGGCCCCAATTATGCGCCGCCCGCACCCGCGTCGCTTGGCGTGCCCGGCAGCTATTCCACGCCCGCACCGGCCGGCGAACCGGGCGATATCCAGGCCTGGTGGACCAATTTCAACGATCCCGAGCTGAGCTCGATCGTCGAGCGCGCCCGCGCCGGCAATCTCGATATCGCCCAGGCCGTGGCGCGCCTCCGTCAGGCGCATGAGGCGCTGGTCCAGTCGCGCGCCGACCTGGTTCCCTCGGTCTCGGGCTCGGCGGGATATAACCGCGCGCTGCTCGACACTGTCGGCGCCCGCGACAATTTCTCGCTGGGGGCGAACGTCGCCTATCAGGCCGATCTGTTCGGCGGCGTGCGCCGCGGGATCGAGGCGTCGCGCGCGACCTATGAGGCAAGCGGCTTCGATCTCGCCACCATCCAGACCTCGATCGCCGCCGAAGCAGCGCGCAACTATATTCTCGCGCGCCAGGCACAGGCCAATCTCGCGATCGCGCGCAATTCGCTCGCCATTCAGGACGACAATCTCGAAATCACCGGCTTTCGCGTCCAGGCCGGGCTCGTCTCGTCGCTCGATGTCGAGCAATCGCGCCAGCAGCGCGCACAGACTGCGGCGACGATCCCGTCGCTCCAGCAAAGCTATCAAAGCGCGGTCAATCTGCTCGGCGTGCTGACCGGCCAGGCGCCGGGCGCGCTCAAGGCGGAGCTCGAAGCGACGGCGCCGATCCCGAAAGGACCTGACTCACTCGCGGTCGGCATCCCCGCCGATACGCTGCGCCAGCGCCCCGATGTCCGCTCGGCGGAACGCCAGCTCGGTGCGGCGACCGCGCAGATCGGCGTTGCCGAGGCGCAGCTGTATCCGGCCCTCAACATCACCGGCAATATCGGCACCGCCGCCAGTTCGATCGGTGGGCTCGCCAGTGTCGTCACCGGCAGCCTGTTCGCCGGGCTGACCCAGCTGATCTTCGACGGCGGCCGCACCCGCTCGCGGGTTCGCGCGCAGGAGGCCGCGGCCGAAGGCGCGTTCGCCAATTACAAGAAAGTCGTGCTCACCAGCCTCGAGGATGTCGAGAACGCGCTCACCGCGCTTCAGGCCGCCAAGGAGCGCCAGGCGCAGTTCGCAATCGCGCTCGATGCCTCGAACAACGCGGCGATCCTGTCGCGCAGCCAGTATCGCGCCGGGCTGACCGACATCACCACGCTCAACACCAATGAGAGCGCCCTGCTCTCCGCGCAGAACGGGCTCTCCAACGCCCGGGCCGATCAGGCGCTCGCGCTCGTCCAGCTTTATCTGGCGCTTGGCGGCGGCTGGGACAGCAACAGCGTCCCCCAGGCGCCCTCCAAAGCCCAACCGCCCCGGGAATGACGATGGCCACAACCGACACCAATAATCTGGACGATTTCCTGGGCGTGAAGCCGGCACCCTGGTGGCAACGCTATGTGAAATGGGTGGCGATCGGCGTCGGAGTCATCCTCCTCATTCTGCTCGCCCTTCACTTCCTCGGCGGCAGCCCGAAGGCCGATTATGCGACGGAGACCGTAGAGCGCGGCTCGCTCTCGGTCAGTGTCTCGGCGACCGGCAAGCTCGCCCCGACCAACCAGGTCGATGTCGGCTCGGAGCTTTCAGGCCTCGTCACCAAGGTGGTCGTCGATGTGAACGACCGTGTCGTCGCCGGCCAGCCGCTCGCCCTGATCGATCCGTCGCGCTTCAACGATACGGTCAACCAGAGCAAGGCGGCCCTCAACGCAGCTGTGGCCGCGGTCGCGCAGAACCAGGCGACGCTTGACCAGTCGAGAGCGACACTGGCTCGTTTCCAGGAGGTCAGCAGGCTCTCGGGCGGGCGCGTGCCGGCCAAGACCGAGATGGACCAGGCGATCGCCGATCGAGACCGCGCCATCGCCAATCTGCGCGCTGCCCAGGCCAATGTCGTGTCGGCACAGGCGACCCTGTCGTCCAACGCCACTCAGCTCACCAAGACGGTGATCCGTTCGCCGGTCAACGGCGTGGTTCTCGCCCGCCAGATCGAGCCGGGCCAGACGGTCGCCGCCTCGTTCAGCACGCCGACTCTGTTCGTCATCGCCCAGGATCTCAGCCAGATGAAGCTGGAGGTCGCGATCGACGAGGCTGATGTCGGCTCGGTCAAGGAAGGCCAGCAGGCCAAGTTCACCGTCGATGCCTTTCCAGGCAAGACCTTCCCGGCGTCGATCACCCGCGTGGATCTCGGCTCCAACCTGAGCGCCCAGTCGAGCACGACGACGACGACCACCTCGGCGCAGGTCGTCTCCTATGGCGCGACGCTGACGGTCGCCAATCCGGAGCTGAATCTTCGCCCCGGCATGACCGCGACCGCTGATATCGTGACGACCGCACGGAACAATGTGCTGCTCGTCCCCAATGCCGCGCTGCGTTTCAAGCCGACCACAGCCACGCCGGGCGCCGCCCCAAGTGGAGGCATCGCCGGCGCGCTCGTGCCGACGCGGCCGCGGCGTGGCGGCGGTGGCGCCAAGGGTGACGTGTCGGTCGTGCGCGGCGGATCGCAGACAGTCTATGTGAAGGATGCGAACGGCCAGCCAAAGCCAGTGAGCATCACCACCGGCGTCACCAACGGCACCATGACCGAGGTGATCGGCGGCGATCTCCAGCCCGGCATGCAGGTCATCACCGGCCAGCTTTCGGGCACCAGCACCAAGCGGCGGCGTCCGGGCGGCGCGGGTGGGCCGGGCGGTGGCGGGCAGCAAAGTGGCCAGTAATGCGTCCGGCCACAGCGCGCCGATCATCTCGCTGCGCGGCGTCACCAAGGTTTACGGCGAGGGCCCGACCGCCTTCCAGGCGCTGAAGGGAATCGATCTCGATATCGTGCCGGGCGATTTTGTCGCGGTGATGGGCGCATCGGGCTCGGGCAAGTCGACGACCATGAACATCCTCGGCTGCCTCGACGTGCCGACCTCTGGCACCTTCCTGTTCCGCGGCCACCATGTCGAGACGCTCGACCGCGATCAGCGCGCGCTGCTGCGCCGCAAATATCTCGGCTTCGTCTTCCAGGGCTTCAACCTGCTAGCCCGCACCAGCGCGCTCGAAAATGTCGAACTGCCTCTGCTTTATCGCGGCGACGCGAAGAAGGAACGGCATGATGCGGCGATGGCCGCGCTCGAAAAGGTCGGGCTCGACAAATGGTGGGATCACACCCCCGCCGAGCTTTCCGGCGGCCAGCAGCAGCGCGTCGCCATCGCCCGCGCCATCGTCACCTCGCCCGACGTCCTGCTCGCCGACGAGCCGACCGGTAATCTGGATTCCGAGCGCTCGGTCGAGATCATGGAACTCCTCAGCGGCCTCAACCGCGACAGCAACATCACCGTGCTGATGGTAACCCATGAGCCCGAAATGGCCGCGTTCGCCCGCACCATCGTGCACTTCAAGGACGGCCTGGTGGAACGCATCGAAGCGCAGCACCCTCAGAGGGAGAAGGTGTCGTGAGGCAGCCTGCTTCTTCATCCCCCTCCCGCTTGCGGGAGGGGCTAGGGGAGGGCCTGTCGTCCCACGGCCGCTTCGTGTTCGGACACGCCCTCCCCCAACCCCTCCCACAAGTGGGAGGGGAGTAGATGCTCGGCACTACCTTCCTCCTCGCGATCCGGTCGATCCTGCGCCACAAGCTGCGCTCGTTCCTCACCACGCTCGGCATCATCATCGGCGTCGCCGCGGTCGTGACGATGGTGACTCTGGGCCAGGCGACGACTGCCGCCGTGCAGAAATCGATTTCGTCGCTCGGCACCAACATCCTCCAGGTCCGTCCCGGCCAGGGCTTCGGCCGCGGCGGCGGCGGCCCGCAGCCCGCCAATTTCAAGCCTGAGGATGTCGAGGCGATCGGTCGTCAGATCGCCGGCGTCACCGCTGTCGCACCGCAGGCGCAGTCGAGCACGACCGCCATTTATGAAGGCGCCAATGCGTCGACCACGATCAACGGCACCACGAGCGGCTATTTCGAAGTCCAACCCTGGCCGCTGACCAGCGGCCGCACCTTCACCACCGCCGAGGAACAGGCTGGCAAGGCAGTTTGCATCATCGGCAGCACCGTCGCGAAGAATCTGTTCAACGGCGGCGAGGCGATCGGAACAAGAATCCGGCTCAGCGGCATTTCCTGCGACGTGATCGGCACGCTCTCCACACGGGGCCAGGCCGGCTTTGGCGGCGATCAGGACGATGTCATCATCATGCCGATCAAGACGGTCCAGCGCCGCTTTACCGGCAGCCGCGATATCCGCCTGATGCTGGTCGGCGTCGATGAGGCCTATTCGACTGCCGCCGTCCAGGCCTCGATCGAGGATCTGCTGCGCGAACGCCGCCATATCACCGGCGGCAAGCAAGACGATTTCAACATCTTCGATACAGCCCAGATCTCGAACACGCTGAGCGCGACCACCAATCTGCTCACCCAGATCGTCACCGCGGTCGCCGCCATCAGCCTGATCGTCGGCGGCATCGGCATCATGAACATCATGCTCGTCTCAGTAACGGAGCGGACCCGCGAGATCGGCATCCGTCTCGCCATCGGCGCGGTCGCGCGCGAGGTGCTCACCCAGTTCCTCGTCGAAGCGATCGCCCTGTCGATGCTCGGCGGCGTCATCGGCCTGCTGCTCGCCCAGATCGTGATCGGTGCGCTCTCAGCGCTCGGCGGCCTGCCATTCCTGTTCGTGCCCGAGATCAACCTGATCGCCTTCGGCATCTCGGCGCTGATCGGCGTGGTGTTCGGCTATTTCCCCGCCAGACGCGCCGCCGCGCTGAATCCGATCGATGCGCTAAGGCACGAATAGCCCTTCTTCCCCTGGTTCCCAGGGGAGGAAGGGAGTCACTGCAACGCCCGCAACCGCTCCAGATCCTCGGGCGTATCGATATCAAGCAACTCGCCCTCAGGCGCGATCACGTGCCGCCCGCTGCGCACCATCGACCGCGCGCCCGCATCACCCTCGAGCGTCAACAACGCCTCGAACTGCCCGGCACCGAACAGGGCGGGAGGGCGCGGACTCACGCCGTCGCTGGAGGCAACCACGGCGTCATGGCTGTCCGCCGCTTCGAGCAGATGATAGATATGGTTCGCCGTGACGCGCGGCATGTCTGCAAGCGCGATCAACACCGCCTCGGCGCCCTCGTCACGCGCCGCCGCGACCCCCAGCTTCACGGATTGCGACATGCCGATCTCCGGCTGATCATTGTGCAGGGCGCGGTAGCCGCGGCTCTCGAAATCGAGGCTGGTGCCGCTCTTCACCACGAAGCGCGTCTGGAACGGAACCTCCTCCAACGCCGTCACGACATGAAAGGCCAGCGGCTTGCGCAGGAACAATTGCTCGAGCTTGTCGATGTCCCCGAAACGCTGCGAGCGCCCGGCGGCGAGGAGGATCAGCGCAGTCTTCTCAGCGACGATCATTCAGACGTTCCTGCGATCATGCGCATTGAATGCCCCGATCATCGCCGCGGCAATCGACAGCGCGATTTCAGCCGGACCAATCGCGCCGATATCGAGGCCGACGGGCGCGTCGATCCGGTCGAGGTCAGCACCGGAAGCCCCCGCCGCCGCCAGCCGTTCCCGCCGCGCGGCATGACTGTGCCGCGATCCCAGCGCGCCGACATAGGCAGTCGGCGCCGCAAGCGCCGCGATCAGCGCCGGGTCGTCGATCTTGGTATCATGGCTGAGCGTCACCACAGCAGTCGAGGGCCCGGGCGCATAGGCGGCGATGGCCTCGTCCGGCCAGGTGTCGTCGAGCTTCACGCCCGGAAATCGCTCCTCGGTCAGGAAGCGCGCGCGCGGATCGATCACCACCGTCTCGATCCCGAGTTCGCGGGCGAGGCCGGCCAGCGCCTGCGCGATCTGCACCGCGCCGACGATCAATAGCCGGCGCGGCGGATCATAGCGGTTGATGAAAGCGGAGCCGGTCTCGATCGGCCGCGCATCGCTATGCCCGGTTTCCAGATTGGTCGAGACAGTCAGCGCCTTGCCCGCTTCCCGCGCCTCGGCGATCCGGTCGAACAATTCGGGATCGAAGCCCTCGGCCGAAACCGGCTGAACCATCACCGCGATCTCGCCACCACAGGGCAGGCCGACTTCCCACGCCGCCGCATCGGCAACGCCGTAGGTCTTCACCTGGAACGGCGCGCCCGCGATCACGTCAGCCGCTGCGGCCAGAATGTCGCTCTCGACGCACCCGCCCGAGACCGATCCTTCGAAGCGGCCATCGGCATGGACGAGCATATGGCTCCCCCGCGGCCGCGGCGCCGATCCCCAGGTCGAAACCACCGTGGCAATCGCCATTTGTGCGCCCTTCCAGCTTTGCGCGGCGGCGAGGACAGTATCGTTATCGGCCATCAGAACCTCATACCGGCGGCAACCCCACCAGCACCTTGTCGAGCGTCATCGGGAAATCGCGCACCCGCACGCCACACGCGTTATAGATCGCGTTGGTCACCGCAGCGCCCGCGCCGGAAATGGTCAGCTCGCCGAGCCCTTTCACGCCGATCGGGTTGGCATGCCGGTCGATATCCTCGATGAAATGCACGTCGAGATGCGGCACATCGGCATGCACCGGCACATGATATTCGCCGAGATCATGATTCACGAACTGGCCGTAACGCGTGTCGAGCTCGGCGCCTTCCATCAACGCATAGCCGATCCCCCAGATCATCCCGCCGATCGCCTGGCTGCGCGCCGTCTTGGCGTTGAGGATTCGCCCCGCCTCAAACACGCCGAGCATCCGCCGCACCCGCACCGCGCCGCTCACCGCATTCACCGCGACCTCGGCGAATTGCGCGCCGTGCGCCGCCTGGCTGAAGCTGCGCGCATTCCGGCCCTGGCTGATCTTGCCCGTCGCGACCAGCGGCGCATCGCCAACCAGCGCGTCGAGCGCGACCCGGCGATTGCCCGCGATCGCATGCCCGTCCTTCAACGTCATATTCTCAGGGGCGGTATTCATGCGCTTCGCCAGCTCGGCGACAATGTCCTCGCAGGCGAGGGCCACTGACGAGCCGGCGCTCGCCGCGCCGAACGATCCACCTGATCCCGCCCCGGTGGGATGGTCGCTGTCGCCGAGCTTCACGTCGATGCAATGGACCGGCAGCCCGAGCGATTCGCCCGCGATCTGCGCCAGGATCGTATAGGTGCCGGTGCCGATATCGGTCATGTCGGTTTCGATGGTGGCGCGGCCATCAGTGCCGAGCGTTACCCGCGCTTCCGAATCGACCAGCAGGTTGATCCGCACCGCCGCCGCCACGCCCATGCCGATCAGCCATTCCCCGTCAAGGACCGAGCCCGGCGTCGGCTGGCGCTTCGCCCAGCCGAAGCGCCGCGCACCTTCGTCGAGGCATTCAGCCAGCCGCCGCGTCGAGAACGGCGCGCCGCTCATCGGGTCGACCGGGGGCTCGTTGAGCTTGCGGAAGTCGATCGGGTCGCGGCCGAGCCTCTCGGCCAGCTCGTCGACCGCCGTCTCCAGCGCGAGCATGCCGACTGCCTCGCCCGGCGCGCGCACCGCGCCCGCCTGCACCATGTCGAGCGTCACCACCTTGTGGCTGAAATGCCTGACCGGCGCCGCGTAGAGCGAGAGCGAACCGAGCGCGACCGGCTCCATGAACCCGCCGTCCGGCCCCTGGCTCACCACGCTGTCATGCCCGATCGCTGTCATCCGGCCATTGGCGTCAGCCGCGAGCCGGATGCGCTGATGGGTGTCGGTGCGGCGATAGATATTGTGGAACAGTTGCGCACGGGCCATCGCGATCTTCACCGGCCGGCCCAGCCGCTGCGCCGCGATCGCCGCCATCACCGCTTCGGGCCCGAGCAGCTTCCCGCCGAACCCACCGCCGATATAAGGCGAGACCACCCTGACCTGATCAGGCGCGATCCCGACGGCTTTCGCCAGGATCGGCTTGGCCGCGCTCAGGATCTGCAGGCTCGAATAGAGCGTCAGCTTCCCATCGTCCCACACCGCGATCGAGGCATGCGGCTCCATCGCGGCATGCACCTGGTTTGGGGTCGAATAGATCTGGTCGACGCACGCTGCCGCCTCAGCCATCGCGGTATCGATATCGCCTTTTGCGATGTCCTGCAGGCGCGAATCCGCCGGCGGCCCGCTCGCCTCGGCCACGTCCGCCATGGTGTCGAACCGTCCCGGCTCCTCCTCGATCGTCACTCGCACAGCCCGCGCCGCCGCGCGTGCTGCCTCGAAGCTGTTCGCGATCGCCGCGCCGAGCACCTGATCCCAATGGTCGATCGCATCATTGCCGGCCGCCGCGGGCACGAAGCCTGCCGCCTGCCGCGCCACGCGCTGATCGTCGATGATGATGTCCAGCACGCCGGGCAGGGCGCGCGCCGCGTCGGTATCGAAGCCTGTCACCCGGCCTTTGGCGGCGGGCGCGGTGATCAGATAGCCATAAGCGACATCGTCTCCGACCTGATGCTCATAGCCATAGGTCGCCGCACCCATCACCTTGAGGACGCCGTCGATCCGGTCGACGCCCTTGCCGAGCACATCCTGAACCCCGCGATCCATCGCGAGGCCGGGGTGATCGGCGTTCATGACATAGTCGCTCATGCCGCACCGCCCGTCAGGTCGCGCAGGCACGCGATGAGGACGCGCCTGGTGAGGGGAATCTTGAAGTCGTTCGAGCCAAAGCCCTTCGCACCGGCAAGCAACGCATCCGCCGCTGCTTCGAACGCGGCGGTCGATGGCGCCTGGCCGATCAGCGCCGCCTCGACCGCCGGATTGCGCCACGGCATCGGCGCGAGGCCACCAAAGGCCAGCGCCGCCGATGCGATCTTGCCGCCCTCGACCGATATGATCCCCGCCACCGAAACCAGCGCAAAGGCATAGGACGCCCGGTCGCGGACCTTGCGATAGAGCTGGGTGCCCCTGGGCGGTGGCGGCAGCTCGACATGAGTGATCAGGTCGCCCGCCTCGAGCACCGTCTCGATCTGGGGCGTGTCGCCCGGCAAGCGGTAGAAATCGCCGATCGCGATCCGGCGCCGGTCGCCATCCGGCTTCAGGGTCACGATCACCGCGTCGAGCGCGCGCATCGCCACCGCCATGTCGCTCGGGTGAGTCGCGATGCACTGGTCGCTCGTCCCCAGCACGGCGAGGATTCGGTTGAACCCGCCGATCGCCGAACAGCCGCTGCCCGGCGCGCGCTTGTTGCAGGGCATCGCCGTATCATAGAAATAATAGCAACGCGTCCGCTGAAGCAGATTGCCGCCCGTCGACGCCTTGTTGCGGAGCTGCCCCGATGCGCCGGCGAGCAACGCCCGGCTCAATATCGGATAGCCCTTGATCACGCGGCGGTCGGCCGCGAGGTCGCTGTTCGGCACCAAGGCGCCGATCGTCAACCCGCCATCCGCGCGTTCCTCGATATCGGCCAGATCGAGCTGGCTGATATCGACCAGTTTTTCGGGCGTCTCGATCTGCAGCTTCATCAGGTCGAGCAGATTGGTGCCGCCGGCGATAAAGCGCCCGCCCGCCGCCACCGCAGCCTCGGGGCTGTCGGCTTTCGCATATTCAAAGCTCTTCATGCCTCCGCCACTTCTTTGCCAACGGGCACAAGCCCGGCCACTTCGGCAATCGCGTCGACGATATTGGGATAAGCCGAGCAGCGGCAGAGATTGCCGCTCATCCGCTCCGATATCTCGGTGTCACTGAGCTCGATGGCGTCGAGCGAGCCACTGACATGGCTCGCCCAGCCCTTCGCCACCTCGTCGAGCATGCCGACCGCCGAGCAGATCTGCCCCGGCGTGCAATAGCCGCACTGGAAGCCGTCATGCTTTACGAACGCCGCCTGCAGGGGGTGAAGATTGTCGGCGGTGCCGAGACCTTCGATCGTCAGAATGTCATCATCCTGATGCATCACCGCCAGCGTGAGACAGGAATTGATCCGCCGGCCGTTCACCAGCACGGTGCAGGCGCCGCACTGGCCATGGTCGCAGCCCTTTTTGGTGCCGGTCAGCCCGAGATGCTCGCGGAGCAGATCGAGCAGTGAGGAGCGGATATCGGGCTCGGCCTCATGGGCCACCCCGTTGATCGTGAAGTGCATGGGGATCGCCCCTCCTGGTTTTGGGGTAACGCGTTCAGGCTGGATGGTTTCCGGGAGATAGGTACGACTATGAAACTTTTGAAGCGATCCTTGCGCAAGCGAAATATTATTCCAGCCCTGCTCCTGCTGGCGCCGACTGTCGCCATCGGGCAAACTGCGCCCGTGGCCCCGCTCTCATCTCCGATCATCATCGCACACCGCGGCGTCAGCGGCATGCGCCCCGAGCACACGCTCGCTTCCTATCAACTCGCGATCGAGCAGGGTGCCGATTTCATCGAGCCGGATCTCGTCTTCACCAAGGACGATGTGTTTGTGGCCCGGCACGAGAACGACATCACCGACACGACCGATGTATCGAAGCATCCCGAATTCGCTGACCGCAAGACGGTGAAAATGATCGACGGCGAAAAGCACAATGGCTGGTTCACCGAGGATTTCACCCTCGCCGAGCTGAAGACCCTCCGCGCGAAGGAGCGGCTGCCCTTGCTCCGCCCCGACAATATGAAGTTCGACGGCCAGTTCGAAGTGCCGACGCTCGCCGAGATCATCGCGCTGGCCAAGAAGAATTCGGTCGGCGACCGGGTTGTCGGCATCTATCCCGAGACCAAGCACCCAAGCTATTTCACCTCGATCGGCAAGCCGATGGAGAAGAACCTTGCGGCGCAACTCGCCGCAGCCGGCTGGCACGACGCGCATGCGCCGGTGTTCATCCAGTCCTTCGAGGTGAACAACCTCAAGCTGCTGCACAGCCTCACCGGCATCCGCCTGATCCAGCTCATCGATTCGAAGGGCGCGCCCGCCGACAACGCCGCTCCCAGCTACGCCGCGATGGCGACACCAGACGGCTTGAAGGAAGTCGCCACCTATGCCTGGGGAATCGGCCCCAATAAGGACATGATCCGGAAAGGCGACGACGCACCATCGACCCTGGTTGCAGATGCCCATGCCGCCGGTCTCCGCCTTCATCCCTGGACCTTCCGGGCCGAAAATTACTTCCTGCCGTCATCGCTCCGGGTTGGCATAAATCCGCGCGGCCATGGCCGTCTTTCTGACGAAATTCAGCGTTATCTGGTACTTGGCATCGACGGCTTCTTCACCGATTTCACCTATATTGGTGTCCAGGCCCGCGACGCCGGCGCCCGGAATGCCCCGAGCCAGTAAAGAGTTTTTCGCTATGCGCCGAGTCCTGCTTACCACCGCCATGCTGCTGCCGATGCTGGCCGGCGGCTGCGCTGCCAAGTCGGCGTTCGATGTCGTAACCTTGCCGGTCAAAGCGACCAGCCAGGCGGTCGACTGGACGACGACAAGCCAGAGCGAGGCCGATCGCAACGCCGGCCGCAAGGCCCGCAAGGAGCGCGAGAGAGCCGCAAAGGAATGCCGCAAGCATGGCGGCCCCGATTGCGAGCAATATCGGGACGGTCGGCGCTAGACTATAATCCGAGAGAGTAGTGGCGTCGTCGGGATTCACCTGATGTGGGAGGACAGGCGCGCCCTGTCTTGTCAGAAGATTGGATGCCGACGGTGCCAATTCGTCGCTCTTTGGAATGCGGCTCCAGCGCGGATTAGAGTCGCCTCGCCGAACTCCGGCGCCACCAGCTGGAACGCGATCGGCATGCCCTCGACGCTGAACCCTCCCGGGAGGGTCAGAGTCGGCTGACCGGTCATGTTGAAGGGCGCGGTATAGGTTTGCAGTCGGGCGATCAGCTTCGGCTGCGCCCCCATCGTTCCCATGGTTTCGAGGGAGAGCGGTGCGAAAGGCTGTGCCGGCGCGAGGAGCAGGTCGATGCCGTTGAACAGCGCGCTCATGCGGCCGCGGAAGGCCATGCGCCGAAGGATCAACTTCTGATAGTCGAGGCCCGACAACGCGCGTCCGGCGTCAAGCACGGCGGCTAGCACCGGGCCATACTCCGTCCGGCGCGCCGGGAACGCTGCCTCATGGGCGACCGCCGCTTCGACGGCGCAGTTCGGAGCCCAATCGGCTACAGCCTGTGTTACCTCCGGAACCTCGATCTCCACGATCCGTGCGCCAAGCACGGAGAACATTCGCTCCGCGTCATCTACGACGTCGCGCACCTGAGGATCGACCTCTTCGCGGCCCCAGCGGCGATCGACCCCGATCTTGAGGCCATCGACGCCCTGACCCGCGGCGGCCGCAAGGTCCGGAAGCGGCGCTTGGAGAGCGGTGGGATCGGCCGGGTCTGAGCCGGCGATGGACGTCAGAAGAAGGGATACGTCCGCAACACTGCGCGCCATCGGCCCTACGTGATCCAGGCTTGGCGCTAGGTCGAACATGCCGTGGCGACTCACCCGTCCCCAGCTGGGCTTGAGGCCGGTCAGGCCGTTCGCGGCCGACGGCCAGCGGGTCGAACCGCCCGTGTCGGATGCGAGCGCGCCGAAGCAAAGCCCGGCTGCCAGCGCCACGCCTGGACCGCTCGACGAGATGCCCGGCCAATAATCGGCGTTCCAGGGGCTTCGAGGCGGCGTGACCTGTGGGTGATGGTCGGAATAGGCGCCCTCTGTCATCTGCAGCTTGCCAAGCAGGACGGCGCCTGCCTGACGCAGGCGCCGGACGACAGTAGCATCCTCAGTTGGCTTGAAGCCTTCGTGGATCGTCGTGCCCCCCGCCGTGGGCACGCCCCGAGTCCAGAAGAGATCCTTCACCGCCAACGGGACACCATGGAGCGGTCCGCGATAACGACCGGCGATGATGTCCGCTTCCGCTGCGCGCGCCTCCGCCAGTGCATGCTCCGCCGTGACCAAGGCGTAACTGGCGAGCTGGCCATCCCGCGCGGCGATCCGGTCGAGCTGCCGAAGGGTCACTTCCACCGGCGATATCTCACGTGTCCGGATCAGCTCGGCCAGCGCTGTGATTTCCAGGAAATGCAGGTCGTCCATAGCGTCTACTCCATGGCTCCTGCGCGGACCCTGGCAACGAAGCGGGCAAGCGCCTTACCCACCTCATCGGGCGCCTCTTCCTGGAGAAAATGTGCGCCCTTCACCGTGATGGTCTCCTGGTTCGGCCAGGCGCGGCAAAACTCCCGCTGTGCACCGATCAGAAAGCCGCCTGGATCAGCATCGATGAAGAGCTTTGGGATCGGGCTGGTGGAAAGCCACTGCGCATAGTCCTCAACGATTGCCACAACATCGGCGGGGTCGCCGGCAATCGGCAGATCGCGCGTCCAGGCGAGCATGGGCATGCGTGCGGGGCCGGGATTGCGATAGTGGCGCCGATAGACCTCCATGGCCTCCTCGCCGATATGGCGGAGTGGCAGTAGATATTCGATGAAGAGGTTCTGCCTCAGGATCAGATCTTCACCTCGCTCGCTCCGCTGGCCTTGGAAGAACGCGCGGGTGGCTTCCGGCCATTCGTCCCAGGAGCGGAAAGGCCGCACGATCCCCTCCATATAGGCGATCGCCTTCACCCGCTCCGGATTGCGTCGCGCCCAGTCGAAGCCGAGCGCCGAGCCCCAGTCATGGACAATGAGAACCACATTCGAGGTGAGGCCCATTGCCTCGAACCAGGCGTCGAGGTAGCGGCGATGATCGACGAAGCGGTAGTTCCCGTCCGGCGCAGGACCGGAATTGCCCATGCCCACATAGTCCGGCGCAAGGCAGCGTCCATAGGGCAGAAGGTGCGGGATGATGCCGCGCCAAAGGTACGACGGCGTGGGATTCCCATGCAGGAAGACAATCGGATCCCCTTCGCCCACGTCCACATAAGCGATATTCGTGTCCAGCAGGCTCACACGCCGCCGGTACGAGACTTCCTCAGTCGAGATCGGGAGGTGAATCATCGCGTGCTCCTCAATTCGGCCTGCGGATTTCTGTCGATCAGCAGACCATGCACTACCTAACGACATTAGCTCGTGTTTGTTGCGCCAACCGGCAAAATCTTTATGCCGGTGTCTATGAGGCTTTCCGAGAAGTTCCCGGTTCCGGGCGATGTCGCGCTGCTCTACGACTTTGTGAATTCGATTGATCTTCGGCGATATGCGGAGCGGGGCGTAGCGCATGAGCCCCACAACGACCTTGCAACGCCGGCGCAGCTGCAGAGTTGGCTTCTGGCGCGCGGCCTGCTCAAGCGCGGAGCAAAGATCTCGCAGGCCGAGCATCGCGAGGCGCTTGAGCTGCGCGAAGCGCTACGGATCTTCCTGTCCGCGATGCCGGGTGAGCGGGCCTCCGCTGCAGGCCCGATCGAGGCATTGGCCGCCCGTTTCCCTCTTGGGGTCACAGCTTCTCAAGACCGGGGACTCGATCTGCGCCCGATCGCGGCGCGTGCAATAAGCGGACTTGGCGCCGTTCTGGTCGAGCTTGTGCGGCTCTCGGATAGCGGCAGGCTTGCGCGCGTGAAGACGTGCGATTCCAGCGAGTGCCGGTGGATCTTCTATGATCGCTCCAAGCCAAGCAACCGTCGATGGTGCTCGTCGGATCGATGCGGAAACCGCGAGAAGACGCAAACCTACCGCGACCGCCAGCGCCTCGGCGTGCGACAATCCTCAGAAGGATCATAGAAAGTCCGGCGGCATTGTCGCGGAACGTCCGGAGCCTGCCGATTCAATTGATCGCACACCCCGCCTGCACCCCGCCGTTATCCTGGGTATGCGCGGCGCAAATCCAATCGGTCGGAGACTTAGGCGAAGTCAGCGAACGGTGTTTTGGTGTGGCGTACTCGTAACATATTGATTACAAATAATTAATATTCGTTTTGCGGTCGTGACTCTGTTGGAAAAATGTCAGCGTGCGCCTGACTTTGCCAACAGCCTCGCTCGATTCACTCTTTCCAGCCGTCGCGCTATCCGGCGCCATGACTATTCAGATTGAACGACGAGGTTTGGATCCGACGTGCGATTCCCTAGCGCGCGGCGGTTCCCGCCAGCACGTCGGCGAGCGCGCGCAGTGTCTCCGGCCGTACCTGCACACCGAGATGGCTGCTCCTGATCTCGATATTGCGGCAGCCCGGATCGTCCGCGCGGCAGATCAGCCCGTTGACCAGCCCGTCCGTGCGGCTCCAGATCGCCGTCGCCGGCACCGGCAGCGGCATCGCGATCTCGGCCGCCTGCGCTCGCACATGGTCGCTGTCGATCCGGTCCCCGGTCAGGAACTCGAAGGCGCGCCACACATTGGTCGCCCGTGGCGATCCAGCGAAGGGCGAGCTGATGGTGATGACCTCGCGCACCAGATCGGGCGCACGGTGCGCTGCAAAGCGCGCCATGATCCCGCCCAGACTGATGCCGATCAGCGTGACGGGCTGGCCTGTCTCGGCCTGAAGGGCGCTGATGCGCTCGAGCAATTTCTCGCCATTGCTGCCGATCGCCTTTGTGCCCAGGTTACGGCCAAGGCCCCAGCCTTCGACACGATAGCCGAGCCACCGCAGATAGCGCCGCATCAGGAAGTTCGATCGGTCCGAATTGACCAGCCCGGGCAGGATCAGGATCGGCCGCCCATCGCCCTTCGCACCCGCCGTCAGCTTCGCACCCGCCCAGAGCAAGGAGGCCAGCCCGAACGCGCCGCGCGGTACTTCGGCAGCCCAGAGCAGCTTCGACGGCGCTCGTATCACGCCTGCGGTGTGTACGCTCATTGCGGGAACCATCCGAGCACCGTCACAGGAAAAGGCGTCCAGGCGCCAATGCGCACGCCGGCATGGCGCAGCGCATCGCCGGTCCAGGCATTGCAGGTCGCGATTGCGCTATAATGGCCGTGGGAGTCGTAGAAGCTGTCATACGCGTCATATCCGTATTGATGAACCGGACGTTCTCCGCCTTCATTCTTGAAGCTTTTATGAACGAAATCGGCAAGACGTCGATATTCTTCGGGCCGCAGCGTGATGGCACGGACATCGTCATCGACCGGCGGCTCGGGCACATGATCCACATGCATCACCGTCCGGTCGCTGCCGATCGCGGCGGCGACCACTGTCTTGAACCGGACATCGGCCCAGGTCGGCGTCTCGAGATAAAAGCTCCGCTCGCCCCACCCGATCAAGACATGGCTATAGGCGGCATAGCGCGGATCGCGCACATCCTCGGGCCTGAGCAGATCGCGCCAGTCCACCCCTTCGGCGACCATCGGCAGGACGAGCCCGGTATGAATGCCATTACTCTCGACATAGATACGCACCCCTGCTTCAGGGGCGCGCCAACCGGCATTGGAGGGGATCGCGCCGCCCACCAAGCCCGCCGCGCCATAGCTCGCAAACAGGAGGGCAAGACCAGTGGCCGCCCATCTCGCCGCGCGCATCCCATGGTTGAGGCCGGTTCGCGCGGCTGAGGTTTTCGGCTTCATCGGGAATATGATATGGCATTTTCATGTCAGACGAAACGCATGTTCTCGATCGTCCTCCCGAAGGCGCCGCGGCGGACTGGACGGTGCCCCAGGACTGGTCGCATTATTCCGCCGAGGAACATGCGGTGTGGGATCGGCTGTTCGAGCGCCAGGCGGCCTTGCTCCCCGGCCGCGCGTCCGAAGCCTATCTGCGCGGGCTGGACGTACTCAAGCTCTCAAAGCCCGGCATCCCCGATTTCGAGGAATTGTCCGAGCGGCTGATGAAACTCACCGGCTGGCAAGTCGTCGCCGTGCCCGGGCTTGTCCCCGATGCCGTGTTCTTCGAGCATATGGCGAATCGCCGCTTCGTCGCCGGCAATTTCATCCGCAGGCCCGATCAGCTCGATTATCTGCAGGAGCCGGACGTCTTCCACGACGTGTTCGGCCATGTGCCGATGCTCGCCGACCCTGTGTTCGCGGACTATCTCGTCGCCTACGGCCAGGGCGGCCAGCGCGCGCTTGAGCTCGGCGCCCTGAAGCACCTCGCCCGGCTCTATTGGTACACTGTCGAGTTCGGCCTGATCGCCGAACCCGAGGGCCTGCGCATCTACGGGTCGGGCATCGTCAGCAGCTTCGCCGAAAGCCGCTTCGCGCTCGACGATCCAAGCCCCAACCGTATCGCCTTCGATCTCAAGCGCGTGATGCGGACCGAGTATCGGATCGATGATTTCCAGCAGAACTACTTCGTCATCCCAAGCTTCGACGAACTCCTCCGCGTGACAGTCGAGACGGACTTCGCACCGCTATACCAGGAGATCATGGCCGAGCCCGACATCCCCGTCGCCGCGATCGCGCCGGACGATATCGTGCTGACCTACGGCTCCCAGGACTATGCGCGAGGCAAAGCGGCCTCTTAATCCTCCCCGAGCAAGCTCGGGGAGGAACTAGGCCCGCATCCGCAATCGCAGGATCGCCCAGTCCCCAAGATCCAGCCTCGCCGCCAGCCGCAATCCCCGCCGCCGATAGGCCCGCGCAACGCCATCGGCCTGGGTCTTGAGCAATCCCGCCAGCACCAGCTGACCGTGCGGCGCCATGATCCCGGCGATATCCGCCGCCATCTCGACCAGCGGCCCCGCCAGGATATTCGCGATCACCAGATCATAGGGCGCCCGCCGCTGCACCAGCGCGTCGTCAGTCCCGTCGGCGACGGCCAGCTCCACCCGGCCCTGGCGCTGCCCCAGCGCCACGCCGTTCGCCTCGGCATTCTCGCGCGTCACATCGATCGCGATCGCGTCGATATCCGTCGCCGTCGCATAAGCGCGCGGCCACAGATGCAGCGCGGCAAAGGCGAGCAAGCCGGTGCCGGTGCCGAGATCGATCAGATTCTCAACCCGCGCGCCGCTCCGCTTCATCGCATCGAGCATCGTCAGGCAGCCGGTGGTCGTCTCGTGATGCCCGGTCCCGAACGCGAGGCCAGCCGGAATCGCGAACGCCCGCACATCGGCCGGAATCGCCCCTGCATATTCGGCCGTGTGAACGAAGAACCGCCCCGCGCAGACTGGCTCGAGGCCCGCCTGGCTCAGCGTCACCCAATCCGCGTCAGCCACTGGCTCGGCCTTCGCCTTGCTCCCGGCCGCGCTTGGCACCAGCGCACGGATCGCCGCTATCGTCGCCTTGTCGGGCTTGCCGTCGAAATAGGCATCGAGCCGCCACCGCTCGGCATCATCGACCACTTCCTCGGTCGTCATCAGCACCGGCGGCGGCTCGAGCATCGCCAGCGCGTCCATATCGACATCGATCGCCTCGGCTTCCGCGCGCGTGCAGGGGAAAGTGAGTTTCCAGCTGCTAACCTGTTCAGCGGACATAGCTTGCTCCATTCACATCGATCACCGCACCCGTCATGGAGGGCGGCGCGTCGAGCGCGAGGAAGCGCGCCGTCTCGGCGATCTCCTCGGGCGCCGCCACCCGGCCGAGCGGAATGTCGGCCAACAGCTTGTCGCCGCCGCGGCTGGCGAGATAATCCTCGGCCATCCCGGTCATGGTGAAGCCCGGGCAGACCGCAAAGGCCAGGATGCCTTGCGCCGCATAGCCGCGCGCGATGCTCTTGGTCATCGCGACCATGCCCGCCTTGGAAGCGGCATAGTGCCAGTGCGCCGGGCTGTCGCCGCGATAGGCGGCGCGGCTGGCGATGTTGACGATCCGCCCGCCCGATCCGCGCTCTTGCCAGTGCAGGATCGCAAGCCGGCAAAGCTCGGCGGACGCGGTCAGGTTGATCCGCATCGTCCGCTCCCAGTCAGCGACCCACTCGCCCTGCGGCCGGTCGATCGGGTTCGCCTCGAAGACACCGGCATTGTTGATGAGGATGTCGATCCGCCCGTCGAGCCGCTCGAGCGCGGCGTCCCACAGCGCCTGCGGGGCCGCCGGGTCGGCGAAATCGGCCGGAATGCCGCTCGCCGTGCCATGGCCGACAAGGTTCACATCGGGTCGGGTGAGCGACGCGGCGATCGCCGCACCGATCCCCCGGCTGCTGCCGGTCAGGAGAATATGGGTCATCGGGGCCTCTTAGCCCCGGCGACCCGCATCCGTCACCCCAGGCGGTCAGGCCGCGACGCTCTCCGAGAAACTGTCGGCAGCGCCCTTGAGGTTGCTCAGCCGGTCATCGACCTCGCCGAAGTCGCGCTCGAGCGAGTCGATTTCGGTTGCCACGCTTTCGGTATCCTCACGGATCGTCGCGATCGTGTTCGACATCGAATCAGCCGCCAGCGCGGTCTCATCGACTGCGGCGGTGATCGCGGTCACCGTCTGCGCCTGCGCTTCCATCGCAAAGCGGATCCGGTTGGCGCTTTCCTGCACCTCCGCCACCGTCGCCTTGATCGAAGCATTGGTGTCGACCGTGCCCTTGGTGGCTGACTGGATCGCGGCGATCTTGGCGGCGATATCGTCGGTCGCCCGCGCGGTCTGGGAGGCGAGGCTCTTCACTTCCTGCGCGACGACGGCAAAGCCGCGGCCAGCGTCGCCGGCACGTGCCGCCTCGATGGTTGCGTTGAGCGCCAGCAGATTGGTCTGCCCGGCAATGTCGCGGATCAGGCTCAGGATCGATTCAATCGACTGGGCATGGTCGCTAAGCGCTTCCGACATGCCGACAGCAGCACCCGCCTGGGCGGATGCACGCGTCGCGATTTCAGCTGCCGCTTCGACTTCCGTACGGGCATCCTCGATTGCGCGGATCAGGCCAGTGGCGGTCTGCGCCGCTTCGCGCATCGCCACGGCGGACTGTTCGGCGGCGGCCGCGACTTCGGAGGTCTTGCCCAGCATGCCGCGCGCTGATGCGGAGGCTGTCTGCGCCTGCACGCGAAGCCGGTTGCCGAGCGAGGCAGTCCCCTCGATCGACCGGGCGATGCTCTCGCTGAACTGCGCCGACCGCGTCCTGCGTTCGTCGCGGGCCATTTCCGCATCGCGCGTGCCGAGGTGCGATGCCATCACATCGGCCTCGACCAGCGCCATCCGCT
>JBDTXU010000530.1:0-3119 GCA_040006055.1 Sphingomonas bacterium | reverse complement strand
GAGCCGATCGGGCAGCCGCCTTCGGTGTAGCTTTTGAGCGCGAGCTCGTAGCAGCGGGTGACGAAGGGCTCGTGTCCGGTCATTGCGCTTGATCCTGGCTGGCCATGGACGATCTCTCGGCGAATGTGTCGCAAAGCGCGCTGCGTCAATGATTTGTCCAGCACCACGGCGCTAAGGGCGCGTGATGGACATCGAGGTCGGCAAGCTCAATCCTGTATTCGCGGCAAGCGAGGTAGCGCCGATTGCCCGGTACCGTGCCGATATCGACGGGCTGCGCGCCATTGCGGTCACGTCCGTAGTCCTGTTCCATACCGGGCTCGCGGCGGTGGGCGGCGGCTTTGTCGGGGTCGATATCTTTTTCGTGATTTCGGGCTTTCTTATCGGCGGCATCGTCGACCGCGAGATCAGGTCCGGACGGTTCAGCTTCGTGGCTTTCTATGCGCGGCGGGCGCGCCGCATCCTGCCCGCGCTGGTCGCCGTGTCGGCAGTGACGGTCGGGTTCGGCCTTGCCTTGCTTGGTCCGGCCGAGATGCAGCGGCTGGCGGCGAGCGTGGCGGCCGCGCTGACGGGCGTATCGAACCTGTGGTTCTGGGCAACCGCCGGCTATTTCTCGCCGGACGCGCGGGGCGAGCCGTTCCTGATGACCTGGTCGCTTGGCATCGAGGAGCAATTCTATCTGTTCCTGCCCCCGCTGCTGCTGCTGCTGCTCAACCGGATCGGCGCCCGGGCGACGCTGCCGGCGATCGCCGTGATCACCTTGGTGTCGTTGCTGCTGTCGATTTTCCTCACCAGCCATTTTCCGAGCGAAGCCTTTTATCTGCTGCCGGCACGTGCTTGGGAGCTGGGGATCGGCGTGCTGCTCGCGCTGCTGGCGGCGAGCCGCGTGCCGCCGATATCGCAGCGCCTGCGGGAAGGGCTTGGCTGGGCGGGCCTCGCCGCTGTCGCCGGCTCGATTGCCCTGTTCGACCATCATCTCGCTTTTCCGGGCATCGCGGCCTTGCTGCCGACCCTGGGCGCGGCGGCGTTGATTCTGAGCGAGGGCAGCGTCGTGAACCGCCGGCTCTTGTCCTCACGGGCTTTGGTCGGGATCGGGCTGATCTCCTATTCCTGGTATCTCTGGCACTGGCCGCTGCTTGCCCTGGTGCGGATCTGTGCTGTCGAAGCGCCTTCGGTCGCGCTGATGACCAGCGTGGCTTTGCTGTCGCTGGTGCCGGCCTGGCTATCCTGGCGGTTCGTCGAGCGCCCTTTTCGCCATGGCGGACGGCACCTTTCAGACGGAGCGCAACTCTTTCGCTATGGTGCGGCGATCGGCGTCGGGGTCCTTGCCCTTATCGCCGTCTACGCCACGCATGGCCTGTCGGCGCGGATGGGGCCTGATGCGGCACGGATCGAGGCGATCCTTGCGGAAAGCCGTGGAGGGCCATGCCTTGCGCCCTATGGGGCTGACCGGCCAAACCTCTCGGGCGTGTGTGTCACGGCCGATGCCCGCCCTCGCCTTGCGCTACTCGGCGACAGCCATGCGGCGGCTTTGGGCAACGCCCTGCGGGCGGCGGCGGAACGGCATGGGCTTGGCTTCGAACAGCTCACCAAATCCTCCTGCCCGTCCCTGCTGGGCGCGAGCCGCGCGATGCCGAACCATCCGGGCCATGTCGCCGAGTGCGCGCGGTACAATCAGGCGGCGATCGAGGCGGTGGCGCGCGACCCGCAGGTTCGCACCGTGGTGATTGCCGGCTTCTGGCAGGTTCCGTTCGGTGTGAGCGCGATTGCCGCCGGGGACGCCTATGTCGAGGGTGACGGCGGCGCGGCGGGGCGGTCGAGCGAGGACGAACTGAGGCTCGCGCTGGCCCGCACCATCCGCCGGCTCTCCGCGGCGGGCAAGCGGGTGATCGTGCTGGGTGACGTGCCCTATCTGCGCTTCAACCCGGCACGCCATGCCATGACCAGCTTCCTGCCGGCACGCCGCGCGGCCGAGGCGCTGCTCAGCCCGGACTTCGCACCCGCCGACGGCCAGGTGGAATCGCGCTTCGTCGAGCCGATTGACGACACCGGCGCGCGGATCGTGCCACTGGCGGTGGGCGACATGCCGGGCGCACTCTACGCCTCGGTGTCGCGCATCTTGTGCGCGCCCTCCGGCTGCCGGTTCGCTGAAGGGCCGGTGCCATACTACATCGACCCGGAGCATCTGTCCCGGCCGGGTGCTGACTATGTCGTCGGCGCCCTCGACGATAGACTCTGGCGCTAGTCACCCGAATCTAAAGTTCGTGCCATTATATCCAGCGTCACCCCGGACTTGTTCCTGGGTCCATCGAGCCGCAAGAACAACGCTTGCACACCCTGCGGAAACATGGATGCCGGAACAAGTCCGGCATGACGAAAATAGGGTAACCTGATGGCACGAACTTCGGTTCCACCCCACTAGCGGACGTGCCCTGACAAATTGCGATCATCACGATATGCTTTTTACCATGATGGAGTTCCTGCCCCTCAACACCTCCCCGCTCTCGGTGAAGCTGCGGGTCGAGGATTATCTGCTGCTCGATGAATCGGGGGCGCTCGAGGCGTATCGAAAGACCGAGCTGATCGAGGTGAAACTCTACTTCATCAACGCCCAGCATCGTCCGCACGCGCTTGCCAAAGCGGAACTGTACGATGCCTTGCGAGACGCCCTGCGCGATCTGGATTCCCCGCTTCGTCCCCTGACCGAAGCCAGCATCGACCTATCCAGTTACGATGCGCCCGAACCCGATATCGTCCTGACCAGCGAACCGCGCGGCGAAGGCTTGATCCCTCTCGCAAGTGTCGCCCTGATTGTCGAGATCTCCGACACGACGGTGAGCGGCGACCTCAAGCGCAAGGCAAGCATTTACGCCCGCGCCGGCGTTCCGGAATATTGGGTCGTCGATCTCAACGCCAGGCTGATCCATCAGCTCTGGGCGCCGCGTGACGATGCCTATGCCGAACGCCGGCAGATAGCGTTCGGCGAACGGCTCGACGCAGTGACGATCGCCGGTCTGGCACTGGAAACCAGCGCGCTGTAGCGCCCGTCCCTCAGCCGGCGCGCATCGCCCTGCTGAGCTTTGCCAGATCCCGCATCGGCTTCGGCGCTTCGGCACCGAGCA
>JBDTXU010000529.1:0-3589 GCA_040006055.1 Sphingomonas bacterium | reverse complement strand
CTGGTCGCTGCCCGCCACGATCGTGCCGTCGTCACCGGCCAGTGCGACATGGACCGCGCCGAGGCGCAGCGGATCGGCCGAGATCTCGTTCGACAGCCGAAGCCTGATTGACGTGCCGCCGGCCGAGATCCGGGCGACCATGCGGAAGGTGACGTCCGAGGTGATCGGAGCGATCGGTGCCGCGGCTGCCGCATCGGGCGTTGCCGGGGGCGGCGCCGGGCGGGGGAGGGAAACCTCGAGCGGAGCGGCTTCCCAGCTTCGAACCCAGGTCTGGCCGGGCGCTGCCTGGGCGGCGATCGGCAGCAGGGTGGCGCAGGCGGCGGCCAGTGTGAGGGTTCGGGTCAGCTTCAGGGCTCGGAACTGTCTCACTGGGAATCCTCTCACGGTTTCTGTTCGGCGAGGATAGCCCGGCAGGCGGCGTGCGTCACCAGTGGGCCGAGGTTCGTTCGAAATCGTTTTTTCAGAAAAAGGGGACCGATCCTCGTTAGAGGATAGGGGTGAAGGGGGGTTAGAATATATATCATTGGGGGGAGCGTCACTGGCGTCACCAACGTCACGCGTTACGCTTTGTGACGCTGCGCTACGGACTGAGAGGCGCGCCCGGTAGCGCGGCTGGCGCTTCGCCGCTGGCGAGCAGATGGCGATAGCCGCTTCCATATCGGCAACCGCGCTGATCAGCGCGTCGCCGCTCATGCCGGCTGCGATCATATATTCGATGGCGGTTGCGATGATACCCATGGAATCGGCCCGAAAGTTTTCGGTTTGTTCTCAGTGATGAAATCCAACTTGTCGAGTCAGGGTAGCGGCACTGGCTTCCGTCAGGCGCCACCTTCTTACTCTGCTCGATTTGGCCAGAGCTTCGGGCCGATCCGGCACCGACTGGTGGCGCTCGCAACGATCGTCGCTTTCCCTGTTCCTGCCCGATAACAGGGAAAGAACAGGGAAGATTTTATTTTTTCGCCTGATTCCGGCGCTTTTTGGCAGTTTTTAGGGCAAATTTACGAAGCTTTTCCATAGTGTTACCGTCGCCTTTCCCTGTTATTTCGATAACAGGGAAGCGCCCGCGCGGAACAGGGAAGAGCCGCACCCATAACAGGGAACCCGTTGGAAATAACAGGGAAGGGCGAAGCACCGAGCTTTCGACCTTCATGTGAAAGAGCGAACTGGGCGGTTCTCACCCGCCCGGTTTGCACAGTGCTACATTTCGGATTGCGGTTGAATCGACATCTCGCGGTCATCTCTCCCGAGTGCGCAGCAATTTTGCAGCCCGAAAAATCGCCTGAGCCATCTGACAACGGGCAATTGCAGCTGAGATCATTCGCACACACCTTCCCGTTTCTCAGCCGTTCATGTCGCCCGCGCCAAGGGGCGGGGATGCGCACATCAAGCCATATCCTCAACGCAGCGACCAATCTGCTGGGCATCTCACTGCTGATCATCGCTGGCCTGCATATCGCGAAAGCCTCGGGCAAGACGCTTGCCGACGAGATCGCCTGGGCCGGGGTGGTATGTTTCGCGGCGAGTTGCGTCTTTTCCTATCTGTCACTGCGCGGCGACGATCCGCACGACTGGTTCGAGCGGCTGGCCGACAAGGTGTTCCTCGCCGGCACCGCGATCTTGCTGGTTGCGGTGCTGGTGCTGGCGGTTTTCGATCTTTGAGCGGACTCGCATGGGTTCACCGCCGGGTCTTGACACCGCCGCTCTGAGCCGGCCATTTTGCTGGCATGGGGTTTGCGATCTCCCCATGAGGCGACAGGCTGAAGTATCGCGTCCCCCAAAGCCTGAGGACGCCTTATGCCCGCGATCAACGCGATTTCACCCGACAAGCTCGTCCGCCTCATCGGCACGCCGGGCTGCCCGCCGATCATAGACCTGCGTAGCGATGTCGAGATTGCCGCCGATCCCGGTTCGATTCCAGGCTCGCGCCGACGTTCCTTTGCTGGGCTGGCGGAATGGGCGGCTGATTATGCCGCTCAGACCGTCGTCGTCACCTGCCGGAGCGGTGATGCGTCGAGCCATGGCGCCGCTGCGTGGCTGCGCCAGGCCGGTGCTGACGCTGAGCTTCTCGAGGGCGGTTTTGCCGGCTGGGCCGCCGCGGGTCTGCCGCTCGTCAATGAAGAGGCGGTGCCGCCGCGTGATGCGGCCGGGCGCACATTATGGGTCACGCGGGCGCGGCCGAAGGTCGACCGGATCGCCTGTCCGTGGCTGATCCGGCGCTTTATCGACCCTGACGCGCTATTCCTGTTCGTCGCGGCCTCCGAAATTGCCGGAGTTGCGGCGCGGATGGGGGCGACGCCGTTCGATATAGAGGGTGCCGGCGTGCGCTGGAGTCATCGCGGGGCGCTGTGCACCTTCGATGCGATGATCGAGGATTTCGGGCTTGGCGGGTTCGACGGACTGGTGCGGCTGGCGCCGATCGTGCGCGGCGCCGATACCGCGCGTCCCGAGCTTGCGCCGGAGGCGGCGGGGTTGCTGGCGGTGTCGCTTGGCTTATCGCGGATGTTCGCTGACGATCTCGCCCAGCTCGAGGCGGGGATCACGGTGTATGACGCGCTCTATCGCTGGTGCCGCGATGCGACCGCGGAGATGCATGACTGGGTCTCGCACACGCCGGCCAAGGGGAAAGCCAAGTGAGTGTCGCTGACATTGCCGCCGCGCCGGCCTTGCGCGCGCGCCCGGCCGAGGTGTCCCTGAGCGAGGCGTTCTGGGTGTGGCTCAGGATCGCCGCGCTTTCGTTCGGCGGACCGGCTGGGCAGATCGCGGTGATGCACCGCATCCTGGTCGACGAGAAACGCTGGATCGGGGAGCACCGATTCCTGCACGCGCTCAATTATTGCATGCTGTTGCCGGGCCCCGAGGCGCAGCAGCTGGCGACCTATATCGGCTGGCTGATGCACCGCACCCGGGGTGGCATCGTCGCGGGCGGATTGTTCGTGCTGCCCGGCGTCGTGTCGATCATGGCGCTGAGCTGGATCTACGCACTTTACGGCAAGGTCGGGATCGTCTCGGCCCTGTTCTTCGGGCTGAAGGCGGCGGTGCTGGCGATCGTGCTGCAGGCGGTGGTGCGGATCGGCGGGCGGGCGCTGCGCAACCGGCCGATGCTAGGCATCGCGGCGGCTGCGTTCGTGCTGATCTTCTTCGTTGGGGTCCCGTTTCCGCTGATCGTGCTGGCGGCAGGGCTGATCGGGTGGATCGGGGGCAAAGCCGGGCTTGCGGTGTTCAAGGTCGGTGGCGGGCATGCAGCGGCGAAGGGCGCGATCGTCGAGGATGCCGAGAGCCTGCTCGGCGAGGAATTGCCGGCGCATGCCCGGGTTTCGGTACGCCGGTCGCTCCGGGTCGCGTTGGTGTGGTTGCTGCTGTGGCTGGTGCCGGTGGCGGTGCTGCTGGTCTGGCTGGGGCCGGGCAGCGTGTTCAGCCAGATCGCGAGTTTCTTCTCGACCATGGCCGTGGTGACCTTTGGCGGCGCCTATGCCGTGCTCGCCTATGTCGCGCAGGAGGCGGTGCAATCCTATCACTGGCTGAAGCCTGGGGAGATGCTCGACGGGCTCGGCATGGCCGAGACGACGCCGGGGCCGCTGATCATGGTGCT
>JBDTXU010000528.1:0-5996 GCA_040006055.1 Sphingomonas bacterium | reverse complement strand
CGCATCCAGGTGCCGAGCGTCGGGATGCCGTCCGCCTCGAGCCAGGGGAAGTTCGGGCTATCGCCGTTCTTGAACAGCCCGTCAGTCTGGGTGACCCCGGTTTTGGTGCCGTATTGCCCGGTATAGATGGTCGCGCGGCTCGGTGTGCAGGCGCTGGCGGCGATGCTGTGATTGCGCAGCACCACGGCGTTTTGGCGCAGGCGGAGCAGGCCGGGGAAATATTTGGCGTACGCATTGTCCGCACGGACTTCGCCCTGAAAGCCGAGGATCTGCTTGAGCTCCTCCACGAAGCCGCCCTCAGCGCCGTAGGAGAAGCGCGGAAACCGATATTGGTCGCAAGTAATCAGCAGGATGTTGGGCGGCGGGGGTGGCGTGGGCGCGGGCGTTGGTTTCGTGTGACCAGTGTCGTTCGCATCCTCAGTCATCGGCCCGCCCCTTTTTTGCTAAAAGCTCAGGGGACAAAATGCGCGGGGCAGGGCGGCGAAGGCAACCCGATCGACCGGGGGATTGCGCCAGACTTGTGGCTTCTCCTCACCCGCTCCGTTCTCAACTTTACACTGCTTAACATTGGCCCGGAACGGGAGAAATACGGAGCGGGCAAAGTCTCCCTGCCGTCACCGAGCATCACGCACAGGGTTCGGCCGCTAAGGAGATCAACGACATGAACGATATTCCGGAAAACAGCACGGACCTGCCGAACCGCGCCGTCCGGCGGGGATGGTTGCGCCGGACAGCGCTGGCCGCGGCCCTTGTCGCAAGCGGGGCGGCGCTGCCGGTCCTGGTCGCATCTGCGCAGGGTGTCGGCATGAGCATGCACGGCATGATGCACGGCGGCGCGGGCGATATGCATGCCAAGGCGATGGGCCATGTCACGCAGATGCTCGATGCGGTCGGCGCGAGCGACGACCAGAAGACGAAGATCGGATCGATCCTGCACACGGGTTTCGAGCCGATGGCCAAGCTTCATGAGGATATGGGGGCGACCCACAAGAGCCTCCACCAGATCCTGGCCGCGCCGACGGTCGATCGGGCGGCGCTGGAACAACTCCGGGCAGCCCAAATCGCACGGATCGATAGCGCGAGCCGCGCCGCGACGGGGGCGATGGCCGATGCCGCCGAGGTGCTACGGCCGGATCAGCGCGCCAAGCTGGTCGCGATGGCGGCGGAACACGGCCAGGGTATATAATGCCGCGGCTCAGACCCCTCTCCCCTCGGGGGAGAAGGATACGGAGACTTATGAGCGCAGCGACCTAGTCGAAGTTGGATGAGGGGGCTGAGGCTCGAGACACACGGCCCTCACCCTCCCGTCGCTTCGCTCCTCCTTCCCTCTCCCCAAAATGGGAGAGGGAAAAGGTGGTACCCTTGCCCTTGGGCGCCCTGCGGTTCACCAACTGCTACGGAGCCCCCCTTTTCTCCCATTTGAGGCAGCATTGCGCGCTGATGTCCGACAGGATTCTGATCATCGATGACGATGTCCGGCTCGCCGACATGCTGAGCGACTATCTGTCCGAGGGCGGGTTCCTGGTCGAGGCGCGTCACACCGGCACGGCGGGGATCGAGGCGGTGAGCCAGGACGGGGCTTATAGCGCTGTCATCCTTGATATCATGCTGCCCGATATCGACGGGCTCGAAGTGTGCCGGCGCCTGCGCGCACAAAGCGATGTGCCGATCCTGATGCTGACCGCGCGCGGCGAGGACACGGACCGGATCGTCGGGCTCGAGCTCGGCGCCGACGATTATTTGCCCAAGCCGTTCAATCCACGCGAGCTACTTGCGCGGCTCAAGGCGATCCTGCGGCGGCGGGGTGATCCCCACAACGGCGATACGGCGAGGCTGCGCTTCGGCCGGCTCGAGATCGATGCCGGGTCACGCTCGGTTCGGATCGATGGCGAGGCGAAAATCCTGACCTCTTATCAGTTCGACCTGCTGCTGGTCCTCGCGCGGCATGCCGGCCGGATCCTGTCGCGCGAACGGTTGATGGACCTTGCCCGAGGCGAGGAGCTCGAGGCGTTCGACCGATCGATCGACGTCCATATTTCCCGCCTGCGCGCGGTGCTGGAGGATTTTCCCGCGCAGCCACGCCGGATCATCACGGTGCGCGGCGCGGGCTATGTCTTCGCCAAGATCCAGGACCAGGGCTGAGATGCGACGGTTCCGCCGCCGCCTGTTCTGGCAGGTTTATCCAACCGTGCTGATCAGCGTCGCGCTGGTTGCGATCCTGGGCGCTATGGTCTGGCATCTCGCCGGCGTGGCACCGATGGGCTCGGTGCTGCGCACGCCCGGCCCGTTCATGCACCGTTTCCAGATCCATAGCCTCGGCATGCTGATCCTGGTCGCGATGGTGGTGGGCATCGGCGCCTTTCCGGTGATTTCGCGGATAACCCGGCGGCTCGAAGCGCTACGCGGCAGCGTCGAGGCATGGGGTGGTGGCGACCTGACGCGGCGCGCGGTGGTCGATGGCGGCGACGAGATCGCGGCGGTCGCGACCAGCTTCAACGCAGCGGCCGACCGGACCGATGCGCTGCTCTCGGCGCACAAGACGCTGCTGGCGCATGCCAGCCATGAGCTGCGGTCTCCACTCGCACGGCTGGCACTTGCGGTGGAGATGCTTGCCGATGCATCGGGAGACACGCTCGTGCCAGTGATCCGAGGGGAGATTGCCGAGCTCGACGCGCTGGTGGAGGAGATCCTGCTGGCAAGCCGGCTCGATCATGGCGCCGATATCGGCCGCTGCGAGGCGGTGGATTGCCTGGCGCTGGCGGCCGAAGAGGCAGCGCGCGCCGCAGTGCTGATGCGCGAGGTCCCGCCGGGCGCTCCTCCCTTCGAGATCGCCGGATCGCCGACGCTGTTGCGCCGCCTGATCCGCAACCTGATCGAGAATGCGATCAAACATGGTGCCGCTCCCGTTGAGATCGCGCTTCGGCACGAGGTGTCGGGCGGCGACGCGGCGATCGTCATCGAGGTTCATGATCACGGCCCGGGCATCGCGCCCGAACTCCGCGACCGGGTGTTCGAACCCTTTTTCCGACCGGCCGGATCGAGCGAGACTATGGGCAGTTGGGGGCTTGGCCTCTCACTCGTGCGGCAAATCGCCGAGCGTCATCGCGGGCAGGTATTCTGCTCCTCGCCGGACCAGGGGGGCACCATGTTCATCGTGAAGTTGCCGGCGGGTGGTCGATAGCCATTTGTCGCTCTGCCCCGGACGAGGGCCAAATGGGCGGCGTCAACCGTGTCGAACAGCTTTTGCGCATCGCACGGCTTCTCGACGAAGCGGAACACGCCACCGCGCATCGGACCAAGCGCATGCGGTACGGTGTCCATGCCAGTGAGGATCAGGACGATGAATTTGCCGCGATAGCGGGATTGAAGTGCCTCAAGCACCTCGAGCCCGCTCAGCCCAGGCATGTTGAGATCAAGCAGCAGCACACCGGGTTCCAGGCTATCCGCCTCGGCAAGAAAGGCTTCGCCGCTCTCGAAATCGCGCACGATCTGATCCGGACGAACCTCAAGCAATCTCCGGATAGCAGTGCGAACGCCTTCATGGTCATCGACGAGATATGTGGTGCGCGCCATTGCGGCATCTCCCCATAGGCGCTGACAACGTTCCTGCCCGGTCGTTTCCCTGGGCTCGATCCGCGTGAAAAAGCGCCTTTTCCGCGGACAATCTTGAGGCATCCTCCATACGGACGGAACGCTGCCGTTCCATCGACAGCTTGCTCGCTCGGCATGATATGCTGCTGATCCAAGGCAGTTTAAGCATGCGTGGGCGTTAGTCAGGCATGAATTTTACATCCCTCAAGAGTATCAAAACTACCGACGCGGAGATTCGTTCCGCATCGGGTTAATGCTTGGAGATGCAAAGGGGTGATATAAGTAAAATTCCGCACTCTATTTGTAGAATTACTGAGTTTACCTTTTATTTATGATCTACTTGGGCGATCAGCAGCGCCAGCCCGCAATCCGCAACGAAAGCAGGTCAGAAGGTCGGGTGCGGATCAGACGCCCGCCAATATGAGCAAGACAACGGCTTTGCCACACACGGCTGGGCAAAGGTCTGAGCGACCGCGAATGCGCGCTTGAGAGCTGATATTCTCCTGCCGGTACCGAACCCACTGGAGCAGGTCAGGCCATATAGGCTATCGCAGGTTCGCTACTCGACTCCGGTCGTGTTCGTGTTAGGCGACATATCCGGTTCGCCGATCTGGCCGGGATTCACGACATGGATCAAGCCGCCCGGCTGGAGGATCAGAATCCAGTCCCGGCCGTCGACGCAATGTGCGACCCATGTCGGCCGGTCCCTTACCTTCGCATGCACAGCCGAACCGGTGATGTGCTGACAGGGGATGTTGGAATCCTGGATGGCGCGCATGAACACCATGTCACGCTGGCCGCTCGGCAAAGCTTCGATCTCTTCGAGATAATTGCCCTCGGCCACCGGCGGGGGGGCGGTGTCGTTCTGCGGCGCGGCTCGGTCGCACGCCCCGAGCGAGATGGGGAGCAGGAAGGGGAGCAGGATGGTTGCGATGGCAGGGCTTTTCATCGGCGGGACTCCAAGGGGCTGGCCCCACTCTGCCGGATTTCGGCGCGCTACTGAAGAGCAAGTTTCGCGGGCAAGCAGCGCAGAGAGACTTCGGGTAGCGCAGGTTTCGACGCGGTTGAATCGACGGCGGCTGAACGGTGCGCCTGTATCTGTTGGGAATGTCATGCGGGGCGCTGACATTTTCAGCTGTACCGAACGTTGTACAATGTTTGAGTCACGTCACTGAGAGGCCTCTGCGGTTTCAATTAGTATTGACTAATCGATTAGCGATGGCTAATTCGATGTCATGATCCAGACCAGCAGCATCGATGCCGTCATGCGCGCCCTTGCCGACCCGACGCGCCGCGCCGTGTTCGAGCGCATCGCCGGGACAGGGGAGATCAACGTGCTCGAGCTGACCCGCGCCAGCGGGGTGACTCAGGGCGCCATCTCCCAGCACCTCAAATCCCTGAAACAGGCGGGCCTCGTCGCCGATCGTCCCGAGGGGCGCAAGATATTCTACCGGGCACAGCCTGAAGGCCTCGCCCCGCTGTTCGACTGGCTGAGCCATTATGACGCCTTCTGGCGCGAGCGCTTCGCCAATCTGCGCATTTTGCTGAAGGAGATCGATCCATGAACGACGCCGCTTTGCAGACTCGACCCCAGATCATGATCGACGAGGGCTTCCCCCATGCCCCCGACACAATCTGGAAAACACTGACGTCAGCCGAGCTTATGGGCCGTTGGATCGGCATGGTGCCGACCGGGTTCGAGCCGGTGGTCGGCAATCGCTTCGCCTATCGGACCACAGCGGCCGGGCAATGGGACGGTACGATCCAGTGCGAGGTTCTGGAGGTGATCCCGAACGAGCGCTTCGTTTATTCCTGGCGGGGCGGGCACGAGAGCAATGTCGGTTATGGCGCGCCGCTCGACACGCTGGTTACCTTCACGCTTGAGAAGGTCGAGGGCGGCACGCGGTTGCGCCTCGTCCATACAGGCTTCGTCCTGCCCAGGAACGAAACTGCGTATCGCGGCATGAGCGGCGGCTGGCCTCAGGTGCTTTCGCGCATTGGCGCGATCTCGGCGGAATAGGGCCCGGAAGCGCAGCACTGACACGAAGATGCTTTTAAGAGCAGGAGCAATGCCATGCAGGATGAAGGTCTGAAGACCCGGCAACCGATCGTGTCGCCGGAGATGTGGGAGGCTGCGCGCGCGCAGCTGCTCGTGAAGGAAAAGGCACAGATCCGTGCGAGGGACGCGCTGGCCGCCGAGCGCCGGCGGATGCCGTGGATGGCCGTGGAGAAGGCGTACGCCTTCGAAGGGCCGGCCGGAAAAGCAAGCCTGCTCGATCTGTTCGACGGCCGCAGTCAGTTGATCGTCTATCGCGCCTTTTTCGAACCCGGTGTGTTCGGCTGGCCCGACCATGCCTGTCGCGGCTGCTCGCTGGGGGCCGATCAGGTCGGCCATCTCGCGCATC
>JBDTXU010000527.1:0-3311 GCA_040006055.1 Sphingomonas bacterium | reverse complement strand
ATCACGACGTCATAGGGCATGGACTCACGTTCGCTCATCATCGTCTCCAATCGGGGCGTAGCGGGCGCTCTCGTCGCGCCGCAGCAACGTCCTGTCCATGCTGCGGTGCCAGCGAATTGACCGCGACGTCAACATGTGAGTCTAACAGCAGCCATGGGGGCAGACCTTGACATAAGCTGGCAGACAGCGGCGGCAAGCGCGATCGACTGGTGGCGCGAGGCCGGCGTCGATGCGCTTGTCGACGAGGCGCCCCGCGACTGGCTGGCCGTCGTCGAACCGGTGAAAGCCGCGCCCCGCGCCACCGCCGCGCTCGCTGCCGTAGCGGAAATCGCGCCGCTTCCCGATACGCTTGCTGGGTTCGAGGCATGGCGTGTCGGTCCCGATGCCCCGGAAGCGGGCTGGTCCGGCCTGCCGATCGCGGCGCAGGGCTCGCCCGCCTCCGACATCATGGTCATGATCGACCTGCCCGAACGCGAGGATGCCGATAGCGGCATCTTGATGAGCGGCGCGGCGGGGCGATTGTTCGATCGCATGCTCGCCGCGATCGGGCTGGACCGGGCAGCGATCTATCTCGTGCCGGTCTGCGCGACGCGCCCGGTGGCAGGCCGGGTATCTCCCGAGATTGAGGATCGGCTCAACGAGGTCGCGCGGCAGCATGTGCTGCTCGCCCGGCCGAAACGGCTGTTGCTGCTCGGCAATGCGCCGAGCCGTGCGCTGCTTGGGGCCGATGCGGCCCGGGCGCGCGGTAGTTTACACGTGGTTAACCTGAGTGGCGGCAAACAATCCGCTATGGGCAATGATGTCGCAACGCAGGCGGTGGCGAGTTTCCACCCGCGCTTCCTGCTCGAGCGGCCGGCCGCAAAGGCCGAAGCATGGAAAGATTTGCAGATGCTGATCGGTAGCCTGGAAAAATCAGGGCCAGACAAATCGGGGACCGACACGTGACGCCGAAATTCATCCTTGCCTGCACCCTGGCGCTGGCGCCGTTCGCCGCCGCCCATGCCACAGAGGCTCCGCGCGCTGCGAACGCGGCGCTCATCCCTCCCCAGCTCGATGCTGAGCAGCGCGCCGGATATCGCGGCGTCTTCCAGAGCATCCGCGACCAGAAATGGCAGGACGCCCAGCTCCAGCTCGATTCGATGAAGCCCGGCCCACTCCACGCAATGGCCCGCGCCGAAATGGTGACGGCCAAAGGATCACCCAAGGCCGATCTCGATCCGCTGATGAAGCTGCTGAGCGAAGCCCCCGAGCTTCCCCAGGCCCAACAGATCGCGACCATGGCGAGCTCGCGCGGCGGGGTCGGCTTGCCGCCTTTGCCCGAGGCGCGCAGACTCAGCTGGATTGACGGCGCCCCTGCCCGGTTGCGCGCGAAAAGCATTCCCACCGACATGTCGACCGCCGAACTGGCGATCAGGATGCAGGCCTTCATCAAGGCCGATGACGGCCGGAGCGCCCAGGCGCTGCTGGAGGCAACCCCGGGCCTTTCAACCGACGCACTGACTCAGTGGCAGCAGAAAGTCTCCTGGATCTATTTCATCCAGGGCGACGACAATAACGCCCGGGCGATGGCGGCCAAGGCGTCGACCGGGTTTGGCGATTGGGCGGTCCAGGGCGACTGGGTTGGCGCACTCGCGGCATGGCGTCAGCATGATTGCAATGCAGCCGCCCGCGGTTTCCAGACGGTGGCGGCGCGGGCGACCGATATCGAGTTGCGCGCGGCCGGGCTGTTCTGGGCGTCACGCGCCGACATGCAATGCGGCCGGTTCGATCTGGTCGAGGGCCGGCTGAAGAACGCGGCGCAATATCGCGAGACCTTCTACGGCCTGCTCGCGCGCCAGACGCTCAACATCCAGGACCCGCCGACGCGAGCCCGTGACACCGTGATGGCCGGCGACTGGCAGACGCTGGCACGCCGCCCGAATATCCGGGTCGCAGCGGCGCTGGTCGAAATCGGCGAGACGTCGCTCGCCGATGAAGTGATCAAGCAGCAGGCGCGGATCGGCGACCCTTCCGAATTTCCCTCGCTGGTGCGCTTCGCCTCGGCGCTCAGCCTGCCGGGCACGCTCGTCTGGCTGTCGCATAACGGCCCGGTCGGTGCGACCCCACCGGTCGAGGCGCGCTATCCGGCGCCGAACTGGACACCCGATGGCGGCTGGCGCGTCGACAAGGCGCTGGTGTTCGCCCACACGCTCCAGGAATCGCGCTTCCGCACTGATGTGGTGAGCCCCGCCGGCGCTTACGGCCTGATGCAGGTCCGCCCCGGTGCCGCCACTGACATCGCCCGCAAACAGGGCCGCACCTTCGATCGTTCGGCGCTGAGCCGGCCCGGCACCAATATGGAAGTCGGCCAGAGCTATCTCGAGCAGTTGCGCGACCAGCCCTGCACCGGCGGACTGCTGCCCAAGGTGATCGCCGCCTATAATGCCGGGCCAGCCCCGGTCGAGCTGTGGAACACTCAGGCCCGTGATGGCGGCGACCCGCTGCTCTATATCGAGTCGATCCCCTTCTGGGAGACGCGCGGCTATGTGACGACGGTGCTGCGCAATTATTGGATGTACGAGGGCGAGACCGGCAAGACCGCCTCGCCGAGTCGTGCCGCGCTGGCCCAGGGCCTGTGGCCGCGCTTCCCCGGCATGCCCGGAGCGACCGCGGTGCGGTTGAGCTCGAGCGTGCCGAGCTATGGCGGTCAGCCGATCAGCGCCCAGAACGTGCAGGCACAGCCGGTATCGGTCGCCAGTGCCAATTGATGAGGACGCAGCTTTCCTGCCGGTCAGGATCGCAGTGCTTACCGTCTCGGATAGCCGTTCGCTTGCCGATGATCGTTCCGGGGACACGCTCGTTGGGCGGCTGAGTGCTGCCGGCCATGTGCTTGCGGACCGGGCCATCGCGAAGGACGAGGTCGCCGCGATCGTCAGCCGGCTGCATGCCTGGATCGATGACCCGCAGATCGATTGCATCATCACCACCGGCGGCACAGGCGTTACCGGGCGCGACGTGACCCCCGAAGCGATCGAGCGCATCCAGGACAAGCCAATTCCGGGTTTCGGCGAGCTGTTCCGCTGGCTCAGCTACCAGACGATCGGCACCTCCACCGTCCAGTCGCGCGCCTGCGCCTGTGTGACGCGCGGCACCTATATCTTCGCGCTGCCGGGATCGACCGGCGCGGTAAAGGACGCCTGGGACGGTATCCTCAAGGACCAGCTCGACAGCCGCCATCGCCCCTGCAATTTCGTCGAATTGATGCCGCGGCTGATGGAGCGATAAGCGCCTGCGGTCCGCGCTCGTAAGCCATAGTTAAATCTTGGATGCCA
>JBDTXU010000526.1:0-21585 GCA_040006055.1 Sphingomonas bacterium | reverse complement strand
CACCGATCACCAGCCACATCGATGCCTCGATCAAGTATCGCTACTTTGTCGCGGATAATGTGAAGCTGGTCGATAACCAGGGTCGTTCGATCAACACTGACTATCGTTCGCACTCAATCCTTGGTGGCTTTACTTACAACTTCGGCGAGCCGGTGGCACCTCCGCCTCCCCCGCCGCCTCCCCCGCCACCTCCCCCGCCACCTCCGCCAGACGTGCCGCCGCCGCCTCCGCCTCCGGTATGCTCGCCAGGACCGTTCATCGTGTTCTTCGAGTGGGACAAGTCGGACATTACGCCGGATGCATCGTCGATCCTCGACAATGCCATCACCCAGTATCAGAACTGCGGCAATGCGCAGGTCATGCTGGCCGGTCACGCCGATCGCTCGGGTTCGGATGCATACAACGTTGCTCTCTCGCAGCGTCGTGCCGACTCGGTGAAGGGTTATCTGTCCGCTCATGCGATCCCCGCTGGCGTGATCTCGACGGAAGCGTTCGGCGAAAGCCGCCCGCGCGTCGCGACTGCCGACGGTGTCCGCGAGGTTCAGAACCGCCGCGTGGAAGTCACTTACGGACCTGGGTCGGGCAACTAAGCCTCTCCTGCGTTTCGCAAGCTATCGAGGGGGAGATCGGCATCGCCGGTCTCCCCTTTCGTTTGTGCGCAGCCCGATGGCGCGCCTAACCGTTTGCCGGAAGCCTGCCTGGACTCGGTTTCACGCCTTCACGCCGGTGCCATGGCCGCTCATGCTTCTCGTCGCGGTCCTCCTGCTGCCCGCAGCAATAGCAGCGGGGGTCTGCGAGACGGTCGGGGCCCACGTCCTGGGCGTATAGCGCCATATCGGGCGCGCCAACCGAATCGGCTCGAATTCCCCTACCCGGCAACCAGGCTATGGCAGGTCGTATGCCCAAGGGCGCGCTCGCGCTGCTCAAGGTGCCGAGGTTTACGAGGCGATCGCGGCGCCACGACGTCGGACGCCAATATGGAAGCATCAGACCGGTCGGCCTGCAGCGGCGCGATTCAATCGCATCGCCTGATCGGGCATAGGGTATGCACGGGACGCTTCCAGAAGCCCGACAGCTATTTCTCATGGTCGATCTTGAATGTTGTTCCGCTGCGAAATGGCAGCGGTCCGCGCCCCATTTTCCCTGATAATTCCCTGTTATTCCCTGTTCCGGATCAGCCCGGCTCAGGGAGATTCCCGCTAAGTGCTTGTAGATAAAAGAATATTGCAAATTTTGCACGCGACGGGGTCGAGAAAAAATATAAATTTCCCTGTTAATGAAGGCGGAACAGGGAAATCTACGCGTGACGGCGCCAGGGCACGTGGCAGGTTGGCGGCCCGACCCTGGCAATGGCTATCCGAAACGAACGGAACGTATTTCCCCCGCTGGCCTAGCCTTCGCCCAGCGCCGTCGCCAGCCAGGCCGGCACGATCGCGTCGCCCAGCGCCTCGACCCGGCGTAGCTCGACCATCAGGCCGAGCTCGGGATAATTGGCACGGGTGCGCTCGCCCGGTTCGGCGAGCGGTGCCGCGACAAGGCGGCGGTTGACCTTGGCGCGGTGATGCATCCGCGCAGTATTCTCCTGGCCGACATAGCAGCCCTTGGTGAAGCTGACCCCGTTCAGCTCGCGAGCATTGGCCTCGAGCCACAGTGTCTTGTCCGATCCCAGTTCGGCAAGTCCCTCGACAACCCCAAGCGACAGTCGGTGCGCCAGCCATCCACCGGCAGGTTCGCCAGCGTCGCCTAGCCAGCGGCGGCCGAGTTCCGGGAGGCGGGGGTCGGGCGCGCCGACATCGCCGCTGGGTGACCAATGTACCGCGCCCGAGACTCGCTCAATCGCAATCGGGCGCCGCAACCGATAGATGGCAAGCCGGCGGGCAAGCGCATCGGCCGCCTCCGCTTCGCAGTCGATCAGCAGGGCGTCGCCGTCCGCCCAGAGCAGGAAGTCGAACAAGGCCTTGCCTTGTGGCGTCAACAGGCCTGACCAGCGAGGTGCGGAGGCAGTGAGACCAAGCACGTCCTGCGTCACCAGGCCCTGCAGGAAGCCGCGGACATCCTCGCCCGCCACGCGGATCAGCGCACGGTCGGCGAGCATCGTGCCATGGTTTCGGGCGGTTGGGGTGGTTTCGCTCATGGCGAACAGGTAGGGATGCCGGAGGGATCGCGGAAGAGGCGAAGACGGTCATGACGGGTAGCGCGTTCGATCTGAAGCTTGTGGGTGGCACACTCCATCTGCCGAGTGGGCCAGTGCGTGCCGATATCGGCGTGCGCGGCGGCCGCATTGCCGAAATCGGGGCTACCGGCGTTGCGGGCGAGACGATCGACTGCACCGGGCTCGATATCCTGCCCGGCGTCATCGACACCCAGGTCCATTTCCGCGAGCCCGGGCTCACGCACAAGGAGGATCTCGAAAGCGGCAGCCGCGCAGCTGTCCTTGGCGGCGTCACCGCTGTGTTCGAGATGCCCAACACCAAGCCCAACACCGACAGCGAAGAGGCGATCCGGGACAAGCTCGGCCGCGCGCGTCACCGGATGTGGTGCGATCACGCTTTCTACGTCGGCGCGACCAACGCCAATTCCGCTGAACTCGCGTCGCTCGAGCGGCTGCCGGGAACAGCCGGCGTCAAGATCTTCATGGGCGCCTCGACCGGCGACCTGCTCGTGGCTGAGGACGCCAGCCTCGCCCGGGTACTCGCCTCGGGCCGTCGCCGCGTCGCGATCCATGCCGAGGACGAGGCGCGGATGAACGCGCGGGCCGGCGAGCGCGTGCCAGGCGATGCATCGTCGCATCCGGTGTGGCGGGACGATGAGAGCGCGCTGCTCGCGACGCGGCGGATACTCGCGCTGGCCCGGGCGGCCGGACGGCGCATTCATGTCCTGCACGTAACGACGCCGGCCGAACTCGAACTGCTCGGGCAAAACAAGGATATCGCAACCTGTGAGGTTACGCCGCAGCACCTCACCTTGGCAGGCGAGGAGGCCTATCCCCGGCTTGGCACACTCGCGCAGATGAACCCGCCGATCCGCTCGGGCGCGCACCGCGACGGGCTGTGGCACTGGCTGGGGCAGGGCGTGCCGGACATTCTCGGCTCGGATCACGCCCCGCACACGCTCGAGGAGAAGGCGAAGCCCTATCCGGACAGTCCGAGCGGCATGCCAGGCGTCCAGACGATGCTGCCGCTGATGCTCAACCACGTCGCCGAAGGGCGCACCACCCTGGCGCGCCTGATCGATCTGACCAGCGCCGGCCCGCAACGGGTGTTTGGTATCATCGGCAAAGGCCGCATCGCGACTGGCTATGATGCCGATTTCAGCGTGGTGGATCTGAAGGCGCGGTGGACGATCGAAGAGAGCTGGCTCGCATCGCGCAGCGGCTGGTCGCCCTTCACCGGCATGACGCTGACCGGCCGGCCGATCGGCACGATCGTGCGTGGGCAGCGCGTGATGTGGGACGGCGCTCTCGCGGAAGCGGCGATCGGCGAACCGATCAGGTTCGAAGCCGTTGAATTCGGCTGATCAGAGCGGGAACCAACGCGATTTGTGGGAGAATTTCATATAGCCGATATTCACCCCCTGCCGCCAGCCGACACCCAGGCGGATCGGGATCAGAACGGTATTGCCACGCCGCAAATAGGTCGCAGCGAAGCCGCCGATGAAATAGAGCCGGCCCTCGCCCGCCGGGAAGCGGTGGAACAGTTCCTCTGAATCGTAGAGGTTATAGACGAGCACGAATACCTTGGTCGCGTCGCCGCCAAGGTCGAAGCCGAGCGACGGGCCGCTCCAGTAAACCGGCATCTCGCCTTCGACCTTGTGGAACATCGTTCCCTTGCCATAGCGCAGGCCAATCGCAATCGCGCCCGCGGCCTCGCGGCCCGAGATATAGGCGTTGGGCTCGCCCTGCTGCTTGAGCGTGCGCTCGAGGATGCCGGCAAGCCCGGCCGCGCCCTTGCCGAACGTGCCCTCGGCGGCGCTGAGGATTTCCTCGCGCTTGAAGGTTTCCGCTCGGGCCGCATTGGCATTGGCTTCCTCGCGCGCGGTGCTTGGGGCCCCTGGCACTGTCTGCGCGGGGTCGCCATTCGCCTGAACCCCGGGCTCCGCAGGATTGTAGGGAGGATAGGATTGCGGGTCGGATGCCGGAACGGGTTCATAGCCGGGTGGGGTCTGGGGCGCCGGCTGAGGTGCGGTGGTCGGCGCGGTCTGGGGCCTCTGAAGATCGCTGTCGATCGCCTGGTTGGGATCGATGGTGCGCACCTGGGCGAGTGAAGGCGCTGGACCGACGCTGAGGGTCGCCGCCAGCAAGGCAAACATCAAAATCCTGCGCACGCGCGTCACTCCCCCAACAAACTCATACGCGAGTGTAGCGCCCCCGTGGCTTGCGCCACAATGAACGCCGCGACGACACGAGTCGGTTTCGGGATCAATGACGGTTACGAGCGCAGTTGATCGTATGGAAACCCGTCGCTATAGCCCCGCACTGCTGCCGAGCCGGAGACGTGGGTGAGTGGCTGAAACCAGCGGTTTGCTAAACCGCCGTACGGGGTTTACTCGTACCGAGGGTTCGAATCCCTCCGTCTCCGCCAGGGCCTGAAGGTGCCCCGCCATCGCCCGACACTATCTCGCATATGATCTAGTGCTCCGCTCCGGCCTTGCCCTTCCCGGTGGCATTGCCCTCGAGAGTGGCGATCCGCGGCTCGCGGCGGGCATCGACATCGAGATTCTTGAGGGCGACGCTGCGCTCCAGGGGCCGGCGCGGGAACTGGGTCCTTACCGGTTGGCAGCCGACAGCCTTTTGTTCGAAATGCCGGGGATCGCACGGTACCGTTGCGACGCGGGTGCCCAAATGACAGTGGAGCGCATCGGGGAGACACCTGAAGACGTGGCCGCGAGCTATCTGATCGCGACGGCGCTTCCAGCATTGCTCTGGATGCGCGGTGAGATCGTCCTCCATGCCGCAGCCGTCTTGCTGCCGGGTGCGGCTGGGGCAATCGCGATCGGCGGCACATCGAGGACCGGCAAGTCCACCGTCCTGCGCCAACTGGTCGCGGCTGGCGCAAGCGTGATTGCGGACGATAGCGTGTGCCTACGCTTCTGCGGCGCCGATATGACGGTCAGCGGGCTCGCGGGCGGTTATTTCGTCGCTGGAGCCGATAAGGATACGGCGCGCAGGTTAGAGACCGTGCCGCCTGAGCATCAGATCAGAGCGGCGCCCCTTGCGGGTCTGGTGATGCTGGGTGCGCGACTATCATCAGGCGCGCCGGCGTTCCATCCTCTGCGCGGTGTTGCGGCGCTTGAGGCGGTACTGGCCAGCCGCCACCGGCCGCGCATCCCGACCTTGCTCGGAAGCAACAGGGCGATGCTGCCGGTGCTGGCGCACCTGTCGGAGACGCTGCCGGTCCATCTGTGGAATCGGCGAGAAGGGGCAGCAGCGCTCGACCCTGCCGAGATGGCGTGGCTGACCGCACAAGCGTGAGCTCAGTCGCGTAACGGCCAAAGCGGCGTCCCGCCGCCGGCGAAAAGCGACAGTCCCAGGTCCTCGCCATCGAGCCGACGGATTTCAGTCGGCGCGGCGGGCAGCTCGAGCGTCGACAGCGATTGAAAGGAACGGTCGAGGAAGGAGACCGTCCCCAGCGTGCGGTGGCGGTCGGCGCGCGCCGAGAATTTCGACGCGCCAACCGCAATCACGTCGCTCCCGACAGCAAGGCCGCGCGTCATCATCGTGCTGACCTTCGCGATCGCACCGTCGAAGCCGATAATCTCGCCGTCGGCGGAACCGCAGCTGATCAGCCTCCCATCCTCGAGCACGACGAGATTATGGCAATCATGCCCAGGCAGCGGTCGGCGATCGATCTCCTTCCAGTCGAGATCGACCAACATCACCTCACTCGGCTTGCCGGTATAGGCGAAGCCATTGTGGAGCAGCAGCAGGATGCGGTTCTCCACCTGGAGCAGCGAGTTCACATGAGCATAGCCTCGCGACCAGACGCGCTTGTCCATGGGCGGGAGCGGGTATAGCGTTTCGTATGCGGTCTCGCCCACACCAAAGCGGAGGACGCGCTGGTTCTGCGTGTCGAGCACAATGAGGTGCCCGTCGATGAAATCGATCTGGTGGCAGCCATTGTCCAGCTCTTCGGCAAGGACGCGCGCTTCGGCGATCCGATCGCTCGCCCGGTCCAGGCGGACGATGCGGCCGCGCCGCGTAGGCAACCCGGCGAGATCGCACGCCTCGAATGCGAAGATCGAATCGCCGCGTAGCGTCAGCCCGAAAAAGGAGCCATGCGCGATGCGGACATGCCCTGCTTCGTTCACCGCGAACAGGCCGCGTCGGCTTGCGACAAGGTGGCTCATGCCGGCCAGGTCATGGGGTACGAGGCGTATGCTGCGTGCGTCATAGGCGGCATGGGCAAGCGCGCGGGCGATCCTTTCAGCCTCGGTCAGCGGTGCGCGCGCGCCCTTGCCGACCGATCGCGGCATCGGCCTGTGGTCCTCTCCGTCTGAAAGCTTTCCCGCCACCTGTGCATCCGCCTGTTGCTTCCGGACGCGATATCGGCTCATCCTTCCAGACACCATGGGGAAGCCGATCACCAACATCACGATCGTCGGCGGCGGGACCGCCGGCTGGATCGTCGCCGCCTATCTCAACCACCGCCTGCAATGGGGGCTGACCGGGCGCAAGGACGTCCGCATCGCCCTCATCGAGTCACCGAACATCCCGACCATCGGTGTCGGCGAGGCGACCGTGCCCACGCTCAAGGGGACGCTCCGGATCCTGGAGATTTCCGAGGCCGAGTTCGTGATGCGGACCAATGCCACGCTGAAGCTCGGCATTCGCTTCGACAATTGGCAGCGCCGCGCTGACGGCACGCCTTACACCTATGTTCACCCTTTCACCGGCGGCGCGACGGTGCGCGGGCGGAACCCGGGCTATTCCTTCCAGCGCTACGGCTTGCCCGGCCAGGAAGCCGCGCATGGGGACGATTTCCTCGATACGGTCAGTTATACCCGCGCGGCGATGGATCAGACCAAGGGCGCGCGTGGCCTGGAGGATCCCGAATTCTCCGGCCCGCTGCAATATGCCTATCATCTCGACGCGGCGCTGCTGGCCGGGTTTCTGCAGGAACTGTGCGTTGCGCGCGGCGTCGAGCATATCCGCGACGAGGTCGACGGGGTGACTCGCGACGAGCGCGGTCATATCGCCTCGCTCCAGCTCAAGGAGCGCGGCGACTGGCCCGTCGAACTGGTGGTCGACTGCACCGGTTTCCGCGGCCTGCTGATCAACGAGGCTATGGACGAGCCTTTCTTGCCCCTGTCTGATTACCTCCTCAACGACAGGGCGATCCCGATCCAGGTGCAGCGTGAGAATCAGCGCGTCGTCACGCCCGCGACGATAGCGCATTCGATGGACTCGGGCTGGGCCTGGAGAATTCCGCTCCATTCCCGCGACGGCACCGGTTATGTCTATTCAAGCGCCTTCATATCGGACGATCAGGCGCTCGACGAGTTCAGCCGCCTCCTGGGCGATGCCGAGCAACTCATGGCACCGCGCGTGCTGAAGATGCGCGTCGGCCGCAGCCGTCGGTCCTGGGTGAAGAATTGCATCGCGATCGGCCCGTCGAGCGGCTTTCTCGAGCCGCTCGAATCGACCACGATCATGTCGGTCGAGCTTGCCGCGCGCTGGCTGCTGCAGAATTTCCCGACCACTGATTTCGAGCCGCCACTGCTCCGCCAGTTCAACCGCAATATCGAGCGTTTCTATGATGAGGTGCGAGATTTCCTGGGGCTGCATTTCTCGCTGAGCGACCGCGAGGACACGCCCTATTGGCGCGCGATACGGCACGATGCGAAAATCTCCGACGGGCTGCGCGAGAATCTGGCGGTGTGGAAACATGTGCTACCCAGCATCGCCGACGCCCGCACCGACACGATCTTCAGCCATTGGAGCGTTCAGTCGGTTCTGTTTGGCAAGGGCTTCTATGACGACGCGCCGCTGACACAGGTCGATGTGGTGCCGCCAGATGTGTGGCGCATCTTCTGGGCCGAGACCCGGGCGCGGAACCGGGCGACGATGAAGTCGCTTCCGGATCATTTCACGCTGGTGGAGGCGATCCGCGGGCGTGCCGTGATCGGCGAGAGCGCGGCGCGGACGCCGAAGGGGCGGAGCTTCCAGCTCAGCGAAGATGCGCTCCAGGAATCGACGCGCGTCCTCTACGATACCGCGATGGCGCGCCGTTATCATATGGTGGAGGCAGCGCTGCGTGGGGCCTAGTCCGTCGTTCGTGGTCGGCGCCTACCAGACCATGTTGCTCGCTCCACCCGAGGGTCTGGCCGGAGAGTTTGCGCAGCACCGTGCGATTGCCTGTACGGGTGCGATTGAGGCGGGCCTTCTAAGCTCGCTCATGCGTCTTTGCCGCGACGGGGCGTTCACGTCCGACGAGGTCGAGGGCCTGGGCCACCGAGAAGTCGAAAGTCCCCAGCGTGCCGGCCATGTGCTCACCCTCGCTTTGAAGCGTGCGGCGCTGATCTCCTGGCTTGAAGACGTAACCGGATGCGGGCTGCTGGGGAATGTGGAGGGCCGGGTGGTTCGAGCGGTCGCCAACAACCATGATCAACTTGTGTGGCACGACGATCTCGACGATCCCCGCCGCCGTCTCGCCATCACGATTAATTTGAGCGAGCAGCTTTATGAAGGCGGCCTGTTCGAACTGCGCGATAAACGAACCCATGACGTACTCGCGACCCATCTTCATTTGGAACCGGGCACGGCACTGGTCTTCGACGTCGCGCGCGACATCGAGCACCGCGTGCTGCCGGTGACTGCGGGTGGCCCGCGCTGCGTGTATACTGGCTGGTTCTTCACAGCCTGATGACCAAGACCGGCCTCTATGCGATCGCATCGCTCGACGTTGCGCCGATCGGACCGGACGACCTGGCAGAGCTCGGGTTTGCCGATCAGCCAGCGCCGCGCCATCTCCAGGCCGAGGGGTTCGCGCTGAATGTCGTCGACCGTGAAGAAGCCGGTCGCGCGGTACATATCGCCGAGCGTGATGATATCGTGCTGGTCCTGCTGGGCCATCTCGATGAGCCCGCCGATCTTGCCAGCACGCTGGGCATGGACGTGGCGAGCCCGCCCGCCGAACTTGCGCTTGCCGCGCTGGAGCGGTTCGGTGCGGACGCGCCGCAGCGTATGCTTGGCGAATGGTCGTTGCTCCGCTGGCGAGGACAGGCGCGTGAGCTGACCCTGTTGATGTCGCAGGCATGCCGCGACCCGCTCTACTTCGCGATCGATCGCGGGCGGGTCGCCGTATCGGCCGAGATGCGCCGTCTCGCCCGGCTTGATTGGGTCGGCAAGGCGCTCGATCCCAATGGCCTGTTCCTGATGTGGGGCAAGGCCCGGCTACGGCGATACCTGACCGAGGAGACCCCATATCGCAGAGTGCACCGGGTCATGCCCGGCACCCGGGAGACCTTCGATCTGGCCGGCCGGCGCACGACACGCCTTGCCCCGCCGGCTGCTTTCGAGCCATGGCGCGGCAGTTTCGATGAGGCGATGGAAGCAATCGAAGCGGTATTGCGCCGGATTGTCAGCCAGCATCTCGCTCGCCATGGCAGCGCTGTTTCGTTGCTGAGCGGCGGGCTCGATTCCTCCATCATCGCCTGGCTTGCGGCGCAGGAACGGCACGAGGGACAGGCGCTGAGCTTCCTGACTTCGGTCGCGCCTGGCGGCAGCAGCCTGCCTGACGAGCGCGAGGAAAGTCGAATGGTGGCCGACCATCTCGGATTGCCAATCCGGTTTCTGTCGCCCGACGTTGGCGCCAACCCTTATCTTCCCGCTGCCCGCATGTTCGCGCATTCGGAACTTCCGGTCGCTTCGCCCCGGCATTATCTTTATGCCGCGCTCTACGACGCGGCGCATGAAGCAGGCGCCAATATCCTGCTTGATGGCGCTTACGGCGAACTCACCATTACCAACCCTGTGCTGCTGGCAGGGGCGCCCACATCGCTTCGGCGCTACAAGCGACTTTATCGGGACTGGCAACGGGCGCGGCGGGAGCGGCGAAGCTGGCCGTCCGGTCTCTTCCATGCCCGGCTGACACGCGCCGCACTGGCGGCTTTGCCCTCAACGGTCGAGCATGACTGGGGTGCGCCGTTCGAATCCTTCCCCAACGTCAAACCCGAGGAGATGTGGGGTGTGCGGGCGGGGGCCAGCAAGAATGCGATGACGCCGACATCCTCGCCGGACGGGCATTTTCGTCATGTCATGCCATTTCGCGACCGCCGGCTGCTCAACCTCGTGGCAACGATGCCGGCCGCCTATATGGAGCAGGGCGGGCTCACCCGTGCCCCGGCACGTCTTTTGTTGAAGGACAGGCTACCCGACCAGATTCGTCTTCGGCGGGACGGAAAGCCCTTTTCGCCCGACTTCATGGACCGCATTCGCGCACATGCTCTACCCACAATCGAGCATATCGAGAGCTTCCGCGCGGCGGGTGCCGGCGACTGGATTGATCTGGAATGGTTGGAAAATCGCCTGAAAAGCATTGCTGATCAAACGTACATCACCACACAAGAGGCAGCGGAATTACAATCGACCGCCGTTGCGGCGGCATACTTCAAATGGCGGGCCGATCACTGACCGGCCCGCCATTAAATCAGGAAAGCGTGCAGTCGGTCCAGATCGTCTCGCCATCATGGCCCGAATCGCCGGGCAGAACTGCCGTGTCGATAATCGCGAGCGACCGAACTTCGGGCTCGATCCAATCGATGCGCGTATCGACCTTGGTGTCCAGATTATTTGCCATGGAAAACCCCTTTGTTGCAGCCTCGGCCCTTATCAGAAAAGAATTACCAAGAACAGACTCAACTTTCCAGGCTGCTGATCCGTTCCAGAACGGCATTCGCGCGGGCCGTAAAGGCGGCGGCGTCGTGAATTTCAGCTGAGGGGATGAACAACATCGGCAAGGTGGTCGCCGCACGCCGTATCGCCCGATCGCGTCTATCGCTCTCGGGGATCGCGTCCATCCAGCGCGGCCGGAAACGGTGCTCGCGCAACAATTTCTCTCTTTGCCAGGGTTTTTTGGTGTCCCCTTCGCCAAGCAAAATCGTGGCGGCGAGCGGAATCGGCTCAAGCACGGGGACGCGCGGCGGCTCGATAATCAGCTTGTCGTTGCCGGGCTCGCTGCGCGCTGTGCCCCCGCCCGCTTGCTCCATCAGCCGCGCAATGGCCGGAAAGAGCCGCATGCCCGGCCGGCCGGCGTAGAGCGAGGGTACCGCGTCATCCATCGCCTCAAGCACCGATAGGTCGTCAGCGATCAGCCTGGCGGCGCCGCTCGCGACCAATGCGGCGCCAAGCGTCGATTTGCCCGCGCCGGATTGCCCACAGATCAGCCAGGCCTTGCCGTCGATCTCGATCGAGGTGCCATGGATCGGCACGCTGCCACGCCAGGCGAGCAGCAGCGCCGTCAGCGTTCCGAAGAATTGCGGTTGAAAACTACCGGGCCAATCCGGGCCGGCGCTCCAGTCGATGCGGCCTGGTGGATAGATGTCGACGGTTACGCCATCATCCATCGCGAAGCGGATGCCGTCGTTACACAGCGTGGCGTTGGCGATGGTGACGACGGGGGCGCGCGGCGCCAGCGCCGCCACGCGGCGGACGGTGACGTCCGCCTTGGACCTGTCAGGAGCTTGGCCGAAAGCGCTGAGCGGGACGTCGCTCACCCAGCGCAGGCCGAAAGCGATCGCGCCATAGCCCGGCGCGGACACCTTGTCAGCCAACTTGTCTGGCGAGGCCCTTGGCCGCGAGATCGTCAAGCACGCGTGCCACGGACGCGGCGCATTGCTCTGGCGCGACCTGATATTTGGCAACGAGCTGATCAACCAGCTGCACTTGCGACACCGGCTCGGCGAGCGCGTTCCAGATATCGGCCGCGGGCCCGTTCAGCGCGAAATAGCTGCCCCCATCGAGATCGAGCAACACCAGCGCGTCTTCCACCTCAGTGCCGACGCACTCGGCGCCGCGTGTCCACATTTTGTCGCTCAAAAGCCCGTCCCCGTTCATTCAAGTAATACCCTGTGCGGCATGCATCTCAGCTAAGCCGCGGTCTCATCATGCGGCGCGATGTCGAAAGCCAGGCAGATACGCCGCTTGTCGCCCCGATGCGCATAGGTCCGATGGAAGGAGTGCGAGGGGAACATCATCACCAGCCCGGAGCATGGCCGGAACAGCCGCGTGCCGAACTTCTCGTGCGGCTCGTCGCCGACAATGCCTTCGGGCAGCCCGAACGCGACACAGCCGCCTAGCCCATCGCCACTGACGATGAAGTCTGGGATGTCGACATAATAAGCGCCGCTCAACCAACCATTCTGGTGAACGTGCCATTCCTCGAAACCGTCACCGTCAGTGATCACCGACCAGTGATGCAGAAAGCCGCTCGGCTTGCGCTGACCCAGCCAGGCGTCGCCGCGATCCCCAAGACTCGCAACATAGTTTTCCGCCTCGCGCTTGATCAGCTGCTGCAGGAGCGGCACCATCTTGGAGCGCTCCAGGCAGGGCTCGTCGATCCGCCAGCTGTTCGCCGACGCGACACCGTAGCGCTCGTAGCGAATGCCGGGGTGAGTCATCAGTTCGGCCGCGAGATCGCGGTTGAACGCCTCGATCGTACCCCAGCCGGGCGGCGGGGGCAGGATCGCCTTGTGAAGATAGGTGTCGAAGCCGAACGCCTCGCGAGCTTCTTCCGTGCGGCCCAGCCTTGCGAGCGCGAGCGGGCGGATGCCCAGCACGCGGGCATGGGCAACGCCCCGCGCGACCATCTCGTCGGCATACTCCAGCGCCGCCTCGTTACGATCCGACTGGAAGTCGAGCATCGCTAGGCGCTTATAGGCGTCCTTGTTGAGGATGTTGGTTTCGAGCGCGGCTTCCAGGGTTTTCCGCGCGGTATCGAATTCGGAAAGCCTGATCTGGACCTTGCCGAGCGCCGCCAGTGCCCGGGCACGCTCGCTCGCATTCACGGCGATATCGGCCGCTCGCTCCTCGACATGCCGCGCCTTGAGCGTGTCCTCGAGATTTTCGCGCGCCATGAGCGCACCGCCGAGCAGGTGCACGGCCCTGAAATCATCGCCTTCCCGGCTCAGCGCGTCGAGCAGATCGATCGCCTCGTCGAACTGATCTAGCGTGTAGTGAAGCCGCGCCAGACGAAACCGGAACTCGTGTGACCCGGGATTGCGTTCGATCGCGCGCCGCGTGATCGCCATCTCCTCTTTGACGGTCATCATCTTGGGAGGTTCGAGATCTACCCGGAAGGGCAAGCGCGCGTCGGTCGCGTGGTTCTGAGCTACGTTCATGGTGCCTCTTTTCCACATTTCGGCTTTCGGGACCAGTCTTGGACGTCGGAAAGCGAGTTCGTGCCGCCAAGATGGGGTTCCGTCGTCATTGCGCTGGCGCCTTGTTGGTGGCCGGTGACGGGGCGGTGAGAAAGCGCATCATCGGCTCGAAGACTGGCGCCACGAACCGCGCGCCGCGCGCGCTCAGGTGATTGCTGTCATAATAGATCGGATAGCCTTGTTCCGTCACGCGGCAGCTTTGTGGGCCGCACAAGCGAAGCGCTGGTTCGATGACCTCGATCAGGCCGCGCTTCTGGAGATCGGAGGTCATCGCGCGAAAGCCGCTATCCCGTTCCAGATAGGCAGCATAGTTCGGCTCAAGCGCTACAGACGCGCCGGTGAGATGCGCCTTGGCGAGCGCCCGAGGTTCCGCGAGGGGGGCACTGGGCACATCCTGCACCACATAGATATGGATACCCAGAGCCTGCAGCCTGGCGATGCTCGCATCGAACTCCATAACATCATGGTCCCGCACCTGCGCATTGAGGTGCTTGCTCTCCGTATAAGCGCCCCAATGAGCCGCCAGCAGTACGACGCGGGGCTTGGTCTCCAGAAGCAATTGCAGGACCTGTTTGTTGTGCGCATCACATTCGTTGATCTTGCTCTCGCGGAGCATCCAGTGTGCTGGCACATTGTCGCGGGCTCGAATCGGCATCAGCGGCGGGCAGCCGAGCTTGGTGACGTCATAGCCTGAAACGTTGTAGCGACGAGCGAGCGTGTCGAGCGCGGGAAAATATACCGCCGCATGCGAATCCCCCCACAGGACGAAGCTCGGGCGCGGGCCGACGCCGCCCATCAGGCAGCGCGTTGCGCGGCGGACCTCCTCGACTGACCGGTTCGCGCAGCCATAATCGGGCTCAGAGCCGCGCTCACTGAGGTGCTGTACCACCTCGTCAAAGCGATTTGGGAAGCCGTTGGTATGGTAAATCGCGGCGCCGTAGAGCGCGAGCACGCTGCTGGCCGCGATAGCGCTCGCGAAGAGGGTGCGACGGGACAGCAACTGGCGAGGCTTGCGGAACGGAAGCTCGACATAGCGCCAGGACAGCCACGCAACAGGGAATGCGATCAGCGCCATCGCGATCCGGATCGGGCCATAAGGTTCGGAGGTGTAATAGCCGCCGAATACCATCAACGGCCAATGCCAGAGATACAGCGAATAGGAGATCAGCCCGATTCCGACGAGCGGGGGAACGGCCAGCAAGCGACCGACGCGCGATCCCGGCGCCTCGGTACCGAACAGGATCAGCACGCTTCCCAGCACCGGCGCGAGCGCATTCACGCCGGGAAAGAACGAGGTGTCGTGCAGATGCAGCGCCGTATAGGCGACCAGGATGATCCCGAGGGCGGCACTGGCATCGCCGACCATCGATCGAGGCCTTGGGAGAATGCCGGAAGCGAGCAGGGCGCCGGCCAGGAACTCCCAGGCGCGCGACAGCGGTGAATAAAAGGCCACCTCCGCATGGCCGTGCGTCGCCGACACGCTGTAGGCGAAGGAGCCGAGCACGGCCGCCGCCAGCGATGCCTGCACCGTTCGCCGTCCGCCCCTCCGCGCGAGCAGGAGCAAGGCGGGGAAGAGGATGTAGAATTGCTCCTCGACCGCCAGCGACCAGGTGTGGAGCAGCGGCGTCGCGTCTTCGGTGAGATTGAAATAGCCGCCCCAGCGCCAGAACAGGAGGTTCGAGGCGAACAGCGACATCGCGGTCAGGCTCTCCCCGAACAGCTTGAAATCGACCGGCAACAGAATCAACCCGGCAAGCCCTGACGCTGCAAGCATGGCGAACAACGCCGGCAGGATTCGCCGCACCCGCCGTTCGTAAAAGCCGATCAGCGTGAAGCTGCCGGCGTCGCTTTCGCGCAGGATTAGTTGCGCGATCAGATAGCCAGAGATGACGAGGAAGATATCGACGCCGATGAATCCGCCGCCAAAGCCGCGCACCCGGGCGTGGAACAGCACCACGGCGAGGACCGCTATCGCGCGCAAGCCGTCGATTTCGGGGCGATAGCCCTTATGGCTCGCGGTTGCTTCGCTATCAGCGCTCATTCGATATTTTCCTGCACGGCGAGCCGTTTGCGATAGCCGAGGGTGAGATCCTCGAGGTCGTCGAGCCGGCAACCGTCGCGGCCGTAAAGGCCCGGCCGGTTGGCCGAACGCGGTGGGTCGGCATGCAGCACGGGCTCGAGCACCGACGCAGAGCCGGTATCGGCTATCCGGAAATTGCTGTGTTCGACAAACAGGAGCCCCCCGGGTTTCAGGCAACGCACCAGATCGGCCACGCCGCGCTCGAAATCATCGAACGATATATAGCCGGCCGTGCTGCGCGTCGCGGGCGCGTCGAGCGCCGGATCGCGGAACACTGCCATGCAGAACACCGCGTCATGGCTCTCGGGCGGCTCGCCGCTCGCGTCGGTGGCGCATTGAAACGAGATTCCGGAATCGCCGGTTTCGCCCAACCGTCCCCGACAGATGCGGATGCGGGCGGGATCGACCTCGATTCCCTTGAGCGTCGCCGCGGGGAAATAGCGGCGCAGGGTAAACACCTCCTCGCCGGTCGAGCAGCCGAACGACAGGATGCGCGTCGCCGCTTCGTCGCCGAGCTGATCGCGGGCGAAGCGAAAGGCGAGCGGGTAGCGGTCGATCCGAGTGGCGGGATCGCGCTGATACTGCCCGCGCTTTCGCGTCCGCCGCGCAAGCCGCGCCCGGATGCCGCGTGTGATGCGGTTGGCAAACAGGCGCTTCAACCCGGACAGGCGCGCACTGGTGGGGCCCGCGAAAGGAAGCATCTCGCTGGCCGTTGGCGCCGTGGCTGCAAGCGCTTCGAGGTGGATGGCGTGACGGGTGGTGATCTCGGGGGTGATCGCCTGGCCGTCGAGCCAGATTTCGACGGTTTCGGGCAATCCACCGAGTAATGCGCGGTGCGTGAGCAGGCTCGCCACGGCCAGCGGCTCGATTCCTGCCTGGGCAATCATTGCGATCAGCCGGGCCTGTGCGTCGCTGTCGAGGCGCCGCATTATAGCGTAGAGGTCGAGCAGCCATTTCAGCCTCGCCCAGCGCCGCGCATTGCCGCGCAACAGGATGTCGAGCGCCATCGCCGCGCCCAATTCGGGTGCGGGGATATTGTCAGGCCCGGTTGAACATCTCGGGCGGGCGCCGTCACTGGCGAGCAGGTCACCGATCGGCCCCGGCGCGAAGAATAGCCGCTCGTGAAGTGCGATCTTCCCTACCCTTTTCGTGAGCATGATCGCTGGATCGGTACGCAGGCCGGCCCGTCCAAGCGAAGCCTCCGGCGCGCGAACAGGGATCACTGACCAGCCCGCAGCCCGCAACGTGTTGGCGATGGCGTGTGACTGACCGGGCGGAACCAGGAGGTCTATCCCGCTCGCGGTGCACCAGGCGGGGTCGGGATAAAGGCGTTCGGCCTGCGGCTCTCCGTTCAGGACCAGCCATGCGAAACTCTTGGCGGCCGAAAGCGCGGCGATCTCAAGTAACATGGATCGGCTTGCCGCCTGGGCTTGCGCGTTTTCATCGAACAGCGCGGCCAGGTCAGGTCGGTCCATCCCAAGCGCGATGTGGAGCAGCGGCGCGATGCGATGCGCTCCGGCGAGCGCCAGATCGATGGGCTTGGGTGCGCTCGCGGGCTGGCCCGAGAGCGCTGCCGCCGCGACCCGTGCCAGTCCGCAGACCTGTTCCACCCGTTGGCCCTCCCCCTGAAGCCCGGCCTGTCAGCACGGTATTCCAGCTGGGGAGTCAAGGCAAAGACGGGTTCAAGCCATCATGTTTGTACCGCGCCTTACGCTTGCGCTGTGGCCGATGCCAGCGGCGGCCGAGGCGGTCTTTACGGTGTCGACCATCACCCACTCATTGCTCACGCGCGTGGGCGTCAGCGTCATTGCCATATAGCCGCGCCGGCTTGTGTCGCACCATTTCAGCTCGGGATTGGCGCCGACAAGCGCAGCCGCGACGATCTTGGGATCGCTTTTGACCGCAGCTTCATAGCCCGGCGAGGTGACGCTGTGCCCCGCAAACTCGACGCCGGCGGGCTTGCCGTCCTGGCCGAGATCATAGGCCCAGGCATTGTGGCTATCGCCGCTAAGGACGATCAGGTTCGCGCCGAGGCCCTGTGCCGATCGCAGGAAACGGGCGCGGGCGGCGGGGTAACCACCCCAATTGTCATAGTTGAACGGCAGGCCGAGCTTCGCGGCGGTAATCCCAGACAGGATGCGATCCTTCGCGCGCTTTGATGAATCGGGCCCGACCCAGCTCTCCGCCGCGGCTGGCATCACCGTCTGCCCCAGAATCGTGCCGAAGCCGACGACCTGCCATTGTTGCCCCGCCTTGACCGAAGCGCGCATGGCATGCGCCAGCCAATCCTCCTGCTGCGACCCCATCATCGTGACCGCGGGATCAGCCCAGGCACCGTCGCGAAACGCTTTCAGCGCCGCGACCGGGTCGGCCTGTTGGAACAGCGGGGCGACATCAGGCTGGCGGGTGCGGGCGAGCAGCCGGGTCTCGGTGCGGAACAAAGTGGCCAGCGTGCCGATATCATAGGCCTTCCAGGGCTCATCGGAGACCGGCATCCATTCGCGATACGCCTGTATCGAAGCGGCACGGCGGTCATTCCAGTCACCCTCATCCGCCTGATGATTCTCGGCACCGCCCTCCCAGCTATCATTTGCGGATTCGTGATCGTCCCACTGGACGATCATCGGCACACGCGCGTGGAGCTTCTGGAGATCGGGGTCGCTGCGGTAGCTGCCATAACGCAGCCGATAATCTGCGAGATGGATCAGCTCGCCCACGGGCTCGGGTTTGCGGCCAGGAACGGCATCGCTCGCGGCGGGATAATCGCCGGTCCGATATTCGTAGAAATAATCGCCGAGATGGATGGCGAGGTCGAGATCGTCGCGCGCCGCGGCATGGCCATAAGCGTTGAAATAGCCATAGGACATGTTCGAGCAGGAGAAGATCGCGGTGCGGAAGCTCGCGACCGGGCCCTCGGGCAATGTCCTGGTTCGGCCAATCGGGGAGACGCTGCCATCGGGTGCGACGAAGCGGAAATGATAATGCCGTCCCGGCGCGAGGCCGCTGACGGTGATCTTCGCTGTATGATCGCGCCACGGCCCGGTGATCTGGGCGCCGCGCGAGACGATCCTGGCGAAGTCGGCGGTTTCCGAAATCTCGGCCTTCAGCTCGACCGCGTCGCCATTGGCGGGAATGTAGCGCGTCCAGAGCAGGACCGAATCGGCCGAGGGCTCGCCCGAGGCGACTGAATGGGTGAAGCCGGTCGCGTGGGTGACATTCGGCATTTGGGCAAAGCCCGGGACGGCAAAGGCGCCAAGGCCCATCGAGCCGGTCAGCAGGAAGGAACGGCGATCGATTCTCATGGTCATGGGCGTTCTCCCTGTTGCGCGGGCCTCTGGTGGGCCGCTGATATGGCGGCTTCGTGACAGTCGTGCTGCGGACCATTATGGCCGGCCGGACCCGCTTCCTCCAAAGGGATAGTACGGCACCGATCGGAGAAGCATGCGCGACGCCTCGACTGTCAACGATCGGGCCGTCGCAGGCGCGCCCATCGACACTTTCTACGGTCAGGTCGCGGCTCGGCTGACGACGGCCGGGACAGTGCGGCATCGTCCCGGATTCACCCTTGCGATCCTCCTGCTCGCCGCGCTGGTCGCGCGGGCGATCACCTTTGGCGACCCCGTCGTCCATGTCGACGAGGAATTTTATTTCGCGACTGCCTATGGCTGGCTGCACGGCGCGATGCCCTATGTCGATATCTGGGATCGCAAGCCGATCGGCTTGTTCATCGTCTATCTGCCGGCGGCGATGTTCGGGTTGAAGGCGGGCATCTGGGCCTATCAGATCATGGCGCTTACCAGCCTGGTCGGCACGGCATGGCTGATCGCGCGGCTCACCGAACGGGCAGGGTGGGGCAAGGGTGCGCTGGCCAGCGCGCTCGCTTATATCTTGTGGGTCAATCTGGCCGACGGGCAAGGCGGGCAGGCGCCGATCTTCTATAATCTGCTGGTGATCGGCGCGGCGTCGCTGATCGCGCCGCGCGCCAGCGAGGCGACGAAAAGCCCCCCTCCCGACGTCACCGCCGGTTTTGTGGCGATGGCGCTGATCGGGCTTGCGCTCCAGATCAAATATTCTGTCGTGTTCGAGGGCCTGTTCTTCGGCCTCTGGGTGTTGTGGCGCGAATGGCATGCGGGGCGGCGCTGGTCGATCGTGCCGCTGGGCGCGGCATTGGCGGTGACGGCTTTGCTGCCCACGGCGATCGCATGGTTCGCCTGGCACCGGATCGGCGCGGACGAGGCGTGGCTCTATGCCAATCTCACCTCGATCGTGGCGCGCAGGTCCGATCCGGCGCTCGAACAGTTCGCCAATCTGATAAAGATCGTGCTGATCGCCGCGCCGCTGATTGCCGCGAGCATCCTCACCTGGCGATCAGGCGGCGTCGCAGAGCCGGCGGAGCGTGCAGTTCGGATCTGGCTCTTCGCCTGGCTCGGTGTGGCGGCGCTTGGGCTGCTGATATTCGGCGCCTATTTCGAACATTATGCGCTGCCCTTGCTGGTCCCCCTGTCGATCTGCGCCAGCGGCTTTTTCGGCAACGGCCGCACCGGTTGCCGCATCGTCCTACCGCTGTTGTTGATCGGCTTTCTCGGCGGGCAGACGCTGCTCGTGATCAAGCGCCATAATCGCGGGACGGCGGCGCAGTTCGATAGCGTCGTGGACGCGATCGGCCAAGGGTTCGGCCAGAATCGGGGATGCCTTTTCGTCTTTTCCGGGGAAAGTCTGTTCTACCCTGCCAGCGGCCGCTGCGCCCTGACGCGCTACCATTTCTCAAGCCATCTCGGCCGGGTGCGCGAGCAGGGCGCGATCGGGGTCGATCAACAGGCTGAAATCACCCGGATCCTCGCTCTGAAGCCGGCAATCGTCGTATTCCGGCCATCCTATCGAGGCGAGCGCGCCGAGTTGCGCGCCATGGCGATGGCCGAGATGCAGCGTCATTATCGTTTACGGGCCACCCGACAGCTGGGCACACGCGCAATCGAGATTTACGCGCGGGCGACACCGTAAAGGCTGGGGCGACCCGCATCGCGCTTTGCAGCCACCAGCTCGGCATAATAATCCATCAGCTCGACAGTGTGCTCGCGATCACTGCGCACCTTGCCGGCGGCGACAATCGCGGCGCGGCGCAGCATGGCGGGATCGCGCGTGAACAGGCGATCGATCGCCAGCGCCGCCGATTCGGCGTCGCGCGCCGTGTAGAGCTCCGAGCTATGCGGATCGGCGACTTCTGCGCAGCCCCCGGTATCCGGCACGATCAGCGGCAGCCCCGCCGCCATCGCCTCGGAGGCGACCAGCCCGAACGGCTCGGCTTCCGAGCCATGGATCAGCGCGTCGCAGCTCGCCACGATCCGGGCGAGGCGCTCGCGATCATAGACCGGACGGAACATGCGGATATGCGGGCTGCCGGCGATTCGCTTCTCGATCGAGCGGCTCTCGACCCCGGTGCCGAGCAGCATCAGGCCAACCGGCAGCGACGATCCGGCGCGCTCGACCGCGTCGATCACCAGCCGCCAGCGCTTTTCGGGATGATGCCGGCCGAGGCCGAGCAGCAAATGCCCTTCCGGCGGCAGCCCACATTGCGCGAGCAGGGCGGTGCGCAGGCGTTCGTCGCGGAGCGTCGGTGAGAAATGGCCACGCTCGATGCCGAGCGGCATCGCCGCGTCGATGCGCACGTCGCGGGCCTTCAGCCTCTTTTCGAGCGCCGGGCCGTTGGTCACCACCGCATCATATTTGTCGAGGAACCGGTCCATATAACGGCTGTACCAGGCAAAGGCGCGCTCGACGCGGTCAGGGGGGGCGAGCCCTTCGAACCAGCGCATCGCATAAGCGGCGACATTGTCATTGTGCATGAAGAACACTTTCACGGCGTCCCCCTGCCATTCGCCGACGATCCAGGCCGGGCGCCATGGCGACGAGGCCTCGACCACGTCCGGCTTCAGCTCATCGAGCAGCTGGGTGACCGGCGCAGCATCCCAGAACAGGCCGTAATTCTTGTCGAACGGGAGCCGCGACGCCCTGACATAGATGATCCGCCCGCCGCCCGGCCGTTCTTCGACCATGTCCTCGCGGCCGGCGGCGAGGACGATCAGCTCATGCCCCAAATCGGACATGATTCCCATCTTGCGATCAATATAGGT
>JBDTXU010000525.1:0-8753 GCA_040006055.1 Sphingomonas bacterium | reverse complement strand
ACCCGCCCGATATCGAGCGGGCCGAGCGCCCCCGTCGTCACCGTGTCGTTCACCGACCGGCCGGCTTCTTCGGCGGCGTGCCGGCAGGCGCGGCAGGAGCCGCAGGGGCGGCAGCGCCCTGCTGACCAGGCTGCCAGTTGGCCGGGGGATTGATGCCGACGCTTGGAACCAGCCCATCGAGCTTGGCGGTGATGACCGGAGTCAAATCCGCGGTCGGCTGAACATACATTACTGCTGCAGGCTTGAGCAATACGGACACGTTACGCTCGGCGATGGCAGCCTGGAGTGCCGCCTGGAGCTTCGCGCTGATCTGTTCGACGGCATATGCCTGAGCACGGGCGGCAGGCTCTTCAAGCTTGCCCAATTCCTGCTGCGCCGCCGCCTGCTTCTGCTGGATGGTAGCGAGCGCCGGGTTCTTAGCTGCCTGGGCGGCGTTGACTTCGTCTTCGCTCACGGTGCCGTCACGATTGGTGTCGAGCGTAGCCAGTAAAGGATCTATCTCTTTCTGGATCGCCGCGCGGCGCGCGTCGACCTGATCGAGCTGAACTTTATACTGGGCGCGGATCTGCGTCATCGCCGCCACAAAGGCTTTGGATTTGGTGATCGCGGCATTCGGATCAGCAATCGCCACCGCCTGAGCTTGAGCGCCAGTCGCGCCGACCAGCATGCTCGGCGCGACCAGTGCAGGCGCGAGCAGAAACTTCGTAAACGTCTTCATCAGAACTGTGTCCCTACGTTGAATGTAACCAATTTGGTGTCGTCACTCGGATCCTTGAGCAGCGCATAGGCAACGTCGATGCGAAGCGGGCCAAAGGGCGAATTCCAGTTGAAGCCGGCGCCGACCGAGAGGCGCGGCCTAGGCGAATCGCCGCCGAAAACCTCTTTGAAAGGCGCTGTCGAGGTAAGATAGGGGTCGTTGACCGAGGTGCCCGAGCAGTCCGTCCCCCCAAGTGTGGCCGAATAGCCGTTTGAGCAGGTTGTAACGAGGCCCGGGTGCTCATGGTCGCCGCCCGGGACGGAAAATAGCAGGTTGCCGCTGCTATCCCGAGCCTGGGTCACGAGAGGCATGACCGTCTGCACGCCGTTGATATCCACATGTACCGGGAACGGGGTAGCGTTGATGATCGGATGCGTAATTCCGAACAGCGCGCCCGCCTGAACGTAAATGGACGGCCTCAAGCCGAGTTCACGTACGCCAGCGCCGAGCGGAATTTCGAGCTCGAGCCGCCCCAGATAATAAGCCCGACCGCCGAGCGCATCGTCGACGAAGTGGGTGCGATCCGGATCGAGCGTCTGGGTTCCACGCCCTCCCAGGTACTGAATACGCTGCACGCGCGGGCCAACGCCGCGGATATCAAAGCCGCGGAAATCGGGCTCGCCGAGATAGAAGCGATCGGTGATGCGCACCCTGTCGATGCCCGCACCGCGGCTTTTTTCCAGCGACATGACATAACCGCCCTCGGCATTCGCCGAGAGGACGAAGCCGCTATGGCCAAGGCCCCAATATTTCGCGCCTTCGAAACGGGTGCGGATATAGCGGACGTCGCCGCCCAAGCCGGCGAAATCCTGGCTGAACACGCCGCGTTGGCCACGGGTCGGGCGCAGGCGGTTGTTCAGGCTGTCATAGACCAGCGAGTAGCCGACCGAGGAGGTCACGCGGTTGCCAATCGCGTCGCACAGATAGCGGCCGGCCTTGAGCGGGTCGCACACGCCGGCGGTGAAATAGGTCGACTTGTCGAGCCCGACCTGTTCATAGGACAGGCCGTAGCGGCCCGAGAGCGACCAATATTCAGTCAGCGGCACACCCGCACGGATCTGGAAGCCGGTCGATACCTGAGTGTAGGTCGTCTGGCGCTGATCGCCGATATAGTTGAACGCATTGTAATCGCGGCGGAAGATATCGCCGCCAATGGCGATATTCTTGTCGAACAGATAGGGTTCGGTGAAACCCACCTCAACCGATTTGGAATAGCTCGACCAGTTGATGCTGGCGCGCAGCTCCTGGCCCTTGCCGCGGAAATTGCGCTGCTTGACCGAGGCCTGGATGATAAACTTCTCAAGGCTCGAATAGCCCGCCGACAGCGAAAGCTCGCCGGTCGACTTCTCTTCGAGATTGGCTTCGAGCACCACCCGGTCGGGTGCCGAGCCCTGGTTCTTCTTGATCTCGAACTTCTCCTGGAAGAAGCCGAGCGAGTTGATGCGGTCCTGCGAGCGCTTGACCTGGAAGCTGTTGAACGCATCGCCTTCGGACAGGCGGATCTCGCGCCGGATCACCTTTTCCTGGGTCTGGGTGTTGCCGTTGATCTCGACCCGCTCGACATAGGTGCGCTGGGCCTGGGCGATGTGGAAATTGATCCCCATCGTCAGCTTTTCTTTGTCGCGGTCGTACTCGGGTTGCACATCGGTAAAGGCGTAGCCGAACAGGCCGGTCGATTCGCTCAACGAGTCGATTGCATCCTCGGCCAGCTTGGCGTTGTACCAGTCGCCTGAGTGCAACGGCAGCGTTGCGGCAAGCTTCTTGTTGTCGAAATCGCGAATGTCGCTGTCGACCGTGATCTCGCCGAACTTATAGCGAGGGCCTTCCTCCACCACATAGGTGATGATGAAGTCCTTCTTGTCGGGCGTCAGCTCGGCCACAGCCGAGGTCACCCGGAAATCGGCATAGCCGTTCGTCAGGTAGAATTGGCGCAGCTTCTGCTGGTCATAGGCCATGCGGTCTTGGTCATAGCTCGTGTTCGAGCTCAGCATGGTCGTCAGGCGCGCCTGCTTGGTCGCCATCTCCCCGCGCAGCTTGCTGTCGGAATATACCTCGTTGCCGAGGATATTGATCTGGCGGACCTTGGATTTCGGGCCCTCGGTGACCTCGAACACGACATCGACGCGGTTCTGGTCGAGCGCGACCATTTTCGGCTCGACCGAAGCGGCGAAACGGCCCTGGCGGCGATAGAGCTCGATGATCCGCGCGACATCCTGGCGGACTGCGGTGCGGGTGAAGATCTGCCGCGGCGCGAGCTTCACTTCCTTCCTGAGCTTATCCTCCTTCAACCGCTTGTTGCCCTCGTACAGGACGCGGTTGATGACCGGATTCTCGCGGATGCGCAGCACGATATCGCCCGATTCGGCACCGCTGATGGTGACATCGGCAAACAGGTCGCTCGCGTAGAGATCCTTGATCGCCTGATCGAGCGTCTCATTGGTATAAGCCTGACCGACACGCAGCTTGGTGTAGGAAAGCACGGTATCGGCTTCGATGCGCTGCGAGCCCTCGACACGCAGGCTCTTGACCGTTCGGGTGATGGGCGCGGCCACCGGAGCGGGCGCAGCAGGCGCGGCTGCCTGAGGCGCAGCGGCCGGCGTATTCGCCGCAGGCGCCGTCTGGGCGCTCACGGCAACCGGCACACCCGACAGCATCGTTCCCGCGAGGAGCAGGGCGGTGGCGCGGGCGCCGAAATTGTTAACCTTGATCGCTGTCACTATCCCACCCCAAATCGGAGAATTTTATGCGGCCGCTATTACGCGCCAGCCCTGCCTCAACCACGTCAGCCGATCAAGCCGGACAAACTGTTCCACAAGCCGAACGAACCCAGATCGTTGAAGGTAACCAGCAGCATCAGCGCGAGCAACGCCGCGAGTCCGCCACGGAACGCCCATTCCTGGATCTCCGGTCCGACGGGCTTACGCCGCACCGCCTCTATCGCGTAAAAAAACAAATGTCCGCCATCCAGCATGGGGACTGGCAACAAGTTGATGAATCCCAGATTAATGGAGACCAGCGCAATCAGGAATACGAACTCGACTGGTCCCAGGGCAAGTCGTTCCCCGGCAATCTTGGCGGTTCCGAGTGGGCCGTGAAGGTCTTTGAGCGGCCTCTCCCCGACCACGATCTTCCGGATCGACTCGATCATGAAGCGCAAAATGTCGCGAGTCTGGCGAACCGCCACGCCGGGCGCCTTGAGGACCGAGACCGGTGCAACAATCGGTGCGCTCGGCCCGATGCCGAGCAGGCCGACCTTCTCGATATTGCCGAACTTGTCCTTGAGCACATGTTCGCCGATCACAACATCACGGCTCTGCGCTTTGCCCGCGTGCAGGAAATCGACCCGTAGATGCTCGCCGCTTCGCGGCTGGACGAACATTATCATGTCGGGAAAGGTTTCGACCTGATGGCCGCCGAGCGCGGTAATCATATCCCCCGGCGCGAGGCCAGCAGAGGCGGCGGCACTGCCAGGCATGACCGACCCAACCACCGTCGGTGTCCGATTCTCGCCGTAAATGACTGCAAATCCGCCGAGAATCACGATTGCGATGATGAAGTTCATCACTGGTCCAGCCGCAACGATAATCGCGCGCTGCCAGACCGGCTTGCCCGGAAAAGCTTGGGCGCGCTCTTCAGGCGGCAGCATCAGCCACTCAGCATCGGGCTGGCTCGCGGCGTTCATGTCGCCGGCAAATTTCACATAGCCGCCAAGCGGCAGCGCGCAGAACTTCCAGCGCGTGCCGCGCTTGTCGGTGACGCCGAACAGCTCCTTGCCGAAGCCGATCGAAAACACCTCGGCCTTCACGCCGAACAGGCGCCCCGCCAGATAATGGCCAAGCTCGTGCAGGAACACGAGCGGCCCTATGACGAGCACAAAGGCAAGAACGTACTGCAAGAAGCCGGGGCTATGGATCAAACGAGGCAGTCCTTTACACGCTCGCCCGCCAGCCTTCGCGTTTCGGCGTCCACCAGAAGGACGTCATCGAGTGTCGCTGGAGCGGGTGGGTCGTAGCGATCAAGGGTATCGGCGACGATTGCGGCAATTTCGAGGAAGCCGATGCGCCGCGCAAGGAAAGCGGCGACAGCGATTTCGTTCGCCGCGTTGAGGATGGCAGGGCGTGCACCGCCCGCGTCCAGCGCCCGGCGGGCAAGTGCCAGCGCGGGGAAACGCACCGGATCCGGCGCCTCGAAATCGAGCCGGCCAATCGCGACCAGGTCGAGCGGCGCCATCGGCGTCTCCATCCGGTCGGGCCAGGCGAGGCAATGCGCGATCGGGGTGCGCATATCGGGCGGGCCGAGCTGTGCGAGCACTGATCCGTCCACATATTCGACCATCGAATGGATCACTGACTGGCGGTGCAGGATGATCTCGATTCGGCCATGCGCGACCGGAAACAGCCGCGCCGCCTCGATCAGCTCGAGCCCCTTGTTCATCATCGTCGCCGAATCGACCGAAATCTTGGCGCCCATCGACCAGTTGGGATGCGCCACTGCCTGTTCGACCGTGACGGTGCGCATCTTTTCGGTCGGCCAGTCGCGGAAAGGGCCGCCGCTCGCCGTCAGGATGATCCGGCGCACCCGCTGGGCGTGTGTCGACTCGAAGCATTGGAAGATCGCATTGTGCTCGGAATCGGCAGGCAGCAATGTCGCGCCGTACCGCGCCGCGGCGGCAAGGACCACGTCGCCAGCCGAAACCAGCGGCTCCTTGTTGGCGAGCACCACTGTGGCACCCTTGGCGACCGCGGCCATCACCGGCTCGAGCCCGGCACAGCCGACGATCGCCGCCATTGTCCAGTCGGCGCCCATCGCGGCGGCCTCGAGCAGCGCGGTGCGCCCGCCCGCCGCCTCGATGCCAGTGCCGGCGAGCGCGGCACGCAGATCACCGAGGCAGGATTCGTCCGCCACCACCGCGCGTTTCGCGTTGGTGCGGATCGCCGCCTTAGCGAGCTTGTCAGCGTCGCAATTGGCGGTGAGCGCCAGTACCTTGAAGCGTTCCGGCTCGCGTTCGACCAGATCGAGGGTGGAGCTACCGACCGATCCGGTCGCGCCGAGGATGGTGATCGTCTTCATGGCAGAATCTTCGGCAGCGTGATGAGCGAGGGCAAGACCACGAGGAGCGCCGCCACCGGCGCCACCGGCACCAGCCCGTCGAGCCGGTCCAGGATGCCGCCATGTCCCGGCAGGATATTGCCGCTGTCCTTAACCCCGGCCTGGCGTTTCAGCCAGCTTTCGAACAGGTCGCCACCCTGCGCCAGCACAGCAAGAACCGGCGTAGCGAGGGTGAGGCGCCATGGCAGGCCGCAAGCCGAGTGCATAAGCGCGCCAAAGGCGCTTGCTGCGACGACACCGCCAATCAGGCCGGCCCAGGTCTTGTTCGGGCTGATTGCCGGCGCAAGCTTGGGGCCGCCGATCGTACGGCCGGCGAAATAGGCGCCGATATCGCACGCCCATACCAGGGCAAGCGCCCAGAGCGTGAAAACCACACCCTCCTTCTGGTGGCGGATCAGCAGCAGCGACAGGATCGGCAGTCCGATATAGACGGCACCCGCCGCCAGCATCGGCCGCCGGGTGATGATGACGATGAAGAAGCCGGCAGCGGCAATCAGGCCAAGTGCTAGGAAACCGGGCCCGGCCGCGATCGGAGTCGGCGCCATGATTGCGAGCGGGACGACGAGCGCGAACCGCGCTAATCGCTTTTGCGCTGCCGGTACGCCGTGAAGATCAGCCCATTCGCCGATCATCAACAGACCCAGCGTTGTGCAGAACATCCAGAAGACGATTCCGCCTGACCACAAGGTCGCCACCGCGACCACGACCATCCCGATCCCGGCGACCGAGCGGACTGCCAGATCCGACGAGCGCTTCGGCGGTGCGTCGCTGCTCACAGGCCCCCGAAGCGGCGCTGACGGCTAGCGAATGTCGAGACAGCCTCGGCGAAAGTAGCCGCATCGAAATCGGGCCAGAGCGTATCGACGAACAATAATTCGGCATAGGCCGCCTGCCAGAGCAGGAAATTGGAAAGCCGAATCTCGCCCGAGGTTCGAATCAGCAGGTCGAGCGGTGGCAAATCGCTGGTGTCGAGCTCCGCCTCGATCGCGGCCTCATCGATCGTCGCGGGATCAAGCGTTCCGTCGCGCGCCCTTTCAGCAAGGCGCCGTGCCGCGGCGGCGATTTCCGCCTGGGCGCCGTAATTGAGCGCGATCACCAGGATCGGCCCGTTATTGGCCGCGGTGCGGGCGATCGCATCCTCGACCAGCGCGACGAGATCGGGCGAGAAGCGCCGAAAATCGCCGATCACGCGCAGCCGCACATTCTCGCGTACCATCTCGTCAATGTCGGTGCGGATGAACAGCCGCAACAGGCCCATCAGGTCGCTGACTTCGTCCTGCGGACGGCGCCAGTTCTCCGAGGAGAAGGCGTAGAGCGTCAGCGCCTCGATTCCCATCGCGCGGGCGGCGCGGGTGACGCGGCGCACAGCCTCCACGCCCTGACGGTGCCCGGCAACCCGCGGGAGATGCCGCTTCTTCGCCCAGCGGCCATTGCCGTCCATGATGATGGCGACGTGGCGCGGCAACAGCGCCGCGCCGCCGGCCGAAACAGGTGCCGTGGCGGGCCGCGAGCTCACTTGCCCAGGATTTCCTTTTCCTTGGCGGTCGCCGTCGCATCGATATCGGCAATCGTGCTGTCCGTCAGCTTCTGCACTTCGGTTTCGTGGCGCTTGCGCTCATCCTCGCCGAACAGGCCTTTTTTCTCGTCGGTCTTGAGGCTGTCCATCCCGTCGCGGCGCACATTGCGCGCTGCGATGCGGGCTTTCTCCGCATATTGGCCAGCCAGCTTGGCGAGCTCCTTGCGGCGCTCCTCGGTCAAATCGGGAATCGGCAGGCGCAGCGTGGTGCCATCTACGATCGGATTGAGGCCGAGCCCGGCCGACCGGATCGCCTTGTCGGCTGGGCCGACATTCGATTTGTCCCACACCTGAACCGAGAGCATGCGCGGCTCGGGTGCCGAGACGGTAGCGATCTGGTTGAGCGGCATGTGTGAGCCGTAAACCTCGACCGTCACCGGATCGAGCAGCGAGGTCGATGCGCGGCCGGTGCGAAGCCCGCCAAGATCATGCTTGAGCGCCTCGACACTGCCGGCCATGCGGCGTTCGAGATCGGCCTTGTCATATGCGGCCATGCTGCTCCTCCATTTCTCTGTTCGTAACGGTCGTCGAGGTGCCCTCGCCGCGCAGGACTGCTGCGAGATTGCCCTCGCCGCGAATATTGAACACCACGATGGGAATGTCATTATCACGGCATAAGGCGATTGCCGCAGCATCCATCACCTTGAGATTGTCGGCGAGGACGCGATCGTAACTCAGGCTCTGATAGCGCGTGGCACCGGGCACCTTTTTCGGATCGGCATCATAGACGCCGTCGACGCTGGTGCCCTTGAGCAAGGCATCGCAATTCATCTCGGCCGCGCGGAGTGCCGCCGCGGTATCGGTGGTGAAGAACGGATTGCCGGTGCCAGCCGCGAAGATCACGATCCGGCCCTTCTCGATATGTCGTTCAGCGCGGCGCCGGATATAGGGCTCGCAGACGCTGGACATCGGGATGGCCGACTGGACCCGGGTCTCGACATCGAGCTTCTCGAGCGCGTTCTGGACCGCCAGCGCGTTCATCACAGTGGCGAGCATGCCCATATAATCGGCGCTGGTGCGGTCGAAACCCGCCGCCGCGGCGGAGAGCCCGCGGAAGATATTGCCGCCCCCGACGACGAGGCACAGCTCGTGCCCCGCAGCCTTGGCCGCGGCGACCTCACCCGCGACACGGTCTACGGTTGCGGGATCGATGCCGAACTGGCCCGGCCCCATCAGGACCTCGCCCGACAGTTTCAGCAGAATGCGTTTGAAGCGTGGAATAATCATGGTTCCAACAAGCTGAGGGCGGGGCGGCGCGGACCTTAGTAGGCGCGCGGGTCGATTGGAAGCGCGGAAACCGTGCAGATTTTG
>JBDTXU010000524.1:0-2928 GCA_040006055.1 Sphingomonas bacterium | reverse complement strand
GACGAGCGGCTTCACCTGCTTCGCCTCGCTGCAGATGCCGCGCGGCTGAGGCCGCGCCCGGATGCCCGATCGCCTTTACCGCATGGCGCGGCCCGAGGATTTGCGCGTCGCCCATCTCGACAGCTTCATCGCCGTTTATCATCGCAGCTCGGGCATTACGCATCTGATCACTGCGCCGGCGCCTGAAATCCTGGCAACGCTCGGCGAGGCGGGCATGACCTTCACGGCGCTCCGCGAGACATTGGCCAGCGAGTATGAGCTGGGGGATCTAGACGACCCGGCGCTCTCGGCGCGCCTCGACGAGCTGGTCGCCGCAGGGCTGGTCTCGACCGGATGAGACATGTCTTCTCCGTCAGGATCGGGCCGATCGGGTTCCGCATCGGCTGTGACTGGCGCGCGCCGATAGCCCAGCTCGAATCGCTCTACGCCGACTATCCCGCGCCGCGTGACGGCGTGCCCGATTTCACCGTGCGCCTGTTCGCCGCACGCCCATGGCGGCGTATCGTGCGGCCGGCGGTGATGATCGGCGGCGATTTCGTCTTGCCCGAGGCGGCGCCCCTGCCGCTGGCACAAGGGCTGCTTGCCGCCGAGATGGGGATGAACCTCCAGATGGCGCTCGGCCAGCGCCGTTATTTGCTGCTCCACGCCTCGGTGGTCGAGCGCGAGGGGCGGGCGCTGCTGATGACTGGCATCTCCGGCGCGGGAAAATCGACGCTTGCCGCCCTGCTCGGTAGGCGCGGCTGGCGGCTGATGGGCGACGAGTTCGCTTTGGTTGATCCCGAGACTGGTGCGATCCACGCTTTCCCTCGGCTGGTGAGCCTGAAGAACGAGGCGATCGGCGTGGTGGAGGGCGCAGTGCCGCAAGGCCGATTCGGCCCATTGCTGGCGGGCACCCCGAAGGGCGATATCCGCCATCTCGTCCCCGATGCGACTGCGCTGGCCGCGATGGACAGACCCGCCGAGCCCACGCTGATCCTGTTCCCGCGCTTCGGCTTCGAGCCGGCCGAGCGCGACGTGCTACCCAGCGAGGTTTTCGTCCGGCTGACCCAGGCCTCGACCAACTATGTCGCGCTCGGTGAACGCAGCTTCGACGCACTGACCCGGATCGTGAAGACCGTGCCAGCGCGGGCAATCGACTACCCCGATACCGACAGCGCGATCGCCCAGGTGGAGGCTCTATGGGCGGCGCTGTGAAGCACGGCTGGCTGCTCGCCCGGGCGATCCGCACGCCCGCCAACACGCTTGCGCTCGACGGCGACGGCTGGACCGCGCTGATCGCGATGGCGCGGGCCGAGCAGATGATCGGCACGCTGGCCTATCGGCTCGAGGGGATGCGGCTGCCGGAGACGGTCGCGCGCATCCTTGCGGATGCTCGGGCTTCGGCCGAGCAGGGTCGCATCGCCGCCTTGTGGGAGGCGGAAGCTGCCCGCCGAGCACTCGCGCCGCTCGGTGTGCCGCTCGTGTTGCTCAAGGGCACGGCGTTTGTCGCGGCGCGCCTGAGGGCGGGGGAGGGGCGGTCGATCGGCGATCTCGATATCCTTGTCCCGCGCGCCGAGCTCGACGCGGTCGAAGCGGCGCTGCTCGAGGCCGGCTGGGAATGGGTGAAGCCCGATCCCTATGACGATGCCTATTACCGGCAATGGATGCACGAGCTCCCGCCGCTGATCCATCGCGAGCGCGACCGGATGATCGATGTCCACCACGCCATCCTGCCGCTCACCGCGCGGATTACCCCCGACGCGGCGGCTTTGCTCGCCGCCAGCGTTGAGGTCGAGCCGGGCCTGTTCATTCTGTCGCACGACGACATGCTGGTCCATGCAGCTGCACACCTCTTCGCTGATGGCGATCTCGCCGGCGGCATGCGCAATCTGTGGGACGTGCAATGCTTGGTCGAGCAGTTCGGAACTCGCGGGCTCGACGATCGCGCCGCGCACCACGGGCTGTCACGTGAGGTCGCCCGCGCGCTTCGGCTGGCAGCGGCGCTCTACGGTGACGGTGCGACGCTGAACGCCGCCGACCGCCTCTACCTCCGCCGTCTGACCGCCCGGGACGGATGGGGCAGGGCGATCCGCCCTCTTACGCGGCTGGGCTTCTATGTCCGCTCGCACTGGCTCCGCATGCCGCCCGGGATGCTTGCCCGGCATCTCTGGACCAAATGGCGCAAGGCCTGAAAAGCTGATTATCGGCGTACGCCATTGTCATAGCGATCAACTCAGGCTACAGGCACCGCCATGCGACAGATACGCTCCCTCCAACGAATGCACCTCACACGAAATTGGTGAAGCCCATTCGGCTGCACCGCGTTCTGGCAGTGTAGCTTAGAGGTAGAGCAAGCCCTTCATAAGGGCGAGATCGTTGGTTCGATCCCAACCATTGCCACCATTACTTTCTTACCATTACTTTTGATCGCCGGAGCCGAACACGGTGGACGGGGCTGACTGTTACTCAGCATATGGCAGGTTCGATCCCTGCCCGGCGAACCACATCAGCGAGCGCGCGGGCGCGGCTTGGCCTCCAAAACCAAAGTCAGCAGGTTCGACTCCTGCCGCTGTTGCCATTCCCCGTTCGTCTAACGGCAGGACACCGGCTTTTGGCGTCGGCAATCGAGGTTCGAATCCTTGACGGGGAACCATCTTTTCGAGTCCAGACGCTGCGATCCCATGCCGGAAAGAATTCAACGTCAGGCCCCGAGCCGTTCCAGCGCCGGGATCAGCTCGTCATATCCGTCGATCACCAGGTCAGCCCCCAACTCTTCCACCGGTTGCATCAGGAAGCCGAAGCTGACCGCTATGTTCGGGATGCCGGCATTCTTCGCCGCCATGATGTCATAAATCGAATCGCCCACGAACGCCGCGCTGCCACCGCCGCAGCGGCGGATCATCTCGTCGATCGGCGCGCGGTGCGGCTTGGCGAAGCCCTTGCCCATCG
>JBDTXU010000523.1:0-3387 GCA_040006055.1 Sphingomonas bacterium | reverse complement strand
ATGCGGTTGTTCATCGTGCCGCCGGCGGTGGGATGCGGGTGCAGGATCATCGCCACCGGTGCGCGCGGGCGCGGGGCTGGGGCGAAACGGCCTTCGAGACGGCCTTCGGGACCGGGGAAAATAACTTCTGGCATTTGACCTGCTGACATAATGTTGCGCTCGGGTGGAGCGCAGGAATGTGCGCGCTATATAGGCGACGTGCCCATTTTCGCAATTGGAACAACAATACTGTCCGACCGCCTCTATCTCGATCACGCCGCGACGACGCCGATCCTGCCTGAAGCGGCGGCTGCGGTGGCGGATGGCATGGCGCGCTGGGCCAATCCGTCCTCGCCGCATGCCGAGGGGCGAGCGGCACGGGCGGCGCTGGAGGAGGCGCGGGCTCGGATCGTGGTTGCTTATGGCTGGAAGGGCGAGCTGCTGTTCACGAGCGGCGCCAGCGAATCGCTCGGCATCGCGCTTGCCCGGTCGGTGGCTGATCGCTGCCTGATCTCGGCGGTGGAGCATGATTCGGTGATTCGCGCTGCGGCCAATGCCGCGGTCGTGCCGGTCGATTCGTCCGGCCTGATCGACATACAGGCGCTGGATGCGGCGCTTGCAATGCCAGGACGGCCCTTGGTCGCGATCCAATGGGCCAATAGCGAGACGGGGGTGCGTCAGCCGGTCGCTGCGCTTGCGGAGCGGATCAAGGCAGCAGGCGCGCTGCTTCTGGTCGATGCGGCGCAAATGCCGGCCGGTGCCGATCCCGACATCGCGGCTTGTGCCGATTTTATCGCGATCTCGGCGCACAAGCGTGGCGGACCGCCAGGGATCGGGGCGCTACTCGTGCGCGACCTTGGCATGCTGATGCCGAGCGGCGGGCAGGAGCGGGGGTATCGCCCCGGCACCGAGAATCTGCCTGGCGCGCTCGGTTACGCTGCGGCGCTCGATGTGCCCGAGGATGTCGCGGGCATGGCAGCACTCCGGGCGCAGCTCGACGATGCGATCACGCGCTCGGGCGGCGATATAGTGGCGGCCGGGCAGCAGCGTCATCCGGCGATCGGCTCGTATCGGATGCGCGGCCTGGCCGCGACGACCCAGTTGATCCGTTTCGACATGGCCGGCATCGCCGTCTCGGCGGGCAGCGCCTGCTCGTCGGGCAGCATGAAGCCGAGCCATGTCCTTGGCGCGATGGGCTGGAGCGTCGATGCTTCGCGCGAGGTCGTGCGGGTCAGCTTTGGCCGCGCGACGACAGCTGCCGATATCGACCGTTTCGTGGCGGAATGGCGGGCGATCTCGCGGTCCGCGCGGGCGTTCGCGGCATGATCTATCTCGATTATCAGGCGACCACACCGCTTGCACCCGAGGCGCTTGCCGCGATGCTGCCCTGGCTCCAAAACCAGCACGCCAATCCACATTCCGCGCACGCGCCTGGCCGGGCGGCAAAAGCGGCCGTGGAAGTCGGGCGCGATGCGGTGGCGGCATTGCTGCCGCCGAGTGGTACTGTCAGCTTCACCAGCGGTGCGACTGAGGCGATCAATTGGGCGATCAAGGGTGTAGGGCCCGGCGCGATCGTTACGCTCGCGACCGAGCACGCCGCCACGCTCGATACGGTCGAGGCGCTGATGCGGACGGGCAGGGCTATGACGGTTCTGCCGGTTGATAGTGATGGTTTGGTCGATCTTGCTGCCGCCAAAGCCGCGATTGTGCCCGGCACCGCGCTTGTGGCGGCAATGCTGGTCAACAATGAGATCGGCGTGATCCAGCCGATCGCTGAGCTCGCGGCACTGGCGCATGCAGCTGGTGCTCTGTTCCTCTGCGACGCAGTACAGGGTTATGGCCGCATCGCCATTCCGGATAGCTGCGATCTGATCGCGATATCGGCGCACAAGATCCATGGGCCGAAAGGGATCGGCGCCCTGTGGATTCGCGACGGCATATCGATCGCGCCTTTGCTTCATGGCGGCGGCCAGGAGGCGGCGGGCCGGTCCGGCACCTTGTCGCCGGCACTTTGCGCTGGATTCGGCGCGGCGGCGCGCCTCGCCTGGGACTATCACGAAGATGATGCCGCGCATCTCGAGCAACTCTGGGAATTGGCGATCGAACGACTTGGGGAGGATTGGATCATTAACGGATCGGTCGAGCATCGTTACCATGGAAACCTCAATATCCGCCGCGATGGCCTCGATGTGAATCGGCTGATGTCTGAGCTTCGCGACATCGCCTTTTCCGCCGGCTCGGCGTGCGCGAGCGGATCGGGTCGGCCGAGCCATGTGCTGCGCGCGCTGGGGCTCAGCGATGCGGAAGCGCGGAGCAGCATTCGGCTCGGTTTTGGGCGGTACACGAGAGAGGACGAGATCATGGGCGCGATCGACCGGATCATGGACGCGGCGGCGGCGCAACGGATCGCCGCCTGATGCTGGTCCGGTTCATCGGTGTCGATGGGGCGGTCAGCGAGGTCGAGGCGAAAGCCGGCGACCGCCTGCTCGAGATCGCCCAGGCCAATGGCCAGCCGCTTGAGGGCACCTGCGAGGGGCAGATGGCCTGTTCTACCTGCCATGTCATCGTTGACGGGGCCGATTTCGACCGGTTGCCGAAAGCGAGCGAGAATGAGGAGGATATGCTCGATCTCGCCGCCGGCGCGACCCGGACCAGCCGACTTGCCTGCCAGATCTGGCTCGACGCTGCGTTCGATGTACTGACGGTCCGAATTCCGGGCGAAGCGCGGAACATGCAGGGCCGTTGATCATTTCGCTCCCGTGCCGTCGCGGCACGCAGGAGAAGATACCATGAAACTGTTCACGCTGATCTCGGCAGGCCTGGTGGCCCTCGCCGCGATTGCGCCCGCTACCGCGAGCGCACAGACGCAGTCGAGCCACGAGCGGCACGACAAGCGCGTCGTCAGGACGACCACGACAGTCCGGACCGACGATGGCCGGCGCGACGTACGGCCAGGCGAACGTCGCGGCTGGCGCGATCGCCATCGCACGCGGCGCGTGTGCAAGACCCAATGGCGCCACCATCATCGCGTCCGCGTCTGCCGTACCGTCCGTTGGTAACACGGGCTTGATCATACCGCCCGGCCCCGCCATATGGCACGCGGGAGTCGGGCGGACGTGGTCGTCGCCAACCCGGTCAGATCCGGAAGGAAGCAGCCGCAACGATTTCGCCGCGGGTCGTTCCGGCTCCCACCCGCGCTTTCCATGAAAATTGGTCGATCTTCTGGCGTCGTGGCGAACGACCGCCTAGATGGATCGCAATGTCCGACTCCTTCGATCTCGGCGAACCGCCTCAGCCCGCAAAGGCGGAGGTCTATCGCGTCCTCGCCCGCAAATACCGGCCGCAGACCTTTGCCGAGCTGATCGGCCAGGACGCGATGGTGACGACGCTCGGCAACGCGATTCGGCG
>JBDTXU010000522.1:0-2827 GCA_040006055.1 Sphingomonas bacterium | reverse complement strand
GCCGGGGCGGCGGCGGGCCGCGCCCCTTCTATCCGGTCGTTGGGATCGTTTCGCCCTCCTTCGCCGGCCTCGCCCCGCCATCTCCGGACCGCGTGTCGGTCAATCTCGGCGATGCGCGGAGCGTCGATTTCACCTATCGGCTGCTGAAGGCGACACACGACCTGCCGATGCACTCGGTCACCGAGCGGATCGTGGCGCTGCGGGCCTTCGCCGCCAGTGAGGTAGGCGAGGCGCAAGCCGACAATCTCGTCGAGGTCTGGAGCGCTTTGGCCGATGTCCGGAGCAAGCTCGACGTCCTCGATTTCGGCGGCATGCTGCGCTTCGGGCATGTGCTCAATCGCTGGATCACCCGGCCGATGGTGCCCTTTCCGCTCGAGCTGACTGAGGCGGAGAAGAAGGACTACCGGCCCTTCCTGTTCCAGGCCAAGGGCGAGGAACAGGCCGCTGACCTCACCGATATCCAGGGCATGCGCATGTACGAGGGATACGGCGCCAAACTCCTGTTCCAGCGCACGATCGAGACCGCGATGCCGCGTGCCACCAAGGCGCTGGCGCTGATCCAGGGCATCAAGGCGGCGGCCGCCACCGATGCCGCGCGCGCGGAGTGGGATCTGACAGGCAAGCGGGTCCAGGCGCTGATCTACCTGCTTCAGTCAGCGGACAATATGGTCGCCTATCAGGCGCAGCTCGATCGCGTGAAGAGCCTTGGCGCGAAGCCCGAGGCTGATGCGGTGCTGGGGGTCCAGTCGAGCTGGGATCGCACGGATCTGATGGAGACGGCGCGCAAGGAAATCGACACTATGGTCAACCTGCGCGCGCTGCTTGAAAGCACCAGCGAACCGATCCTCGATCTTGCCCCGACACCGCAGGACGAGACGATCATGCGCCTCGGCCCGGACACTGTCCGGGAGATCAAGCACAAGATCGATATCATGAACGCCCATTGGCGCGATTATGACCGGCTGTTCACCGTGCCCAATCCGTAGTCACCCCAATCTAGAGTTCCTAACATCATATCCAGCGTCACCCCGGAAGTCCCACAGGCGCTAAGTTAAGGGAAGATCGTTTCATATCAATATTCTACCGTCACCCCGGACTTGTTCCGGGGTCCACCGAGCCGCAAACCAAAGGGCCAATGCGTGTGCGGAACAGTGGATGCCGGAACAAGTCCGGCATGACGAAAACAGGGAAACCTGATGGCACGAACTTCGGTTCCACCCCACTAGGGCGGTTCTGCGCTGCACTGGTTCCCGAACCGATCGCGCCAGGCCGGACCGTCGATTCAACCCTTCGCGCCCTATGCTATGGTCGCGTCGGATCCGATGCCATGCCTGCTTGCTCTTTGCCATTGTCCAGACACTCGAAACGCCGCCGCTCGGCCGGCGGCGACGGGCCCCTGCTGGCCACGCAAGATCGGAGAATGAAGAAAAACCAAGTAAATTTTTGCGACTCGCATAAATCTATACTTTCTTCACAAGAAAATCGCGCGTTCATGACTGGCCGCCGCCATCAATACCTCACGAAATAAAATTGGGAAATGGCCATTAAGGTGTTCAAATCGCCGAAAAGCGAGCGCAGCGGTTTTAAATTTCATACCACACGATGGCTCGCAAAAATGCGTTCCGCGAAGTGCTCTACTGAGCCGGGGTCGCCGGAGGGTGCATGATTAGCCTCACCGACCTCGCAAGTGGAAAGCCGATATTACGAAAGCGCAATATTTTCCAACTCCGCGATTTCGAACGAATAATGCGAGGCGCTAACTAATTCATGTTATTGGAGAAAGTGCCAAAAATAGCTCAAAAATCCCGTGTTAAAATCGATTTTCACGCGGTTTTCGCGTTAAACTCGCAAAAATACGGCAAGTATTCGTGATGGAGTTTGCCGGCGCGCCGCCAAAGAAAACCCGCCCGATCGAATGACCGGGCGGGCCTTAGGAGGGGAGGATCGGATCGGGCCCTGGGGGATCAGAATGTATAAGAGGCCCCGAGGAAGAATTGCCGCCCGGTGGTGCTGAACACGCGCTGGGACCTGCGAACTTCGCCGCTGAACTGGTCGGCGGGCTGGTTCGTCAGGTTCAGGGCATCCGCCGTGATCTTGAAGCGCTTGGTCAGGTTGAACGACATCGACGCATCGATGTTCAGCGTCGAATAGCTGCCATTGGCATCCGGCACTCCGGACTTGAAGGGCAGGGCCGTGAGATATTTGGCACGATAGGCGGCCGAAACATGGGTCGAGAACCGGCCATCATCATAATAGAGCGTGGCGTTAACCGAGTGCGGCGACACGTTCAGGAACTGATTATAGGTCGTCGCCGGGGCCAAACCCGTTGCGAGATAATAAAGGACCTTCGATTTCACGAACGTGTAGTTCGCCGCCATACCGAAATGGCTCAGGAAGCCGGGCAGGAAAGTGAAGGGCTCCTGAACATTAACCTCGATGCCTTCGATATAGCCACCGGGGCTGTTGCGTGAGCGGGTCACGAGATATGGTGTGGTTGCGTCCTGCTGTTGGGCGGGGTTGGCCGCAACCGGCAGCAGGCTGAGCGGCAACCCGGTATTGCCATAAGGCTCAAAGCTGGCGAGCGTGTTGATAACGCTGCCCACGTCTTTGTAGAACAGCGCCACGCCAACCAGCGCACCCTTGCCCGGATACCATTCGAAGCTCAGGTCATAATTCTTTGCGCGATAGGGATTGAGCAGCGGATTTCCGACCGTTGCCGTCTGCGCGCCGAAGGCCGTGTTTACCGAGCCGCCGGGGCTCAAATTGGCGAGGCCGGGGCGGGCCATGACCATGGCAAAGGCCGCGCGTGCGACAATGTCCGGCGTGA
>JBDTXU010000521.1:0-2693 GCA_040006055.1 Sphingomonas bacterium | reverse complement strand
CTCAGGCGAATCCCTGCCGAGAAGCTGGCCGAGCATTTCGCGCGGGTGTCCGAGGCTGAGGGTGTCGAGGCTGAGCCCGAGGCGCTGGCGCTGATCGCCCGCGCGGCTGAAGGTTCTGCGCGCGACGGGCTGTCGATCCTCGACCAGGCGATTGCGCATGCCGGGATCGAAGGCAGCGGCGTCCAGGCGGTGACAGTGCGCGACATGCTTGGCCTGTCGGATCGCGGTGCGATCCGCGATCTGCTCGGGCTGGTGCTTGCTGGCGACGGCCTTGGCGCGCTCGCGGCGCTCAGGCGGCAATATGATTTCGGGGTCGATCCGCTCGGCGTGCTGCGCTCGCTGCTCGAGACGGTGCACGGCGTTACCTTGGTGAAGCTCGGCACCGCGCCGGAGATGGGGCAGGCGGCTGAGGAGCGTGAGGCGCTTGCCGGCTGGGCGGCATCGCTGTCGTTCGCGTCGCTGCACCGCTTGTGGCAGCTGCTGCTCAAAGGCCATGACGAGGTCGCTCGCGCGGCGTTGCCGATCGAGGCGTGCGAGATGGCGTTGTTGCGGCTGATCCACGCATCGACCTTGCCCGATCCGGGCGAACTGGCGCGGATGATCGCCAATGGCGCGCCTGTCACCGGAGCTGCACCCACCGCGCCGGCATCGCGCAGCCAGTCGGCGTCGGTCGAGGCCTCGCTGCCCGGGACGATCCGCGAACTGGTCAGCTTTCTCGAGGGGAAGGGCGAGCAGGGCCTTGCCGTGAAGCTCATTCGCAGCGCCAGCGTGGTGCGATTCGCCGCGCCCGAACTGGTGCTGAGCTCGGCACGGCCGCTGCCCGCCGACCTGATCCGCGAGCTGAACGCCGAACTGAAGCGGCTGACCGGGCAACCCTGGAAGGTCACCACCGAAGACATCCCGGGCGCGCCGACCTTGCGCGAGGTGGAGGAAGCGGGCCGTGACGCGATGCGCGCCGCCATTCTTGAAACCCCGGTGGTGAAGGCAGCGTTTGAAGCCTTTCCCGATGCGGAATTCCCAGAGAGCGAACTCGACCGCCTGATGGCGGCACAACGGAGCACATCATGAATAGCCTCGAAGACATCATGGCCATGGCGCAGAACGTACAGAACGAGCTGACCAAGGCACAGGCCGGGCTCGACACGATCGAGGTCGAGGGAACGGCCGGCGGCGACCTGGTGAAGGTGAAGGCGTCCGCCAAGGGTCGTATCATCGGCATCGACATTGATGAGTCGCTGCTCGCGGCGAGCGAGAAGCAGATGCTCGAAGACCTGATCGTCGCTGCCTTCAACGATGCCAAGGCCAAGGCGGATGCGGCTTCCAGCGCTGAGATGTCCAAGATGACCAGTGGCTTGCCACTGCCGCCGGGGTTCAAACTGCCCTTCTGAGACGGAACATTCCACCCATGCCTCTCGTTTCGCGTTCCAGCAAACAGGAGGATGACATGGTCGACGAAGTAACCGAGACGCCGCACACCACGGTGATTGAACGCCGCGGGAGCGGTGCGGGCATCTTGATTGGGCTGGTGCTGCTGGTCGCCGTGATCATTGGTGGCTTCTATCTGTTCAACCAGAGCGCCAACGACAATCGCCGGACCGATGCAGTGACCGAGGCTGCCAAGGACGTCGGCGACGGCGCGCAAAAGGCCGGCGATGCCGCCCAGAAAGCGGCGCAACCCTGAACGTCTAGCGCAAACACCCGTCCAGCCCGTCGTCGCGGACGACGCCCACCTGCCTGGTGAGGACATTGCCGTGGTGGCGGGTAAAGCCCCGCGGGGCGATGACCGCGCGCTTCTTTGGCAGGGGCAGCACGGCTGCGATACGGCCAGCCTCGGACGGGCTGAGGCGTGAGGCGTCATGGCCGAAATAGCGCATCGAGCCGGCGTTGGCGCCGTAAGTGCCGATGCCGGTTTCGGCGACATTGAGATAGACCTCCATGATCCGCCGCTTTCCCCAGATCAACTCGATCAGGACGGTGAAATAGGTTTCAAGCGCTTTACGCGGATATCCGCCGCCTTGAATCAAGAAGACGTTTTTTGCGGTCTGCTGGCTGATCGTTGAGCCGCCGTGGATACGGCCGCCACGGGCATTGTGCAGATAGGCCTTTCCGAGCGCGACGAAATCGAACCCGTGATGCTCGCAGAAGCGTGAGTCCTCGCCGGCGATCACGGCGCGGGCCATGTTGGGGTCGATCCGCGAGATCGGCATCCAGGCCTTGGAGATGCCGTGGCCGCTGACCACGTCGCGGAGCATGGTGATCGTGACCGGTGGCGGCACGAAGCGGTACAGCACGACCATGAAGATCGAGACGATGAAGAAGGTGCCGACGGCCTTGAAGACCCAGCCGATCAGGCGGCGGAGGATTGAGCGGCGGGCGCGCATTGGGGCGACGGGCTCGGGTTCCGGTATGGGGCGAATGAGAGGTTCGGGCCTGGGCGCAAGCGGGGTCGCGCCGGGGAACAGCGCGGCGGGGTTGACCCCGGGATCAGCTTCTGAGATCGGCCCCCGCTCGTCGCTCATGGTCTGCTTCTAGGCCGAACCTGCCGAGCTGGTAAACCGGGATTGATCATGAAGGCGATCAGTGCCGGCGCCGACCCTGTCAGCGCCGGCCACCCGATTACGCCGCGACGAGCATCCGTTTGTCGCCGGCGAGGCGCATCATTGCCTTTTGCAGCTTCTCGAAGGCGCGGACCT
>JBDTXU010000520.1:0-2631 GCA_040006055.1 Sphingomonas bacterium | reverse complement strand
CGGGCGTCAGGATCGACTTCTCCGCCGAGCCGCCGACCGCGAGGTTGGAGCGGATCTCGCCCGCGCCCGGTACGCGGTTGATCGCGCCGGCAACGACGCCGTCGACCAGCACGATCCGTTTGTCGCCCTTGGCGACGTCCGGGAGAAAGGCCTGGATCATATGGGGTTCGCGGTAAGCGGTGTTGAACACCTCGATCAGCGCCGACAGGTTCGCGCCGTCGCTGCCGACCTTGAAGATCGCCTTGCCGCCATTGCCGTGGAGCGGCTTGACCACGATCTCGCCATGCGCCGCGAGGAAGGCCCGGGCCTCGTCGAGCGATCGGGTAACGAGCGTCGGCGGCATGAACTGGGCGTAATCGAGGACGAAGACCTTTTCCGGCGCGTTGCGGACGCTGGCCGGGTCGTTCACCACCAGGGTCTGATGCGCGATGCGCTCGAGCAGGTGGGTGGCGGTGATATAGCCGAGGTCGAAGGGCGGATCCTGCCGCATCAGCACGACATCGGCTTCCCTGCCGAGATCGAGGCTGAGCGGCTCGCCGAAGCTGAAATGATTGCCGGGCACGCGTTGCACCGTCACCGGATGGGCCTTCGCCCAGACCCGGCCATCGGCGTAGTTCAGATCCTCGGCGGCGTAATGATAGAGCCGGTGTCCGCGCGTTTGCGCCGAGAGCATCAGCGCGAAGGTCGAATCGCCCGCGATATTGATGCTGTCGAGCGGGTCCATCTGGACGGCGACGGAAAGGCTCATGTCATTCTCCCGGGCGGAGGCGGCGATGTAGGGTGCGCATCGGCCAATGTCACCCGATCCAGGCATTCTCGATATGGCGCGGGCGGGTGCCGGGCGCGAGCAGGATCACGTCGACGCGGATATCGTCGCCGGGGCCGGCATATTTGGGCATGAGGTATTCGGCGGCCCGGGCGACCCGCGACAGGCGATATTCGTCGATGGCGTAGTCGAGCTCGGCGGCGGTGGCGCGGGATTTCACCTCGACGAAGGCGACCAGATTGCCGCGCCGTGCGACGATGTCGACCTCGCCGACAGGGGTGCGGACGCGGCGATCGAGGATGCTCCAGCCTTTGAGGCGGAGCCACCAGCCGGCGAGGCGCTCGCCGCGGCGGCCTGAGGCTTCGGCGATGCGGCGGTCACGCGCCATTATTCCTCCCCGCAAGCGGGAGGGGGCCCGCGCTTGCGCGGTGGAGGGGCTTGGAGCGCGGCACCGTTGCCGCGCTCCAAGCCCCTCCACCATTCGCTGAAGAAGCGAATGGTCCCCCTCCCCCGGTTCCCGGGGGAGGATTTGAGAAGGCTGTCGTCACTTCTTCAATTCCAAAGCCCGGGCATAGAGTTCCTTGCGATCCACCCCCAGGCGTTTCGCGACCTCACTCGCCGCCTGACCTGTCGAGAGGCGCGTCAGCGCCTCAACCAGCGCCGCCTCCGCATCATCCACGCTCGCTGCTTCCGGTTCACCCGGTGGCGCAACCACGATCACGATCTCGCCTCTGGGTGGGGCATCGGCGTAGCGCGCGGCCAGCATCGAAAGCGTGCCGGTTACCGCCTCCTCGAATCGCTTGGTGATCTCCCGCGTCACCGCCGCCTCCCGGTCACCAAGGCCTTCGGCCAGCGCTGCCAGTGTCGCGCCGAGGCGTGGGCCCGATTCGTAGATCACCAGCGTGGCGCGCACCGCGCCGATTTCGGCGATTGCCGCCGCGCGGGCCTGCGCCTTGGGCGGCAGGAAGCCGCAATAGAGGAAACGGTCGGTCGGCAGTCCGGCCAGCGTCAGCGCGGCGATGGCGGCGCAGGGGCCGGGAATCGTCACTACCATATGCCCCGCCGCGCGGGCGTCGCGGACCAGCTTGTAGCCGGGATCGGAGATCAGCGGCGTCCCGGCGTCCGACACCAGGGCCACCGCTTCAGTCCCCATCCGCGCGATCAGGCCGGGGCGGACATGTTCGGCATTATGATCATGATAGGGTGTCATTGGGCGCTTCACGCCGATATGGCGCAGCAAGCCCGCCGTCACACGCGAGTCTTCGACTGCAACTACCGCTGCGTTCGAGAGTATATGTGCGGCGCGCGGGCTCAGGTCACCGAGATTGCCGATCGGGGTGGCGACGATATAGAGACCAGGCGCGAGTTCGGCGTTCATTGGGAGCAGTCATGGCAGAGGGCGTATCGGTACTGCAACGGGGCAGAGGGATTCTTCGCACCGCAATCATAGCGGGAGCAGTGATCCTCAGCGGGTGCCAATCGGTGGTGCCGCGCCGGCCGGGCCCGGTCGCACCGCCCGTGCGACCTGCTCAGGTTGAGCCCCAGCGAGTCGAACCCGGCATTCCGACCGATGTCGCACGCCACCGTGTCGCCTTGCTGGTGCCGTTGACCGGCACCAATGCCGGCGTTGGCCAGAGCCTTGCCAATGCGACCCAGATGGCGCTGCTCGATACCAAGAACGAGCGGGTGCGAATCACCACCTATGACACCAATGGCGGTGCCGCCGCGGCCGCGCAAAGGGCGCTGGCTGACGGCAACCAGCTGATCCTCGGGCCGCTGCTCGCCGACGATGCCAAGGCTGTGGCACCGATCGCGCGCCGCGCCGGCGTGCCTGTGGTCAGCTTCTCCAACGACATCACCGCCGC
>JBDTXU010000519.1:0-2155 GCA_040006055.1 Sphingomonas bacterium | reverse complement strand
CGCTCACCGCGATCGTGCTCGTCTGGTTCGCGCTGCGCATGCCCGAGACGCTGGCTGGGGAGCGGTCGCCCTTTTCGGTCGCGCGGCTGATCCGGGGCTATCGCACGACCGTCGCGGATCGCTGGTCGCTCGGCTATATGCTGGCGACGACAGCTCTGCAGGGCGCGCTGTTCGGGTACATCATCTCAGTGCAGCAGGTCGTCACCACGGTGTTCCACGCGCCCGAACAGCTCAACCTGGTGTTCGCGGCGACGTCCGGGATGATGGCGGCGGCGAATTTGCTCAACTCGCGCGTGGTGATGCGGCTGGGGTCGCGGCTTTTGTCGCATAGCGCAGTCGTCATCCTGATCGCGCTGTCGGCAATCAATCTGGTAACCCAGCGACTGGGCGGCGAAAGCCTGATCATGTTCGTTATCCTCCAGGCGCTGACGATGGGGTGCCTTGGGCTCGCCACCGCCAATTTCTCGGCGATGGCAATGCAGGACATGGGCAAGATCGCCGGCACCGCCTCGAGCGTGCAGGGTTTTTGCAGCATCACGCTCGGCGCGCTGATTGGCATGCTGATCGGCCAGTCCTTTGCCGGCACGACGGTGCCGCTGCATTTGGGGTTCCTGTGCTGCGGGATCGTCACGCTGGCGATCGTCGCGGTCACTGAACGCGGCCGGCTGTTCCGGCCGGCCTGACGCGTCCCACTCCCTTTCGTCGCCCCTTTCGTCGCCCCTTTCGTCGCAGGGCGACGGAACCCTTCACCTCGCCCGCCGTTCGCCAATGTGATATCGCGATCAGCTCTTATTTGGAGGCGTAGCATGACCATGGGCGGCTATCAGGTGCCCGGCGAAGGCACCGGCGACGACGGTTACGACGAAGAGGGCTATGACGAGAGCCAGCGCGCTGAAATTCTGGAAGTGACGCGCGACGGTCCGACCGACGGCACGATCCTCACTGATCTGACCCCCGACATCGGTGACGATGATGACGATGACGATATCGAGATGGACAGCGATGATCTCGGCCAGGAGGACGACGACGCCGCCGAAGACGAGGACGATCTCAGCGAAGATGCGCTTCAGGACGATCTGGACGACGACGATATCGACGACGACGATCTCAGCGACGCGGACGATGCCGCGCTGAGGCCCTGAAGTTCGTCGGAGCCGCTCGCTTGCGCGGCCTTCGATAAGCCTATTGCCAGCGGCCTGGTTCATCACGAGAACAGCGCAGTCGTGAGGAATTGGAGCCCGTATGCGTACCTTCGTTCGGCGCGCTCTATTTCTTCTATTTCTCGCCCTTGCATCGCCGGCCCTTGCTACGCGAGGCATGACCGTTGATGAGATTGTAGCGGTTGCGACGTTTGGGGATGTTGACCGTGCTGGCGCCCAGGTAAGCATCTCGCCCGACGGCAAGTTTTTGATTGTAATACAAGAACAAGCCACGCCTGATCGTAAGATGCTCCAGGCCGACATACTGCTCTGGAAGAAGGCTGACCTGGAGCTATCTGCGGAGAAGGCAAGCACAGTTCCTTCGCCTATTCGGCTGGCAACCTTTGCCAGCGCAAATGGCCCGGTGGTGATCTCCCTCAAATGGTCGCAGGATTCACGCAGCGTGGCAGTCCTCGTGACTGAGGGGAAGGGCAGTTCGGCTCTGTGGCGGGTCGCTCTGTCGGGAGGGAAGCAAATGGTATCGCTTCCGGCTCAGAATGTCCGCTCCTTCGACGTCGCGGCATCCACTATCGTGTATACCGCATCTGCGGCTTCGCCGATCGACGGGAACACTCAAGACCCCGGTGGCGGACTGGCGATCGCGAAATTGGGCACCGGGAAGGCGCTGCAGGACTTACTCTTCCCCGATGACAATCCTGACCCATCGCAATGGGTCGATCTCTGGCGATGGTCTGGCGGGCGGCCGAGCCGTGTTGCGGTGACAGGAGCGATCCGATTGAGTGAGGATCGCAATCCACTTGCCCTCTCTCCCGATGGCAAGATCGTGATCGTCGACTTCCCGGTAGACCGGGTGCCGGCGGAGTGGTCACGTTTTTCTGCCGACACTCGCCTGGACGTCACGGCGAGCTGGGTCAGTGGTCCCCAGCGTTTCACAAACACAAACGGCTTCATACCGCACCAATTTCAGATTCTTGACCTGGGAGCAGGGATCGCAA
>JBDTXU010000518.1:0-2366 GCA_040006055.1 Sphingomonas bacterium | reverse complement strand
AGCAGTGCCTCGGTCATGTCGCGGCCATCGACATGGACCGCGCCGGCAATGGCACCCAATTTCGTCTCCAGTCCGGCCTGACAGCGTTTCGGCATTAGCATGGTTCACTGACCTGGCAATTGCTTGGCCGGTGTATGAGGAAAGGTGGGAATGAGTTCGACGGCGATCTACAGCTTCGGGGGGCTCCGGCTGCATTCCGACGTGCGGGTCGATCAATTGCGGCCATCTCATCCCGAGGCATGGGCCGAAGTCGCGCTCTCCTTCGAAACCGGGGAACCGCCCGTTCACGACCAGATTTCCTATCGCTGGCCGGGCCGTTACGGGCTGATCGTCGGCACCTGCGGCGATGAGTGGCTGATGACCTCGTCGCTGGACGGGGCGTTCCTGATCAGCAGGGAGCGGCGCACGTTGCGGTGCATCTCAGCCCCTGGCGCGCCTTTCGACGCCTGTGTCGATGTCCTGATCCGGCGCGTGCTGCCCCGCGTGGCGACACTGTTCGGGGCGAGCGCGATCCATGCCGCGGCGCTGGCGCGGCCGGAGGGCGGCGTTCTCCTTCTGGGCATGTCCGGGGCGGGGAAATCCACCATGACCGCTTCGCTGGGCCATGCCGGCTGGCAGATCCTGAGCGACGATATCTCCATCCTGTGGGGACGAGAGGAGCCCCTGCTTGCGCCCGCAGCGCAGGGGGTCTGCGTCTGGCCGGCGTCGCGTGAGGGGATTGGCCTTCCGATCGAGCACTGCCGTCCGATGCCGGCCTATGACGGGAAGACCCATTTCGTGCCGGAGGGCGAGCCGGCCCTGGCGCCGATGCCGCTCCGCGCGCTCGTCTTTCTCAAACGCGAGGGCGAGGCCGCCCCGGTGCTCGAACCCATGGGCGAGGCCGAGGCGCTGGTAGCGGCAGCGCATATGCTGGTGCAGTTCGACCCGGGCGATCCGGCGCGGCCCGACCGGGTACAGGGCTTTGCGCGATTAAACGCCGCGGTGAAGGCAGCGCCAGGCTACCGCCTCCACTATCCCCATGACTTTGCCGCGCTCGCCCAGGTCGAGGCGCTGCTGCGCGGCGTGTTGGAATCCTGAGGCCGCCTCTACGCTGCCTCCTCGAGCGCGCCGACTTTTCGCAATAAGGATTGCGCCGTCACCTCGTGCCGCGCGCGGACGACGATGCTCATCAGCATGCCCTCGTAATCGATGACGAAATCCCGCGCGATCAGCCAATCCGCATCGGCCAGCTTTTCGGGGGCGATCGATCGGCGGGGCATTGGCTTTTCAAGCTCCAGCAAGAGCGCCACCTGCCCGGTCGTCAACGGCGTCAGCGGCGCGCGCGCCAGCGCGCGGGTGTCGAGCACGGCTTTGGTAGCACCGAGGTCGAACAGTTCGAGCGCGGGCAGCTTTTCCTGCCGCCAGGCCTGTTTCCAGGCGTCCATCACGGCATGGAGCCGCCCGATCAGGTCGGGATCGCTCAGCAGCGGCGTGGTGTAGGAGCCGCTGAAATGATAGCCGACTTCGTCCGCGCCGACATCGGGCGGATAGAGCTGGCGATAGCCCGGAAACGGCGCGATCTCGCCGATGCCCAGGCCGATCGGATCATTATAATAGGGGCTGTACCGGTCGATCAGGATTGCGTTGCGTCCGGTCGGGCCGTGGAGATGCTCAAGCTTCGGGATCAGGCCGATCATCGCTTCATAATGCTCGGCCTCCTCGCCCGGGAAGCCGTAGATCATGCCCCAATACACCCGTATCCCGATCCCGCGGCAGTGCCGTAGCAAAGCGATATTCTGGTGCGCCGACACGCCCTTGCGCATCAGCTTGAGCACCGCGCTCGACAGCGATTCGATGCCCGGCTGGATGGAGACGATGCCGCCCATCGCCATGGTGTCGAGCTGCGCCTCGGTCAGGTTCGCCTTGACCTCGTAGAACATCTTCATGCGCGGGCCGCGCTGGGCGAGTTCGGGCCACAGCTCGCGGAGATAGCGCATCGGCATGATATTGTCGGTCATGAAGACCTGGCCCACGCCCCAAGGCTCTAGCGCGGCGAGCTCGTCGATCACCGTCTCGACCGGCTTTTCGCGAAACGCCATGCCCTCGCCGTTCAGCCCGCAAAAGGTACAGTGGTTCTTGGCGCCCCACCAGCAGCCGCGCGACGTCTCCATCATCAGATGGCGCGGCAGCCATTGGGGCAGGAGGCCGGCAGCCTGTAGCGGGCGCAGCGTGGCGAAGAAATCCGAATAGTCGGGCGCGAACACAGTTCGCATGTCGCGGATCGGCTCGGTGTGGATCACCCGTGCCTCGGCCCGCACGCCGCGGCGAAGATAGTTTTCGCAGAATTCGGGAAAGTCGATATCGGCCTCGCCCGCGAAGAAATGGTC
>JBDTXU010000517.1:0-19572 GCA_040006055.1 Sphingomonas bacterium | reverse complement strand
AATTACACGCCCTCCCCTAGCCCCTCCCGCAAGCGGGAGGGGGATTGAATGGACTTCGCAACCTCAACCTCCCCAGCCGTCCAGCACCAGCTCGATCGCCTATGGTCCCTCTCCCCCGGCGCCGATATCCTCGGCCTGGAGCGTATCACCGCGCTGCTCGATCGGATCGGCAACCCGCACGAAAACCTGCCGCCAGTGCTCCATGTCGCCGGCACCAACGGCAAGGGCTCGACCTGCGCGTTCCTGCGCTCGGCGATCGAGGCGGCGGGGCTCGTCGCCCATGTCTATACCAGCCCGCATCTGGTCCGCTTCAACGAGCGAATCCGCATCGCGGGCGAGCTCATTGAGGACGACGCGCTCGCCGCCCTTCTCGAGGAAGTCCTCGACCAGGCCGACGGCATCGGCGCCAGCTTCTTCGAGGTAACCACGGCCTGCGCTTTCCTCGCGTTCAGCCGAACGCCAGCCGATGCCTGCATTATCGAGGTCGGCCTGGGCGGCAGGCTCGATGCGACCAATGTCATCGCACGCCCGCTCGTCACCGGCATCGCCCAGCTCGGCGTCGACCATCAATTCTTCCTCGGCGACACGGCCGAGGAGATCGCCGGCGAGAAAGCCGGCATCGCCAAGCCGGGCATCCCGCTGGTCACGATGCGCTATCCCGAGAAGGTCATGCAGCGTGTCGCAGCGGTCGCGCGGGCATCGGGCGCCCCGGTCTCCTCAGCCGGCGGGCATTGGCTGTTCTCCACCGACCTCAACCGGCTGACCTACAAGGATGCCGCCGACCGGATCGAGACGCCGCTGCCGCGCATGGCCGGCCCGCACCAGCCGGAGAATCTCGCACTGGCCGTCGCGATGCTGCGCCATCAGAGCCTTTTGCCGATCCCACCCGAGGCTTATCGCGCTGCGGCCGAGACGACGACCTGGCCCGCGCGAATGCAGCGTCTCGGCCACGGCCCGCTCACTGATCTGCTGCCTGAAGGGAGCGCCTTGTGGCTCGATGGCGGCCATAACCCAGCGGCGGGTGCTGTGGTCAGCGCAGCCCTGCGCGCTGAGGCGAACGGGCGCCCGGTCCATATCATCCTCGGGATGCTGGCCAATAAGGATCCCGCCGGCCTTCTGGCGCCGTTTGCGGGCCTCGTGACCACGCTGCAGGCAGTCCCGGTCCCAAACCACGAACATCACGCGCCCGATGCCCTCGCAGCAATCGCGAGCGGCCTCGGCATGAGCGCCGGCACGGCGACTGACCCAGCTGCGGCACTGGCATCGATCGGCGACTATGCACTGCCGGCGGCGCCGCCGGTCGTCCTTATCCTCGGCTCACTCTATCTCGCCGGCGAGGTGCTCGCCGCCAACGGCGAACCGCCGATGTGATTCCTTATTGCTATTGACTTGCAATAACGATCCGACGACCTTGGCGATCGAGCCGAAGGAGTCGCCGAACATGACCATCGCCCCCGCCAATCCCAACCCCGGCCTGATGTTGCCGCACACGGTGCCGGCCTGCCCCAACCTCCGCCTCGCTTTGTTCGCAATCCGCCGGATAGGCGCGCATGGCCTCTCGGACGCGCATGCGGCACACGCCATGGTCAACGGCTTTGGCGAAGGGTTCCGCCGCCCGCTGGTGCTGATGCGCGCGATGATGGCGGATATCGCGACGAGCGCGACCGGCACCGTCGCGATCGCTCCCTGCTGCTGCGCGCGGATGACCACGGCCGAGTCAGCGCTGCTCACAATCCTCGCCCGGGCAGAAACCACGCCGGAAACGGCACGTCTGTTGCTCGCCGACTTGCTTGGTGTCCGCCGCGTCGATGGCGTGCTCGCCACCGCGACCCTGCTCGCCGCAGCCTTCGCCGATGCGGGCCGGCCTATCTCTGGTTAGCCCGGAGCTCCCGCAACTTGTCCATCGCCCAGCGATACATATCGGCCTCGGCCGCGCGCTGTTGCCGGTCGAGCCGCTTCATCCGCGACTCAACCTCTTCAAGCACCGCCAGCGCCTTCTTGTCCCAGCCCTGATCGAGCAACAGCGCGGCGTATCGGCAACGGCCTTCCTCGCCCGGCAGCCGCGTGACGAGATCGGCATAGAGTGCGAGCGCCTCTTCCTTGCGCCCGAGTGCCTCGAGGATTTTCGCGCGCAACAAGATCTGGCGATCGCGGTCGCTCTGCGCGCTTGGCGGCGGATTGGCGTCGAGCGTCGCCAGCGCACCGGCCGCATCTCCTGTCTCATATTCGGCCCGCGCCAGCTTCTCGCCGGTGCGCATATCGAGCGGCCCGCGCTCGACCGCCTCGCGCAGCAACGGCAGCGCCTCGGCATGCCGACCAAGCGCTGTCATGGCATTGGCAAGCCTGATCCGGTTGGCGGCGGTATCCGCCAGGTCGAGCGCATCGCGCGCCGCCCGCACCTCCCGCTCCGGGTCGAGCGCGTGGACCGCTTTGGCGCGCGCAGTGCGGACATGGCGGTTGCCTTGGAATCGCGGATATACCTCCAGCACCAGATAGGCGATCGTGGCAGGCCCCGGCAGGAACATCAGCGCATAGATCCACATCTGATTGCGGCCATTGCGGATCACATCGATGATCAGCATCACTTCGACCGCGAGCAATAGAAAATAGGGAATCATCGGGCGTCGGGCTCCTCAGGCGCGGCGATACCATAGCCGCCCAGCTGCGGCCTTGCAGGAAGGCGGGATTCTTCGATCGCGGCCGCTTCCATCTGGACGGTCGGCCCAGCTGATTGCGACCTGACCACCCACCAGATAATCCGCACGATAATGATAAGGGCGAAAACACCGCTCATGGCGCGGGTGTTTCCTCGGCAACACCTCCCGCGCTCCCAATCGAGCGATCGACCAGGCCGGAACGGATCATCCACCAGAACAGCAGGACACCCGGCAGCGCCACGATCGTCGTGAGCCAGTAGAAATTGACGTAGCCAAAGCGCTCGACCAGCGCTCCAGCGGTGGTCGCCGTCAGCAATCGCCCGATCACGCTCGCGCCCGCCGAGATCAGGGCATATTGCGCGGCGGTGAAACGCAGGTCGCAGAGCGCAGCGAAATAGGCAATCACGGTAACCCCACCAATGCCGCTGGCGATATTCTCGAAGCCGATCGCACCCGCCAGCCCCCAATTGCTGTGGCCAGCCCCCGCAAGGAATGCAAAGCTTGCATTGGACACGGCCATCAGGATCAGGCTGAGAAGCACAGAACGCTTCATGCCCAGGCGAGCGTAAAGCGCGCCGCCAACGAAGATGCCGATCAGATAGGCCCAGAAGCCAACGCCGACATCGTAGATCGCGATTTCGTCATTGCTGAACCCAAGATCGTTCAACAGCAGCCGCAAGACGATCTGCCCTAGGGTATCGCCTATCTTGTGAATCAGGATGAAGATCAGGACGATAAAGGCGCCTTCGCGCTGGAAGAACTCGACGAACGGCCCGACGATAGATGCCAATACCTCGTTCATGCCACGCCGCAACATCGGCTCGCGGTGCCGCTCCGGCTCGCCCAAGACCAAGCCCGTCAGCATCGCGGGCAGCGCGAATGCCGCACACGCCAGATAGGCGCCCGTCCAGCCGATCCGCGCGGCGAGGATCAGCGCGAGCGATCCCGCCGCAACCGATCCGATGCGCCAGCCATATTGCGTCATGCCGGAGCCGACGCCGAGCTGATAAGGTTTCAGCTGCTCGATGCGATAGGCGTCGATCACAATATCGAAGGTGGCCCCCGCGAACCCCACGAGGATCGCCGCCGTGACGGTTGCGCCGATATTCGACGCCGGATCGACCAGAGCCAGATTTGCAACCGCCGCCATGACCATGAAACCGGCCAGCAACAGCCACGACACGCGCTGCCCCAGCCGGCCGAGAATTGGAATGCGGACTCCGTCAACCGCCCAGGCCCAAAGGGGTTTCAGATTATAGACCAGGAAGCCCAAGGTGAAGGCAGTGATCGTCTTCTTGTCGATGCCGTCCTGCGCGAGGCGCGAGGTCAGCGTCGCGCCGATCATCGCATAGGGAAAGCCCGAGGATATCCCGAGGAAGAACGAGGCGAGCGGCGCCTTTTCAACATAGGGCTGGAGTCCGTCCAGCCAACTCCCGCGCGCGCGTTCTGTTGCCTCATTCATCCGCTCTTGCTCCACGCTCATATGAGGCAGACACTAGCGTCAAAAATCGCGAGAGGAAGCGAGATGAACGCGCCTGCGAAGATTAGCGTGCCGACGCCGGGCCAACTCGCGCTCGCCGCACAGCTCGCGGCCGGCGGCACGTGGACCAAGGCCGGCATCACTTATGTCGATGCCGCCGCCTACACGTCGCCGGAACGCCACATGGCCGAGCAGGCACGGATCTTCGCCCATGTGCCCCTAGTCATCGCGCCATCCGCGCTGTTGCCCAAACCCAATATGGCCGTGCCGCATGACGGTTTCGGCAAGCCGCTGCTGATCGCCCGCGACAAGGACGGTCGCGCCCAGGTCTTCCTCAATGTCTGCCAGCATCGTGGTACCCGCCTTGTCGAGGGCAGCGAGCCGGTCTGCGCATCGCGGTTGATCTGCCCCTATCATGCCTGGAGCTACACGCTCGATGGCGCGCTCGCCGGCCTGCCGCGCGCCGACAGCTTCCCGCATCTCGACCGGCATGAGTATAACCTCAAACGCCTGCCCACGCGCGAGGCCGGCGGTCTCATCTGGTTCGCGTTCGATGAAGGCGCAGATTTCAGCGAGGCCGAGGCGCTCGGCCATGATTTCGATGCCTTTGATATGGCCGGCCAGCATCTCTTCCGGCGGCGCACCCATGATGTCGCCGCGAACTGGAAGCTGATCATGGACGCCTTCCTGGAGAGCTATCACGTCCAGCGCCTCCATGCCGCGACGATCGGCCCCTTCTTCAAGGACGGCGTCTCGACCGGCGACCATATCGGCCCGCACCAGCGCTCCGCCGTCGGCCGCGAGGCGACGCTGGCGGCGTGCGAGGCGGAAGATTGGCCGACGCTCCGCTCGGCGATTACCTACACCTATCAGCTCTTCCCCGGCACGGTGCTGATCGTCAGCCCGGATTATATGAATTTGATGGTACTGATGCCGCAATCCGAGGGCCGCGTGCTGGTCGAGGATTTCATGCTGATCCCCGAGGCTCCCACCACGGACAAAGCACTCGCGCATTGGGAGAAGAGCTGGAACCTGCTCGATGGCGGCGTCTTCGCGGGCGAGGATTTCCGCGCGGCGGCGCTTGGGCAGATTGGGCTGAGTTCGGGTGCGGTCGAGCGAGTGACGCTGGGCACGCTGGAGACGGGGATCAGCATTTTCCATGATGCCGTGGAAGTGAGGCTCTAACCCTTTCTCCCCTCGGGGGAGAAGGATATGGAGACTTGGCGCTTTAGCGCCTAGTCGGAGTTGGATGAGGGGGATGAGGCTCGAGACACAGCCCCTCACCCTCCCGTCGCTTCGCTCCTCCTTCCCTCTCCCCAAATGGGAGAGGGAAAGTTACGCCGCCTTCTCGAACAAGCTGAACCCGCCCGGCAACCGCCTCGGCTTCTTCCCCTCGAGCACCGCTTCGATCACCTGGATCGTCGCGAGCAGGTCGCGCTGGGCATAGGGTTTCGCCAGGCACCCGACCGCTACGTCCCGCGCCCCGTCCGGGCAGGAGCCCGTCACGAACAGCACCGGAATCGAGACCTGGTGCGCCGCATGGGCCACCTCCAGCCCGCTGCCGTCGGCCAGGCTGATATCGACCAGGATCAGGTCGATCTCGTTATCGCCGTGAATTACGGTCACCGCATCGGCGACCCGGTCAACCGTCGCGACGATCTCGAACTCGCACTCCCGCAGGAAATGCTCGGTATCGAACGCGACGAGCGGCTCGTCCTCGACGATCAGCAGCCGTGAAATCCGTCTTTTCTTCTTGCCGAACAACATAGTGCCGTTCCGTGCCTTTTTTATTGGGCGTGGGGAGCATCGATCCACCCGCCTTGTTACGCATCCGTCCCTTAACGCGCACCAGCGTGATCCGTCGCAACATTTTTTTCATGTGCTGATGCAGAAAAACGGTATCAGCACCGCGTGTCCATTTTTCGCCCATCCAAAGAACAGCAGCGTATCGCCAAGCTGCTCGCCCGCGCCGGCGTGGCCTCGCGCCGCGAGATCGAGCGCATGATCGCCGAGGGGCGCGTAGCGCTCAACGGCACCGTCATCGACACGCCGGCGACGGTGCTCACCTCGCTCAAGGGCATCACGGTCGACGGCAACCCGGTCGAGGCCGCGGCGCCGGCGCGGCTGTTCCTGTACCACAAGCCGAGCGGCCTGCTCGTCACCGAGCGCGATCCAGGCGGGCGGCCGACCATCTATGACAAGCTGCCGGGTGACCTACCCCGCGTCGTGCCGGTCGGGCGGCTCGATCTCAATACCGAAGGCCTGTTGCTGCTCACCACCGATGGCGAGCTCAAGCGCCAGCTGGAGCTCCCCGCGACCGGGGTCGAGCGCGCCTATCGCGCCCGCGCTTATGGCCCCGTCACCCAGGCCCAGCTCGAGGACCTGATCCACGGCGTCGAGATCGAGGGCGTGCGCTACGGCTCGATCAACGCCAATCTCGAACGCCGCACCGGCGCCAATGTCTGGATCGAGATGATCCTGACCGAGGGCAAGAACCGCGAAGTCCGCCGCGTCCTCGAATATCTCGGCCTGCGCGTCTCGCGCCTGATCCGCACCCGCTACGGCCCGTTCGTGCTCGGCGATCTGCCGCCGGGCGAGATCGGCGAGGTTCGCGAGCATGATCTGGTCGCCTTCCGCAAGAATCCCACGAAAAACCCGCCGCCCGAGCAGCTCCCGCCCGAACTGAAGCGGCGCGCGCCTGCGCCGTCCGCGGTTCCCGGCGACCGGCTGAAGCAACCGCGCGGCATCACCATGACGCCACCGCCGAGCAGGCCGGCCCGCCCGACCCCGGTCGGAGATGCTCGCCCCCCCGCCGCAGCGAGACGCCCAGCACGCATCACCCGCGAGGATGCCGCACGCGCTGACCGCGCCGCCTTCACTGATGTCCGCCCGGCGCGCCGCGCACCCGGTGGCGATGCAAAGCGCGCCGGCTGGTCACCGCGCGACAGCCGCCCCGCCGAAGAACGCGCCGCCAGCCCGGCGCCCGCCGGGGCAAAACCCAAGCGCTTCTACGACGCAAAGCCGAAGCGCGACGCCCGTCCGGACGACGGGACGGCGAAGCGTCCCGAGCGTGTCTTCAATCCGGAGCTCGGCCGCAACGTCCGCGCCAGGAAGCCGCGCCCGCCGCGCACCGAAAGCGGCGGCGATCCGCGCCCGCCTGCCGGTGGCAGCGGAAAACCAGCCTCTCGCGCAGGCTGGGCCAAGCCCAAACCCAAGCCTCGTACGCGGAAATAGATCATGCGCATTATTGCCGGCCAATGGCGTGGCCGACCCATCGTTGCGCCCAAGGGCGACGCCACCCGCCCCACCGCAGACCGGATGCGCGAGGCGCTGTTCTCGATGCTGGCGAGCCGTCTCGGCAGCTTCGAAGAGCTCGCGGTCGCTGACCTGTTCGCGGGTTCGGGCGCGCTTGGCCTCGAGGCGCTTTCGCGCGGCGCGGCAAGCTGCGTCTTTGTCGAGCAGGATCGCGCCGCGGTCGACGCGCTCAAGGCCAATATCGCGAAGCTCGGCGCGAAAGCCGATGTCCGCGCACAGTCCGTGCTCGCGCTGCCCCCGGCGACCAAGCCCTATGACCTGATCCTGATGGACCCGCCCTACGGCACCGGCGCAGGCGCGGTCGCGCTCGACAAGCTCGGCCGGCTCGGCTGGGCCGACGCGGCGACCTGGATCAGCATCGAAACCGCCAAGAATGAGACGGTCGAGGTTGACGGCTTCACCGCTGAGGTCGAGCGCGTCCACGGCAAGGGCAAGATCACGCTGCTGCGGCGCTCTTAACTCCCCTCCCGCCAGCGGGAGGGGAATGCCGTCCCGCCGCAAGCAACGCCACCAGACTCACCAGCGCAGCCGCGCTTGCGTAAAGCCCAACCGGTGCCAGCCCACCCCGCGTCGCCAGCCACTGTGCGATCATTGGGGTCAGGCCGCCGCCGAGCACGCCGGCGACGTTGAACGCCATCGACACGCCGGTATAGCGCACCCGTGGCGGGAACAGGCTGGGCAGCCACGCGCCAAGCGGGCCGTAGACGAAGCCCATCAGGAACAGCGACAGCGACAGAAAGACGAACACCAGCATCAGCGAGCCGCTGCCCATCAGCGGCCCCATCAGAAAGCCGGCGCCGATCGTCGCGACGCAGCCGCCCATCAGCACGCGGCGTTCATCCCAATGCCGGTCCGCCAGCCAGGCCGAGCCGATGATCCCGGCGGCCATGAACAGGATCGCGCCCAGCTGCACGCCGAGGAATTGCTGCATGCCATAATGGAGCGTCTTGGTGCCGTAGCCGAGCGCAAAGGCGGTGGTGATGTAATAGAGCGCGAAGCACGCGACCGCACCCAATGTCCCGACCAGCAGCGCGCCCGGATGCAACCGCAGCAGCTCCACCAGCGGCACGCGCGGCGGCGGCGCTTCGAACAGCGATGCCGCGAACTCAGGCGTCTCGCAGAGCTTCAGCCGGATCCACAGCCCAACCCCGACCAGCAAGGCGCTGAGCACGAAGGGAATGCGCCAGCCCCAGTCGCGGAACTGGTCGGGCGTCAGCCACATACCGAGCAGCAGAAACAGCCCGTTGGCGGCGATGAACCCCGCCGGCGCGCCCAGTTGCGGGAACATCCCATAGCGCGCGCGCCAGCCCGGCGGTGCATTCTCGACCGCAAGCAGCGCCGCCCCGCCCCATTCGCCGCCCAGCCCGAAACCCTGGCCGAACCGCAACACGCAGAGCGCAAAGGGTGCGACCCAACCAGCGCTTGCGTAGCTCGGCAGGAAGGCGACCAAAGTGGTCGAGACACCCATCGTCAGCAGCGAGGCGACGAGCGTGGATTTGCGCCCGATCCGATCGCCGAAATGGCCGAACACCAGCGAGCCCACCGGCCGGGCGATAAACGCCACGCCCAGCGTCGCGAAGGCAAGCATCTGTTGCGCGGCGGGCGATACGCTCGGGAAGAACAAGGCACCGAACACCAATGAGGCGGCGGTTGCATAGATATAGAAATCGTAGAATTCGATTCCCGTGCCGACCAGGCTCGCGAGCAATACGCGGCGATGGGAGGACATCGAATGCGGTGCGGTGGCGGCGGCGCTCATGCCGGTACCATAACGATCGTCACCGGCTTGCAAAGCGTATCGTGCACGCGCCCGTTCAACCTGCACTCCCAATTTTGGAAGTGGCGCCATAGCCACGAGCCTGCCGTGCGAGTCATCCGCTCGATCATCGCCCCAATGCAAGCCAATTTTGCGCTGCAGCTCGCTCGCGCGTCGTCGCGGCGCTGAATTCCCTGTTCCGCTGCAATTAACAGGGAATTTTCTTTTTTTTTCGATGCCACCCTCATGTGGGTTTCCATAATTTGATAATCTTTACAGTTATTTATGGAATTCCCCATCGCTCTACCCGGCCCGGAACAGGGAATTAACAGGGAATAACAGGGAAATTGCGCCGCACAGGCACTTCCCGCAGCGCCCTGCACAGCATCGCAGACGAGACGATAGGAAAGGCCAGTTCGGTCCATGCCTGATCTATGGCCGATCCAGCGATGCGGTTGAATCGCGGCACCGTCCGGAAGAGGCGGCCTGAACTAGAGTCGAGTCCGATCAGGTTAAATCAACCGTCACCCCGGACTTGTTCCGGGGTCCATGGTTCCGCGTACGCAACGGTTGAAGCGCTTGGGGAAACATGCGTTCGAGCGAGATTGTGTCCCCCGGACACAATCTTGGCTTTCCGGGGGAAAGCCAAAGCTCGAACGCCGGAACAAGTCCGGCATGACGGGTAAAGCTGGTCGAACCCGACTCTAATGGGCGCAACGCGCCGCGCCGGGTTTCATCCCGGTATCACGGTCCCTTCCAGATCGCCCGAACCCCTAAACGAAAAAAAAACGGCGGATGATCGCACCCGATCACCCACCGCTTTCCTCTGGCGCATCGCGCCTCGTCAGAAGTTGAAGCGCACCCCGGCATTCAGGCTGAAGCTGTGCAGCCCCGAGCCCTCATTGATGTTGCCGACCAGGAAGCCGGTGACGCGGCCCTCGTTCGCCTTGGCCGTAACGCCGACCGAGTAGCGGACCGCATTGTCCCAGGTCGCTGTCGCGAGCGCGAAGTTCGTCACCGGTGTGCCGAAGCTGAAGACCCCGCTATCGCCGCGCGACCAATTCTTCAGGTACGAGGCGCTGGCAAAGGGTTCGACCACCACCTTCGCATCGGTTCCGCCGCGATAGGAGACGCGAAGGCCGCCTTCGCCCGTCTCGGTCTTGTCCTTGCCCGGCATATAGGCGCTGATCGCGTCGATCGGCAGGTCATCGATGCTGCTGTCGGCATAGTTGAAGCCGACAAACGGCGTCGCGGCAAAGCCAGTCTTGCCGCCGAACCGGTAGGAGGCATGGACCGATCCGGCCAGTGCGTCGCCATTCAACTTCTGCGGTGCGCCGGCGCCGAACAGCACGGGCAGGACGACCTTGTAATGCCGCCATTCGCCGCGCAGCGTGCCATCGATCTGGAAGGCGCCGTTGCCGACGGCGACATAGCCGCCGAGGAAGGGCGTCTCAACCCGGATTTGCTGAGCGCTCGAAATATCGGCCCGGCCATTATACCAGCCGCCCAGGACACCGACATGGACGTTCCATCCGCCGCCGCCGAGGTTGAGCAGGCCCAGATCGGCACCGACGGTCATCGCCATATGCTGAGTGCGCATTTCGCTCGAACCGTTCAGGACGACGCCGCCACCGCTGATGGTCGAGGCGATCGTCTGGCGGGTATGGCCCCCGGCACCGCGCATCCACAGGCTGAACCGCTTGTCGCCCGCGGCCGGATTGGCCCGCTCGCTGAGATAGGGGCTGATCGGATCGTCGAGCGTCGCGGAGGCCGCCTCGGCGACATAGGAGAGGCCGCCCACCAAAGCCGCTTCGGGGTTGATCTGCTGGATCACGCCGAACTGCTTGTTGCTGCTCGGATTCTGCCCGAAGCTCTCGAGGACGAACCCAGTCGTCGGGAACACCGTGTTCGAGGTGAACGCGGTGGCGGCTGCGCCCGGCGTCACCGTCACCACCGGCAGGAAGCCGCCGGCGACGAAGGTGCGGGGGCCGACGAGGTTCATCGTGACATTGGTGTTGCCAGAGGCAGTGCCGGTGATGTTCAGACGGTCGGCCGTGGCCGTCGAGGTGCTGTAATCAGCGAAGAACTGCCCTCCGCCGGTATAATTGCCGCCGACCGAGACCACATTGCTCGTGATATTGTTCTGCGCGTTGATGATCCCGGTGTTGGTCATCGCACCGTTGGTGGTGAAGGTTCCGGCCCCGATGAAGCTGATCCGGTTCGAATTGACGGTGTTGCCCGCGAAGAGGACCGAACCGCCGGCACCGACAATGGCCGAACCGGCATTGACGAAGTTGCCGGAGACGCTGGAGGAGCCCGACCCGAAGGTCATCGAGGCGCCTCCCGCGTTGGTCACCGTCGTGGTTGCGACGTTCGAACCACTCACATTGAGCGCGCCGTTCAGTATCCCGACGTTATTCAGCGTGAAGCTGGTGTTGTTGAGCGTCGCGAGCACCGCGTTGGTGCCGCCGGTGATGGTACCGGAGTTGAGGATGATGCCAGCGCCTGTACCGGTCGAGGTCATCCTTATGGCGGTCCCGGTCCCGGTGATCTGTCCCGCATTGCTGACAGCGAGCGTCGCGTTGACGCTGACAAGATCAACGCCGACGATGCTGCTGATCCTGCCGGTGTTCGCCTGGCCAACCGTGAGCGCCCCCGCCACACCAGCGCCAGTCGACGTCAGCCTTACGCCGATATTGTCGCCCTGGACGAGGCCGGCATTGTTCACGCTGATGGCGCCCGAGACGGTCGTCTGATCGATGCCGATCAGCGGATCGATCGAACCGGTCGCGCTGATGTTGGTGACGATATTGCCGGTGGTCGAGATGCTGCGAATGCCCGCCGCGGCAGCTTGGATCTTGCCATTCACATTGATGGTTGTCGTGCCCGAGGACTGGCCGCTGTTGGTCCAGATCCCGAATGCACTCGCCGCATTGGCGGTCACGGTGCCGCCGGCGGTCAGCGTGACATCGATCTTGCCGGTATTGGCTCCGGCGGCCGCGTTCTGCGCGACGATCGCCGAGGTACCGGTCGAGGACACGCTGCCCGTGGTCACCGTGACATTGCCACCGTTCGACTTCGCGAAGACGCCGTTGCTGGTGGTCGCGGTGACCGCACCTACCGTTTTGACCGTGACCGAGCCGGAGCCCTGGGTCTCGGCATCGATGCCGTATCGCCCGCTGACAGCGCCATTCGCGGTCACATTGACATTACCGATCGCCGTCACCGGCACGATCGCCGCGGTGATACCACTGTTGCCACCAGAGACGGCACCGTTGGCGACGACCGTCAGGTTGCCGGTCAGCGACGCCGATTGCGCATTGATGCCGCTCTTGGTTGCGGTCAGCGCGGTGACCGCGCCGGTCGTGACGCTGACATTACCACCAATGGCGGTGTTGCCGATCACGATGCCATGGCCGTCCGTGGAGCTGCTCGCGCCCGAGATATTGACCGTGATCGTGCCAGCGCCACTGTTGGTGATGTTCGCTCCATCCCCAGTGCCGCCGACGAACCCGCCGGTGCCCGTCACCGAGATATTGCCGGTGCCACCAGTGCCGCCGGTCAGGCTCAGGCCGCGCGTCGCGCCGGTCACCGTCTTGGTGACGGCCACGCTGACTGCGGCATTGCCGGTCGCCAGGATGCCTTCGGCCCCTGTGCCGGCGACCGTGCCGTTGGCGGTGATTCCGATCGCGCCGGTGCCGCTATTGAGGGCGACGATGCCCGTGGTGCCGGAGACATTGCCCGCGGTCACGTTGACAGTGCCCGCACCAGCAACTGCGGTCTGCAGCGCGAAGATCGCGGTGTTGCCGGTCGAGGTGACAGCGCCCGCGTTCACCGTGACATTGCTACCGTTGGTCAGCGCGAAGATGCCGTTGCCGGTTGTCGCGTCGACCGGACCGACCGTGGTCACACTGGTCGAGCCCGTACCGAAGTTCTCGGCATCCACGCCGAACCGGGCCGTGATCGGGGCATTGGCGGTTACAGCCACATTGCCGGTGGCCGCGCCGTCGACAAGCGCCGCAACGATCCCGGCATTGCCGGCCTGTACAGCGCCATTGGTGACGACCGTGACATTACCGGCCGCTGACGAGGAGATGATATCGACGGCGTTCTTGCCTGCCGTCAGTGCGGCCACCGCGCCGGTGGTCACGCTGATATTGCCGCCGATCGACGTATCGCGAACGAAGATGCCGCTGCCGCCGGCCGAGCTGCTCGCGCCCGAGATATTGACCGTGGTCGTGCCGGCGCCATTGTTCAGGATGTTCGCCGCATCGCCAGTGCCGCCGACGAACCCGCCGGTGCCGGTCACCGAGATGTTGCCGGTGCCGCCAGTCCCGCCGATCAGGCTGAGACCGCGCGTTGCGCCGGTAACCGTATTGCTGACGTCCACGCTGACGGCGGCATTGCCGGTCGCCAGGATGCCCTCGGCACCGGTGCCGGTGACCGTACCGTTAGCGTTGATTCCGATCGCGCCGGTGCCGCTGTTGAGGGCGACGATGCCCGTGGTGCCTGAGACATTGCCCGCAGTCACAATCACCGCGCCCGTACCGGCAGCCTTGGTCTGCTGCGCGATGATCGCGGTGTTGCCGGTCGAGGTGACGTCACCCGCGGTCACGACGACATGGCCGCCCACCGCCTTGGCGAAGATGCCATTGCCGGTGGTCACATTGACCGGGCCGACCGTGGTGACACTGGTGTCGCCCGTGCCGAAGTTCTCGGCGTCGATGCCGAACCGCGCGTCGATCGCACCATTGGCGGTCACGTTGACGTTACCGGTCGCCGCCGGGAGGAGCGCGCCGACAATGCCGGCATTCCCCGCCTTCACGTCGCCGTTCGCCACTATTGTTACATTGGCGGTCAGCGACTGGGTCAGGATGCTGATGGCATTGCTGCCAGCGCTCAGCGCGGTGACGCTGCCGGTGGTGACGCTGATATCGCCGCCCACGGCCGTATCGAGCACCTCGATGCCCTGGTTGCCGGTCGAGCCGCTCGCGCCCGAGATGTTCATCGTAACCTTGCCAGAGCCATTATTCTGGATGGTCGCGCCGTTGCCGGTCCCGCCCATAAATCCGCCGGTGCCGGTCACGCTGATGTCGCCCGCACCGCCGGTACCGCCGGTTAGCAGCAGGCCGGTGGTTGCGCCGGTCACCGTCTTCGCAGCGACGACCGTCACCGCATCGTTGCCGGTGACCTTGATGCCTTCAAACGCAGTGCCCGTGACGGTACCGTTCGCCGTAACGCTGGTCGCGCCGGTGCCGGCATTGGTTGCCTCGATGCCGGTCGTGCCAGTGACGTTGCCGACAGTGACGTCGATGATCCCGGCGCCAGCTGCCTTGGTCTGACGTGCGATAACGGCGGTGTTGTTGATCGCGGTGACGTCGCCTGCGGTGACCGTGATGTTGCCGCCGCCCGTGCGCGCAAAGATGCCGGTGTCGTCGTTGGTGGTAACCGCACCAACCGTGGTCACACTGGTCGAGCCGGAGCCGAAGTTCTCCGCATCGATACCAAAGCGTCCGTCGATCGAGCCGTTGGCAGTGATATCGACGTTGCCGGTGGCCGCAGCCTGCAGGATCGCCCCGACGATGCCGGCATTGCCCGCCTTGATGTCGCCGTTCGCGACGATCGTGACATTGCCCGTCAGCGACTGCGCCTGGACGTCGATGCCGTCCTTGCCGCCAGCGAGCGCGGTGACCGAGCCGGTGGTTACGCTGATGTTGCCACCAGCGGCGGTGTCGCGAACGACGATGCCTTCGCCAGCCGTCGAGCCGCTTGCGCCCGAGATGTTGACCAGCACATTGCCCGAACCATTGTTCTTGATGTTCGCCGCATCACCGGTCCCGCCGAAGAACCCGCCGGTGCCCGTCACCGAGATGTCGCCAGCGCCGCCAGTGCCGCCCACCAGGGACAGACCGCGGGTCTCACCCGTCACCGTGTTCGCAGCGACCACCGTCACCGCGTCGTTGCCGGTTACTTTGATGCCTTCAAACGCAGTGCCCGTGACCGTGCCGTTCGCCGTAACGCTGGTCGCGCCGGTACCGGAGTTGGTCGCCTCGATGCCGGTCGTGCCAGTGACGTTGCCGACAGTGACGTCGATGATCCCGGCGCCAGCTGCCTTGGTCTGACGTGCGATAACGGCGGTGTTGTTGATCGCGGTGACGTCGCCTGCGGTGACCGTGATGTTGCCGCCGCCCGTGCGCGCAAAGATGCCGGTGTCGTCGTTGGTGGTAACCGCACCAACCGTGGTCACACTGGTCGAGCCGGAGCCGAAGTTCTCCGCATCGATACCAAAGCGTCCGTCGATCGAGCCGTTGGCAGTGATATCGACGTTGCCGGTGGCCGCAGCCTGCAGGATCGCCCCGACGATGCCGGCATTGCCCGCCTTGATGTCGCCGTTCGCGACGATCGTGACATTGCCCGTCAGCGACTGCGCCTGGACGTCGATGCCGTCCTTGCCGCCAGCGAGCGCGGTGACCGAGCCGGTGGTTACGCTGATGTTGCCACCAGCGGCGGTGTCGCGAACGACGATGCCTTCGCCAGCCGTCGAGCCGCTTGCGCCCGAGATGTTGACCAGCACATTGCCCGAACCATTGTTCTTGATGTTCGCCGCATCACCGGTCCCGCCGAAGAACCCGCCGGTGCCCGTCACCGAGATGTCGCCAGCGCCGCCAGTGCCGCCCACCAGGGACAGACCGCGGGTCGCACCGGTCACCGTGTTCGCGGCGACCACCGTCACTGCGTCGTTGCCGGTGATCTTGATGCCCTCAGCGAACGTGCCGGTGACCGTACCGGTCGTCGTAACATTGGTCGCACCGGTGCCGGCATTGGTTGCCTCGATGCCGATCGTGCCCGAGACATTGCCCGCGGTCACGTCGATGATCCCGGCGCCCGCCGCCTTGGTCTCGCGCGCCACGATCGCGGTCTCGTCGATCGAGGTGACATCGCCGGCAACAACGGTCACGTTGCCGCTGCCGGTGCGCGCGAAAATGCCGTTGCCGGAGGTCGCGGTGACCGGACCAACCGTGGTCACGCTGGTCGAGCCCGAGCCGAAGTTCTCGGCATCGACGCCGAACCGGCCATCGATCGCACCATTGGCGGTCACATCGACATTGCCGGTCGCCGCGCCCTGGAGGATCGCGCCGACCAGGCCGGCGTTGCCGGCCTTCACGTCGCCGTTCGCCACGATGGTAACATCGCCGGTCAGCGTCTGCGTCTGAACGTCGATGCCGTCCTTGCCCGAATCGAGCGCGGTCACCGCACCCGCGGTCACGGAGACGGCGCCGCCAGCAATGGTGTCGCGCACCACAATGCCCTCACCACCGGTCGCCGTCGTCGCGCCCGAGATGTTGACGAGTACCTTGCCCGAACCCTTGTTGAAGATGTTCGCCGCATCGCCGTTCAGGCCGACGAATCCGCCGGTGCCGGTCACGGTGATGTCGCCCGCACCGCCCGTGCCACCGAGCAGGGACAGGCCGCGCGTCGCGCCGGTCACGGTGTCGGCAACCGAGACGTTGACGGCGCCGCCGCCGTTCACCTCGATGCCCTCAGCGAGCGTGCCGGTGACCGTCCCGGTCGTGGTAACATTGGTCGCGCCGGTGCCGGCGTTGGTCGCCTCGATGCCGGTCGTGCCCGAGACATTGCCTGCGGTCACATCGATAATCCCGGTACCCGCCGCCTTGGTCTCGCGTGCCACGATCGCGGTCTCGCCGGTCGAGCTTACATCGCCCGCAACCACGGTGACGTTGCCGCTGCCGGTGCGTGCGAAGATGCCGTTGCCGGTGGTCGCGGTGACCGGGCCAACCGTGGTCACACTGGTCGAGCCCGACCCGAAATTCTCCGCATCCACGCCGAACCGGCCATCGATCGCACCATTGGCGGTCACGTCGACATTGCCGGTCGCCGCGCCCTGGAGGATCGCGCCGACCAGGCCGGCGTTGCCGGCCTTCACGTCGCCGTTCGCCACGATGGTAACATCGCCGGTCAGCGTCTGCGTCTGAACGTCGATGCCGTCCTTGCCCGAATCGAGCGCGGTCACCGCACCCGCGGTCACGGAGACGGCGCCGCCAGCAATGGTGTCGCGCACCACAATGCCCTCACCACCGGTCGCCGTCGTCGCGCCCGAGATGTTGACCGTGACGTTGCCCGCACCCTTGTTGTTGATGTTCGCGCCGTCGCCGTTCAGGCCAACGAACCCGCCCGTGCCCGTGACCGAGATGTTGCCCCCAACACCCGAGCCGCCCACCACGGTCAGGCCGCGCGTCGCGCCGGTCACCGTATCGGCAACCGAGATGGTGACAGCGCCGCCGCCGGTCGCCTTGATGCCCTCGCCAGCGGTACCGGTAACTGTGCCGGTCGTCGTAACATTGGTAGGACCGTTGCCGGCATTGGTTGCCTCGATGCCGATGGTGCCCGAGACATTGCCCGCGGTCACGCTGATAGTCCCGCCGCCGGCCGCACTGGTCTCGCGCGCCACGATCGCGGTCTCATCGATCGAGCTTACATCGCCGGCAACCACGGTCACGGGGCCGCTGGCGGTGCGCGCGAAGATGCCGTTGCCCGAGGTCGCGGTAACCGGACCAACCGTGGTCACACTGGTCCCGCCCACCCCGAAATTCTCGGCGTCGACGCCGAACCGGGCGTCGATCGCACCATTGGCGGTGACGCTGACATCGCCGGTCGCAGCCGCCGGAAGGAGCGCGCCGACAATGCCGGCATTGCCAGCCTTCACATCGCCGTTCGCGACGATCGTGACATTGCCCGTCAGTGACTGGCTCTGGGCATCGATGCCGTCCTTGCCACCGGACAATGCCGTGACAGTGCCGCCGGTGACGATATTAATACCCGTGCTGGTCGAAACGTCGCGAACGGTGATGCCTTCACCCGACGCCGCCGAGACATTGCCGCCGACATTGATGTCGACCGAGCCGGCGCCGCCCGTCTGGACCGCATCGAACGCGTTGCCGCTGCCATTATTGATGATGGAGCCACCAGTATAGGTGATTGGCCCGCCCGCCGCCTTGAGGGTCAGCGCCGCGGTACCGCCAGCGGTCGGCGTGTTGCCGGCGTCAACGCTGATCGTGCCGCCATTGGTGACGGTGATGCCGCCGGTGCCCACGTTGGAAACCGCAAGGCCATTGCCGCTGACCGTCTTGCCCGGATCGACGATGATCTGGATCGGCGAGGCGGTGATGCCCTTATATTCGCGATCAAGCGGCGGGTTGGCCGAGAATGTCGTGTCCGTTGTGACCGTGTCGGTGCACTGGACGGTGATACCGCCGACGATGCAATCAGCCCAGGCTTGGCCCGGTGCGATCATGGTCACCCCGGCGGCGACGGCGGAAATTCCGAGAGTCGACCGAAGCGCGAATCGGCTCGCCTGCGAGCAGAGGCTCCTGCGTCGTGCCGCTTTGGCGACTGACTGCGAGGATGACGAAAGGCGAGCGGAATCCAGAACGCGCATCATATAGAGAGCCCCTTAGTTTACTTTGGAGCCAGCCTGCGCGACCCGGATCAAGCCGGGAGAACCTGTTGTTTTGCCGAGCCTCTATGGACCGAACCCGGAACTGTCAATCCAAATTGGTTGTATCACCGAGCAGGCCCGCATTCTCGATGCCCTTCAACAGCCCCGGCAAATGCTCTTCCACCACCTGGCAAATGGCCTCGGCGCCAGCCACCGCCTGGCTGTCGCGCGTAAAGCCGATTCGGCCGGCCAGGGCCTCCGTGGCCAGCCGCTCGGCCAACCCGGCATGGTCGAGGCTGCCATCCATGACCGGCAGCAGAGCGCGCGCTGCCGGATCGAGTGTAATGGGCTCATGACGCAGGTTGGTAGTGGCCTGGGCACCGGCGGCCGCATCCGCGCGGGCGATAGCGATCGCCACTGGCCTGCTGTCGCTCGCGGCACCGCTGCGCACGGGTTCCGATGAAAGGGTGATCATGCCGGCCAGCATCATGCGGTAGAGGGCGTCGAGCAGCGTGGCGCGCCCCACGCCGCCATCCTCGAAGGTGATGGCAGCGGCGCAATCGTTCAGGTTGGAAGATGCCGGGAAACGCGCGACGAGTCGCCCGATCCCCTCGGCCACCGCGCCGGAGCTGGTGGTGAGCGTGCGGCCCGCTGCATCCGTCACCTTATAGGTATCGCCCTCCCGTTCCACCTGCATCCCCGCCTGGACCAGGAAGTGCAGCGGGGCGATGCTCTCCGGGCCGAGCGCGCGATTGACCGATGCCATCCGCTCGCTCGAGATCAGCAAACTCTGGCGGAAGGTACGGCCGGAGAGCAGATCGAGATATTGCTCCGACTCGACCAGATCATTGCTCGACCGCGCCCGCACCTGCTGCGCGACCTCGGCACCGTAATTTTCGAGGATCAT
>JBDTXU010000516.1:0-3842 GCA_040006055.1 Sphingomonas bacterium | reverse complement strand
GCCCCCTTCACCCGCGTCCATCGCGGCCAGCTGATCGCGCTGATGGGCTCGACCGGCCGCTCGACCGGCCCGCACCTTCATTACGAAGTCCGCATCGACGGCCATGCCGTAAACCCGGTGCCCTTCCTCCAGACCGCCGATTATCTCCTCGCCGTGCAGGATCGCGCGCTGAAGGCGACCCCGGCTGCGGTGGGTGGACTTGCTGCCGACTAAACTGATGGTCGTCACCCCGGACTTGTTCCGGGGGCCACCGTGCCATGCGCTCCTCAATCGAGAATATTGCGGAGCGGCGGATGCCGAAACAAGTCCGGCATGACGATTGATGTACCGGCCGTTGCCGATTAGCCCCGGACCGCCTATCTCCGCACAATGGCAACCGTAACCGCTCCCGAAATCCAGCTCACCGATTCCGCCGCCGCGCGCGTGGCGGCGATTGCCGGCAAGCAGGGCAAGCCGGCGATCCTTCGCCTCTCGGTGGATGGCGGCGGCTGCTCCGGCTTTCAGTATAAATTCGGGTTCGCCGATGCGATCGAGGCTGACGATACCGTCGCCGAGAATGCCGGCGTCACCCTCGTGGTCGATTCGATCAGCCTCGATCTCGTTCGCGGCTCGGCGGTCGATTATGTCGAGGATCTGGGCGGCGCGGCGTTCAAGGTGACCAATCCCAATGCCGCGTCCGGCTGCGGCTGCGGCTCCAGCTTCTCGGTTTGATCGCGGTACGTCGTTGAAAATCGTCAGCTACAACGTCAACGGCATCAAGGCGCGCCTGCCGCGCCTGCTGGAGTATCTCGCCGAACAGGCACCTGATGTGGTGTGCCTTCAGGAGCTGAAATCTAGCGACGAGACCTTCCCCGAGGCCGATATCCGCGCCGCCGGCTATGGCGCGGCCTGGCACGGCCAAAAGGGCTTCAACGGCGTCGCCATCCTGGCGAAAGGCAATGACCCGGTCGAGCGCCACCGCGGTCTCGCCGGCGATCCCGAGGACGAGCATAGCCGCTATCTCGAGGCCGAGGTGAACGGCGTGGTCATCGCCTCGATCTATCTGCCCAACGGCAATCCGCAGCCGGGCCCCAAATTCGATTACAAGCTCAAATGGATCGATCGCCTCGCTGATCGCGCCCGCGCGCTGCTTGCCGAGGAAAAGCAGGTGGTGCTGGCGGGCGATTACAATGTCATCCCCAATGACGACGACACCTTCTCGGTTCGCGCCATGGCAAATGATGCGCTGATGCAGCCTGAAAGCCGCGCCGGCTACCGCGCGCTGGTCGCGCAGGGCTGGACCGACGCGCTGCGTACGCGCCACCCCAAGGGCGGCGTTTGGACTTTCTGGGATTATCAGGCCGGCGCCTGGCAGCGCGACGCGGGTTTCCGCATCGATCACCTGCTGCTCAGCCCACTCGCGGCCGATCGCCTCGCCGATGCCGGGGTCGACAAGGACTATCGCGGACGGGAGAAGGCTAGCGACCACGCGCCGACCTGGGTTCGGCTGCGCTAGGGCACCCTGGAAGGGGATCACGAATGCGGTTTGCGCTGGCTGCGGGGCTCCTGCTGATCACCACGACGCCGGCCCGTGCCGAGGAGCGCAATTATTGCCCGGCCCGGCCCGGGCTCGACACGCCGGCCTGTACGATAGCGCCTGGCCGCGTCTCCGTGGAGACTGGCCTTGCCGACTGGACCCTTGAACAGGATTCGAACCAGCGGACCGATACCGTTCTGATTGGCGGCACGTTGGTGCGGATCGGCGTTGCCGATAATGTCGAGGCGCAGATCGGCTGGACGCCCTATGGCCACGTCCGCACCCGCGACAAGATCAGCGGCGCTGTCGACAGTGCCGGCGCGTTCGGCGACGCGATGCTCGGCTTCAAGGTCAATCTTCATCATCCCGACGGCAGCGGGCTTTCGGCCGCGATCCAGCCCTTCGTCACTCTCCCCATCGGCCGCAGCCCGCTCGGTGCGGGCGACTGGGGCGGGGGCGTCGTTGCGCCGGTGGATTATGCGATCACCGACATTTTCAGCCTGCAATTCACGCCCGAGGTCGATACGGCGGTGGATCAGGACGGCAATGGCCGGCACTTCGCCGCCAGCGGCACGATCGGCCTCGGCATGGCGCTCAGCAAAAAGGTAAGCATGACGGTCGAGTTCCAGGCGCTCCGCGACGCCGATCCGTCGGGGAAGACCTGGCAGGCGTTTGAGTCCACCTCGCTCGGATGGATGGCGAAAGACAATCTGCAGATCGATTTGGGCGCGGTTGCCGGGCTGAATCGCGACGCGCGTGATGTCGAGCTCTATGTGGGCGTATCGCGACGATTCTGAGGCGCGACATCGTGCGCTGTACCGAACATTAGCGCAAATTGCCCGAAATCGGTCACTCGCACAGCGCGCCGCCAAACAGAAAAACCCACTAAGTCATTGTAATTACAATGTCTATGTGTTTGGCATGACTAATGCAGTAACACAGAGGCGAGCCGAGGAGTTTGTCTCGCTTCACTGCGGAGGAAGTAATGTCAAAGCCGATTCTGATGGGCGTCGTAGCTGCGTTATGTATGGCCGCCACCAGCCCTGTCATGGCGGACACGCTCGATCCCGCTGGCGCTCCGAAGGCGGAAAAGCCCGAATCCGAGGCCGCGTCGGCAGGTGGGGGTACGACAAAATATTGCGTGGTCGAAACGCCCACGGGGTCGCACATTTCGAAGAAAACCTGCCACACCCGCAAGGAATGGCTGGCCCAGGGTTTCGACCCGCTGGGTGAGTGAAGCCGCATGAGCCGGGGACCTGTGGCGCATCGGCGCCGCAGGTCGCTCGGCCTCAAAGCGCCTTCTGGTAAATCTCGTAGGTCTTGTTGATCTTGCTCTGGATCGTCTTGGCGATGGCATTCATCCCCTGATTATCATCCAGAACCCAGCCGATCTCGCCGCGTGTCGAGCCATATTTCGCGATTGCGGCGCGTCGGATATATTCGATCATCATGAAGGCCAATTGGCCCGCCATGCGTGATGCCTGCAATTCCTTGAGCACGCCCATCAACGGCACCCGCATCGTCCGCGCCTTGGGCTTGCGCAACCAGAGCAGCAATTTGGCCCAGCCGAACGGGAGGAGATTGCCGTTCAGCGGCTTGATCACCTCGTTGAGGTCGGGAAGCGTGATCATGAAGGCGACCGGCCTGCCATCGAGCTCGGCGATCCGGATCAGGTCGTTGAACACGATCGGCTTCAGCTTGACGCCGACATCGGCGATCTCGGGCGGAGTCAGCGGCACAAAGCCCCAATTGTCCGCCCAGGCATCATTGAGGATCGCGAGGATGATCGCGGCCTCCTCATCGAATTTCGATTTGTCGACCTCGCGGATCCGGATGCGGGGATTCTTCTCGCCCGATTCAATGATCCGCTTCACGATCGGCGGGAATTCCTGTGTGATATCCAAATCATAGGTATAAAGCGTCTTGGCTGTGGTATAGCCCGCGCCCTCGATCCAGCCGCGATATTCGGGCTTGGCATGGCCCATCATGATCGTCGGCGAATGGTCATAGCCCTGGATCAGCAGGCCCGGCTCTTCCCAGATCGACATGCTGATCGGCCCAATCACGCGCGTCATGCCCTTGTTGCGAAGCCAGCCCTCGGCGGCATTGATCAGCGCCTTGGCGGTATTCTCATCCTCGGCATCGAACAGGCCGAACTGGCCGCAGCCGGGGCCGAAACCCTGTGCGGCCGGCATGGTCAGCGCCAGCGTGTCGATATGCGCCGAGATCCGGCCGACCACTCGCCCGCCGCGCTCGGCGAGGAATAGCTGCGCCTCGGCATGGCTGAACCAGCCATTCTTCTCGGGCGTGATCAGCCCCAGCGCTT
>JBDTXU010000515.1:0-3435 GCA_040006055.1 Sphingomonas bacterium | reverse complement strand
GCATGACGCGACAGACGATCGCGGCGATCGAGGCGGGGAAATATTCGCCGACGCTGGAGGCCGCGTTCCGGATCGCCCAGGTGTTCGGCAAGACGCTCGATGAGGTGTTCCAGTGGGAGGGGTGAGGCCCCTCCCCCCAACCTATTCGACCGTCACGCCCTTCCAGAAGGCGTAGCGATCCTTGATCTCGGCCGCGGCGGGCTTGGGATCGGGGTAGAACCAGACGGCATCAGGGTTGCGCTTGCCGTCCACGACGAGGCTCTTGTAGCTCGCCACGCCCTTCCACGGGCAATTGGTGTGGCTGTCGCTGGCCTCGAGCAGCGCCGGGTTCACACTGTCGGGCGGAAAATAATGATTGCCCTCGACGATGACGGTATCGTCGGATTCAGCGATGACGGTTCCGTTCCAGCGTGCGGTCGGCATGTATCGGCTCCTCAGTTTCCCAGCCCTGCCCCCAGATAGGTATCAGGCTTGAACCCTACCAGCAGCGTGCTGCCGGATTCCAACACTGGCCGCTTGATCATCGACGGGTTGGCCAGCATCAGTGCGATCGCCTTGTCCTCATCGAGATCGGCCTTGTCGCTGTCGGGCAGAGCGCGGAAGGTCGTGCCGGCGCGGTTGAGCAGAACCTCCCAGCCGACGACACCCGCCCAGCGCCGCAGCGTGGCTTCATCGATGCCGAGCTTTTTGTAATCGTGGAAGGTGTAGGCGACGCCGTGGGTATCGAGCCAGGTCCAGGCCTTTTTCATCGTGTCGCAATTCTTGATGCCGTGCAGCGTGACCGCCATTTTCTTCAATCCTTCAAAAAGCGGCCGAGCGTGACGACCTGTTGCCGCTCAAGCCCCAAAGCCTCGTAGAAACCGAGCGCGGCTTCGTTGTCCGCGCGGACCATGAGCTGGATCTTGGGCGCGCCGCGCGCGCGGAGCCAGGCTTCCGCTGCCGCCATCAGCTCGCGCCCCAGCCCGGAGCGCCGGTGCTCAGGCGCGACAGCGAGATAATAGACCCAGCCGCGATGCCCATCGAACCCGACCATGACCGAGCCAGCCAGACCGCCCTGCCCCGCCCCGCCGTCTTCATCCCGAAGGATCAGGATGGTCGAGCCGGGCGCGGCGAGCGCGCGGGCGAAATCTGCCTGGGGATCGTTCCACGGGCGGGTGAGGCCGCAGGCTTCCCACAAGGCGATGACCGCCGGCGCATCCGCTTCGCGCGCCTCGACCGGCGGGGAGACTTCGGATCGGTTCGACATGGCCGCGCTGTCGCTCAGGCGCGGGCGTTGCGCAAGGTTTCGCGGGGCCAGTGAGCCCTTGATACGACGATGAGAAAGAAGCGGGCGGATTGAGCCGTCTGCCATGAGGGGTTCTAGGGCATGTGGTGCGCGGTTTGAATCACGGGTGGGCGTTGGAGAAGTCAGGCGGGCGCTGACATTTTTCCAACGGGCAGGGGGCCGATAATTTCCATGTAACAAATTGAATATAATACACTTTTATTAGAATGACACTTATGGCGACACAGTTCGGAAGGCAGGGCCAACTTTGCGGTAGGTGTCGCGGGTAGCGGCGCGATACCGATAGGATAGCCTAATCGGCGCGGTTTGGGCCGTAGCTGCCCGGAGGGTTTCGGGCACCCGCAACGCAAATGGCGCCACTCGCTTGATCATTCAGACGCTTTTCGAAGCGTGACCATCAAAGGTCTTCGCACAGCGTCTCACGCGCTGTCGGTAGCTCTGCGCTTACCCAGAACGCCAGCGAGCGAAGTCCACTTCGTCGCGCCGGCGCTGTTCTCGATCATCGCCTCGACGAACGTCATTGTCCGCAACCCGTCGGCGATGCCGGGAAACCAGTTGGCCGTGCCGTACGCGGGCGGGACGGTGGCTCCCGCGCGCACCGCATGGGCGAAGCTGCGATAGAGGTTGGCGAACGCCTCGATATAGCCTTCGGGGTGGCCGGCCGGCGTGCGCAGCCGCATTATGGTCGATGCGTCGAGCCCGGGGCCACCCGCGCGGACGATCTCGGCCGGGCGGTCGAGCCAGCGTATGGTCAGCGTGTTGGGTTCCATCTGCGACCAGTCGAGGCCGCCTTTCTCGCCATGAATGCGCAGGCGCAGCCCATTTTCGTCCCCCGCGGCGATCTGGCTGGCCTTGAGCACCCCGCGGGCGCCGCCTTCGAACCGCAGCAATGCCGCAACATCGTCGTCGAGGCGGCGGCCGGGAACATGGGTGGTCAGATCCGCGCTGAGCTGTTCGACCGCCAGCCCGGAGACATGCTCGGCCAGCTGGAAGGCGTGGGTGCCGATATCGCCCAGGCAGCCGCCCAGGCCGGCGCGGGTCGGATCGGTGCGCCATTCGGCCTGTTTCTGGCCGTCGCGATCGATTGGCGCACTCAGCCAGCCTTGCGAATATTCAACCTGCACCAGTCGGATCGCGCCCAGATCGCCGCGTGCCACCCGCACGCGTGCCTCTTCGACGAGCGGATAACCGCTATAGGTGAAGGTGAGGCCGTAGAGCTTGCCGCTGCGCGCCACCGCCGCCTCGATGGCCAGCGACTCAGCCAGGTCCAAAGCCATCGGCTTTTCGGACATGACGTGAAAGCCGGCATCGAGCGCGGCGATCGCCGCCGGGGCGTGGAGATGGTTCGGTGTGACGATCACAAGGACCTGCATGCGCTGGTCTTCAGGCAATGCGGTCTCCATGGCGAGCAGGGCATCGAGCGTCGAACAGGCTCGCGCGGGATCGAGCCCCAGCGCGGCGGCGCTCCGCCGGTTGCGGTCTGCATCGCTGCTGAATGCGCCGCAGACCAATGCATAATCGCCGTCGAGTGCGGTCGCCATCCGGTGCACCGCGCCGATGAAGGCGCCCTCGCCGCCGCCGACCATTCCGTACCGGATTCTCGGCTGCGTGCTCGTATCCATTCGCTTTTTCCTCAAGCTTGCGATGGGCGGGCGAGGCAGGGTTGCGCCTCGCGCTGACAACCGGTTACACAGTGTCAACGCTGTCAACGATGTCAACCGAACGGTTGCAAGAGCGGAGAGGATGTTGAAATCTCTGATCGCGCTGCCACCCGTAGCGACGTCCATGTTGGCGTCGGCGCTGATGAGGCCGCCCTCCGTCAGCTCCAGTCCTGCCCGCCGCGCCGCGCTGATCGCTTATCTGACTGCAGAGACGTCGAAATAAGGTTCATATCAAAGGGGGAATCATGAAGGGTCCTGCGGTTTTTCTCGCGCAGTTCATGGGCGATGCCGCGCCGTTCGACACGCTGCCTTCCGCCGCGCGCTGGATGGCCGAGGCCGGCTATGTCGGCATCCAGATTCCGACCTGGGACAGCCGCTGTATCGACCTCAAGCTGGCCGCGGAGAGCCAGGATTATTGCGACGAGCTCACCGGCACCTGCCGCGAGGCGGGCGTCGAGATCACCGAGCTTTCGACGCATCTGCAGGGCC
>JBDTXU010000514.1:0-3475 GCA_040006055.1 Sphingomonas bacterium | reverse complement strand
TGATGGTCCGGCTCACCGCGGGTCGGGGCCTTCTCGGAAAAATCGCGGTCGTCACGCTTGGCGTCGTCGCGACCGCCGGCCTGGAGCTGGCCATCGCGCTCATCATGCTTCTCGGCCTTGGCTGGTGGATCGGCGGGCGCGCGGGGATGGCCTCCGCCCTGCTTCCCGCGATCTTCTGCTCGCTGGCGGCTGCGGCGATCTGCGGCGCGATGCGCCTCGCACGGGCCATTCGCCGCAATCACATGGGTCTGTGCACCGGGCTCGGGCAAAAGCGCCTGTTCGGCAAGCGGCAACCCGGTCTCACGGACTGGCTGCACAGCATCGTTCAGTCGCTCGGTGGCCTTCCGCTGGAGCGGCCGCTGTTGTTCAGCGATCTGTGGGATGCTGAGCGCTACCCCGATGAGCCGGCAAGCCGGCACGCGATCAGCCTGCAGATGATCGCCACCGGCGTCTCGCACAGCGAGCCGCGCAGCCTTCCCTTCGACAATGGCCAGTTCTGGTTCCTGCGCGAGGATTTCGACCGGCTGTTTCCCGAAACCGTCGTCGAGTGGATGGTGAAGGCGGATCCCTCGCCGCGCATCGTCGAGGGCCGCACCTATTTCCGCCTGCCGGTTGACGGCGCGCTGCCGGTCGTCGTGGCGGCACGGATGAGCCTGAGCTTCCCGATCCTGATCAGCGCCATCCCGCTCTACGAGGCCGATTACAGCGCCACGAAACGCGCCAGGGCCGCGCTCGGTGCTGCAACGGCGGAGGCCCAGCCGCCAGCGCAGGCCGAGTCCCTGACGGTCGGCGGCACCGCCACCGTCGCGGACGGCGCCGATGTGCCCTTTCGCATCTGCTGGTTTTCGGATGGCGGCATCAGCAGCAACTTCCCGCTCCATCTGTTCGATGGCCCGCTGCCGCGCTGGCCGACCTTCGCGATCAATCTCGTCTATTCGAAGACGAGCGATGGCGGCGCCGATCAGGTCTATCTGCCCAATGAGAATAACCGGGCATGGCAGCGTCGCTATGTGGATTTCGCCAACCGCTTCGCCTTGAGCGAGGTCGCAAGCTTCCTGTTCGCGATCATCGGCACCATGCAGAACTGGCGCGATCTGCTGCAGGCGCGCGCGCCCGGCCACCGCGACCGCATCGTCCATGTGCCGCTCACCAGCAAGGAGGGCGGCCTGAACCTCGACATGAGCCAGGCGATCCTGGATTCGATCGCGGCAAAGGGCACGCTCGCCGGGGTCGAACTCGCCACCAAATTCGATTTCAACAACCATTATTGGGTGCGCTGGCGCAATGTCGCCGCAACCACCGAAAAGTTCGCTGCCGAATTCGCGATCGGCGCCGGGCCACCGATCACCGTCTCCTATGCGGACGCGCATGCCGCTGCCTCCACGGGCACCAAAACGCCACCGTCCTACCGCTTAACCTCGAAGAAGGTGCGCGAGGAAGCCCAGGCGCGGTTCGCCCTGATGACGGATCAGGGGCTGAAATGGGGGACGGTCACACCGTCGCTCCACCCGGGGGCGCCGCGGCCCGAGCCTGTGCTCAGGATCGTGCCGATCTACTGAGGTCCGCTGGAAAGCTCTTCCACCGCGCAGCGTCGTCCATGGCGACGGTCCGGTCTCATTTGTTATGTTTGTGATGAGAGGCAAAATCCCGTAGCGAGCGGGGATAAGAAAACATCGACTGGGTCGCAGCACATGTCGAATCTGAAGCTGGACTTCCGTCAGCCCTGTGCCGGGCTGGCCGATCACTTCTCGTTTTTCTACCATTTCCAGCAAAGCGATGATCGCTTCGAGGCGGTGGACCGCGCGGACTATGCGCAGTTCCGTTTCATTCTGCATGGCCGCAACGCCCGCTATCGCTTTGTCGACGGTACCGAACAGGCGATGCCGGACATCTATATCCTAGGCCCTACCACCGGCTGTTCGAACCTGAGTTGCGAGGGCACGGCCGAAGCGATCGGCGTCGGACTCATGCCGCATGGCTGGGCGGCTTTGGTGCCGATGGATGCCTCGGCGGCGGCGAACCGGTTGTTCGACGCGAAGGATCTTTTCGGTGACATCGTCGTCCAGGTTTACGAGAAGCTGCGCGCCACCCAGGATTTCGATGCGCGGATCGCGATTTTCGAGGAGATGCTGGTCAGGCTGATGATGCGGCAGAAGCCGGCCTATCAGGCGTTCGTGACCCGGGTGAACGAATGGCTCGCCGGCGCGACCGCCCCCGACCTCGCCGACCTGGTCGAACTGACCGGCCTGTCGCTGCGGCAGGTCCAGCGCGGCTGCAAACGCTATTTCGGCTCTCCGCCCAAGGAGCTGGCGCGCAAATACCGTGCGCTGCGCGCGGCAGTGGCGATGGCGCATGGCGACCCCGATCTCGATGAACTGCTGGTCGAGGGCTTCTACGATCAGTCGCATGTCATCCGCGAAATCAAATATTTCACCGGTACGACCCCGCGCGACTTCGCCGAGAACCCAACCGAACTGAACCGCGAGATCGCCAAGCGCATCGCGCTGGAGCGGCAGAACCCGATCAAGCGCAGCGGCATGATCACCTGAACCGGGTCCAGAACGCGTCGATTCCCGATATCGAGATTGCCGGGACAGTGGCTATTCGCAATCCTCCCCCGCCAGGGGGAGGTGGCGCCGAAGGCGACGGAGGGGGAGGTAAGCGACGCCCTGCCAAATTAAGCGGCGCGCTACCTCCCCCTCCGTCAGGCTGCGCCTGCCAGCTCCCCCTGGCGGGGGAGGATCGAAGCCCACATAATCGCGACTAGACCGTGGCCGATCACGAATTATTGCATAAGTATATGATATATTTATGTAATATGCTTTTGCCTATTCGGCGAAAAAGTCGGAACCCTCCTGACATTCCCAACAACCGCTCCGCGATCGCCCCGGCGCGGCGAGGTTGATTCAAACCCTGCCGCACCCGCGCTATTTCGCCTCCATGATCTACCAACCCGAATATGCTGAGCAGGCAGCTGAACTCTGCCGTCTGGGCGCCACCGATGAAGAGCTCGCCGAGCATTTCCAGGTGTGCGTCCGCACCATCTATCGTTGGCGCAATGCCCATGAGGCGTTCGCCAAGGCGGTGATCGCCGGAAAGGAACACGCGGACGCGCGTGTCGAGCGCTCGCTCTACGCCCGTGCGGTGGGGTGCAGCGTCGAGCGCACCAAAGTCTTCAAGCACGCAGGCGACCCCGATCCGGTCTATGCCACCTACAAGCACCAGCTCGCCCCCGATCCCAACGCGGCGCTGCAATGGCTGCGTGTCCGCCAGCCGCGCAAATGGCGCATCCGCGAGGAAGAGAAGAACAGTCCCGGCGCCATCGAGATGATCGAAAGGGCGCTCGCCCGGGCCGACGAATACACGTCAGGCGTGGTGCCATTCCGCCCAACAGGGAAGGTACCGGCGCCATTCTATGTTCCCGACAAGGCTCGCGCCCGTGCCAAATATGGCTAGTCATCAGGATCGCCGGTGC
>JBDTXU010000513.1:0-10496 GCA_040006055.1 Sphingomonas bacterium | reverse complement strand
CGCGCCCCTCCTCGCGGCGGCGGGCGAGCTCGTAAAAGCCGACCGCGACGATCGGGCCGAGCAGCGACAGGCCGGCGATCAGCGGGAGCAGCAGCGGGAACAGCCCCTCGCCGAGCGTCACAGCGGCGACGATCAACATCAGCACCGGATAGAGGACGGTCAGGAGGACGATATCGCCGCGTTTCTCAAGGAAATCGGACCAGCCTTCGCGCAGTGCCCAGGACAGATCGGCGCGACTGATATCGCGGACGATCGGGGGCTCGAGCAACGACTCAGCGGGTGTGGCGGGGGCGATGGCAACCATGGCGAGCCTCTCTTTGCGAGGCAGAGCGGGCCGCCGCCCGTCTCGCGTTTCTGGTTATCCGTGGCCTTGACGCGACCACACAGCTGGCGGGAATATACGCCTTTGCGAGGGGAATAAAAGCCGGGGGATCGCGCTTTCGCACCCGGTCGCACGCTAAAGCGCTAGCGCGCGCTCATATCGATTTCAGACGCAGCGCGGATCACGCTCGGGTGCCGCGGCTGTGCGGGCTTTCCATTCGCCGGCGGGCGTCTGGTATTTCTCGCCGGGCGCGGTCTTCAGGATCAGGTTGCAGCCGCTGGTGAACGCCATCTGCTCGACCGTCGCGCCAGACGCCGCGCTCTGGGTGTATTTGGCCTTGCGCTGGATATTGATGTTGTTGACCAGCGCGCGCAGCTCAGGCGTGCCCGCGCCCACCACGCCGAGATAGCCGTCGGGCAGTTCGCCGACCTGGCCGCCGCTGCGCGCGGCCTGATAGGCCGGATCGCGTTGCGCGAAGGCCGCGGTCGATAAGCCCGCAAGCGCGAGACCCGTAGCGGCAATCAGGAGTTTGGAACTGGTTTTCATCAGAAAATATCCGGGTTCTGCTGGATCAACGTCTTCGCCTCGCCATCGAGCCGATAGACAACCTCCTGCGTCACATTGATGTTGAGATTGATCACGATCGGCTTGTCGGGCGCGGTGACATTCACGCAACCACCGGTTGCGGACGCGGCACCCAGGGCCATGATCGGGAACAGTCGCTTCATCGTGTAACTCGTCGGTCTCCACTTGCGCTTCGTCAATCCTGTTTCTGTCATGGCATGCTCCTGCTTGCGGGGGGCTGAATGGGCGCCGGAGAAGATGGCGGCGTTGGGCCCGGGGGTTTGGCGCGCTTCTTCTGCTCCTCCATCAAGGCGGGAAGGTTGCGCGCGATCAGGCGCTTGGGGTCATAAAAGGATTGCGCGCTGTCGATCAGGCCGCGGAAAGGCGCCTTGATCCGCACGTTGAAGACGAGCGGCAATTTCTGCAGCCGGTCGAAGATGAGGTTGCGCTTCGCCCCCTCTCCCTGCCCGATTCCGGCAAAGTGGACCTCGGTAATCACCTCGCCTGCCAGCGGGCCGTTCATGATGATCTCGAGATCGCGGTAACGCAGCGACTTCAGCGCCTGAAACGCGAAATTGCCCCAGAAACCGACATCCTTCTGGCTGACCTCGCCGACATAAGCGATCGTCCCGCCGCCCGGCCGGACGACGAGATGGCCATTCTCGATCCGCCCACCCGATTCGTTGAAGATCATCGGCAGGCTGCCATCGAAGATGCCGGTGGCGTTCAAATTCTTGAAGTTGAATTGCTGGAGGAACTGCCCGGCGTCCATGCCCGTCACGCGGAAGGTCATCAGGCGTTCGCGGCTCTGGCCGAAATCGAGCAGGGTCGGCTCGAGGACCAGCGTTCCGCCCGCGAAGGGCCAGCGCCCCTCCTCCACCTGAATGCGGGTCCCAGCGAGCAACTGATAGCGGATCGTCCCGTCATTGACGGCGACGCCCGGGTTGACGGTCTTGACGGTGGCCACCTGGCCGGGCGCGGTCTCGAGATTGAGAAGGTCGGTAAAGCGCACTTCGCCGGCGATGCCGGTGACGGGGCCAAAGGCGGCGGCGAGATCCGTGCCGGGAGTGCGGAAAACGCCGTTGCTCGTCACGCCTTGCGGGTTCCAGCGGATATGGCCTTCGCCCGACACCGTGCCGGCGACATTCGCGATCACGCCGAAGGTCAGGCGAGTCAGCTCGTCGGGCTGGAAATGACTGTTGAAGGCGATACCCGGGATGCTCAGATCAGCATGGCCGGTGCCTTTGCCGAGATCATGGACGACCGCGACATCGGCGATGGCGATGCCCTTGGCCGGCTGGACCAGCTTGCCGGTGGTGCTGATCGTGCCGTCGGCGAGGGTGAGCGAGACATTTTGCGCGGCGAGCGGCTTGAAGCGCGGCTCGGCCGCGGCATCGGCGACCTGGAGCGCGCCGGTCACGTCCAGCTTGCCGCCGCGCAGGGTCCATGTTCCGTCGGCGGCGGAGAGGAGCAGCGGCACATTGGCGATCTGGCCGCCGCCACCGGCGAAACGGCCCGCGACCGCGCCGTTGTTCAAGCGACCGTCGAGCGTCGCGAAATCCAGACGGGTGACGCGTTCCGGGGCTCCGATCCGGACGCCCAGCCCCGAAACCGCGAAGCCTGTGCCGGCGAGGCGAAGGTCGGCGCCGTTCAAGGCAATCGTGAGCGGGGTCGAGCCCAGCGCGCCGCTCAGCCGCGTCGCGCCGATCCGCGCGCCGCCACCGAGCCGGCCCTGTTCGAGCCTGACCAGCGCGCCCTGATTGGGGCAAAGCGTGATCCGCGCCGGGCTGAGCGTGAGGCCGGAGACGGCGAGCCGATCGAAGGACAGCGGCGCACAGGCGCGGTTGACCTGGAGCCGGGAATGACCGTCCCACAAGGCGGTTATTGGCAGAGTGAGATTCTCGACACGGCCATCACCGAGCGGGCCTGATAGGGTGACCCGGGACGCAAAGCGCGTGAGGCCGCCGGGTGTCGCGGTGAATGTAACAGGCGTCAGCGCGAGCCTTGCGCCGTCAGCGGCATAGGGCTGGATGGTGGCGATGCCGGTGACCGGTGCGCCCGGCGCACTTTGCTTCAGGTCGATCCTCGCATCGGGGAGGCCACCGCCCCCGGTCGTCAATACGCCATCGATCCGCAGCCCCGGGCCAGGCCATCCGTAGGAAATGCCGTTGCCACGGGTCAGCGACAGGGCAGCGCCGGTCGGTGCCTTTAAGGTGGCGGAGGCGATCGACAGCGCGCCGCCGCCGTTGCCGAGCTTGGCCGTCAAATCTGAGTCGGTTTCGAATGATCGACCCGCAAGCGTCAGCGATCCCGCCAGCTTTCGCATCAGCGGCGCCAGCGGCGTCCCGGCGGCGCTGTTCGCATAGGCGGCGATGCGGGCGAGCGTGGGGCCATCGATGCGCGTGCCTGAGCTGTGCAGCTTGCCCGTAAAAAGGCTGTCATTGCCGGCAAGCCGGGCCGAGCCGGACAGGCGCATGGCCGATGCGCTGAGGCCGGGCCCGCGTACCCAGCCCGATCTCAGATCCATATCGCCCGACGTTTCCCGCGCCGAGCCGGCGAAGCTTATGAGCCCGCCGATATCGCGCGCGCTTCCTTGCGGATGCCGGACCTCAGCGAGGCCGAGGCGAAGCTGCCCGGTCCAGCGGTCCAGCGCTGCGGACAGGGCGATCTTCACATTAGCGCCGCCACCGCGCGCCTGGGTTTCGCCGCAGGTCAGCGCTGCGAGCTGTGCCGGCCCCTCGATCGTCGGCGCGCCCTTGTCGATGCGGATCGCCATGGCGCCGCCCACATGATCGGTGACGCAGCCGCCGAGATCGAGCCGATCGGACACGGCCGCGAGCTTGCCGCGGAAACGGTCATTCAGCTGCCCCTTCCCGCTCAGCTTCAGGCCGACCACGCCTTGCGGCGCGACCAGCCGAATCCGTGCGTCCTCAATGTCGGCATAGAAGGCCGGCAGCGTGAAAGGCTTGCCCGATGGGGGAGGCAGTAGCCGGTCGATCGCGCCCAAGGACAGCTTCCCGCCAACCAGCCGCGCATTCATCCGCACATGTCCGACGCGGAGCGATCTGACCCCGGTGCCCGAGAACCCGACACCGAGCTTCAGCTCGACCCAGTCGGCAACGAGATCGGGATGCGCCGGGTCTCCGACCACCACATCGGTCAGCAGCTGGTGATCGAAGCCCAGCTCGGCAATTTTATAGCGCGCCGGCACGCCGTGGCTGGCGAGGGTCTTGTCGATATAATTGGCGGCGATCGGCTTGCGCTGCGTCCACAGCACGATCAATGCGACGAGCAGAATCAGCGCGAGCCCGAGTATGATCGCGCGCACGCGCCCCCACCGCCACACGCTGCGACGTTTACCCGGCGCTTCGCTTTCTTCCGCCGTCACGCCGCTCATCACTCCCGATTGCGGCACCGGGGCACGCTTGTTTCAGCATAGGGCACCGCCGCGCGCGCGCAATTGCGCGTCTGTGCCCCAGGCTTTAATCCCCGAACAACGATGAGCGTTCCCGAACCAGACCATAGCGGCCACCGGGCGCGCCTGCGCAAGCGCCTGGCCGAGCAGGGCGGCGATGGGCTGCTCGACCATGAACTGATCGAATATCTGCTCGCGCTCGCCATTCCCAGGCGCGACACCAAGCCGCTGGCCAAGGCGCTGCTTGCCGAATTCGGCGGGATCGGCGGCTTGCTGAGCGCCGATGGCGAGGCGCTGGCGCGGGTGCCGGGCATGGGCGAGACGTCGATCGCCGCGATCAAGATCGCGCATGCCGCGGCACTTCGCCTGCTGCGTGCCGAGGTGGCGGAACGGCCGGTGCTCGGCAACTGGCAAGCGCTGCTCGATTATCTGCGCGCGGACATGGCGCACCACGCGATCGAGCGGGTGCGCGTGCTTCATCTCAACACGCGCAACATGTTGATCCGCGACGAGCTGATGAGCGAGGGCTCGATCGACGAGGCGGCATTCTATGTTCGTGAAGTGATCCGGCGCGCGATCGATCTGGGATCAGCGGCGGTGATCCTCGTCCATAACCATCCCAGCGGCGACCCGACGCCAAGCCGCGCCGATATCGAAGTGACACGCAACATGGCGGAGGCGGGTAAGCGGATGGGGATCGCGGTGCACGACCATATCATCATGGGCACGAGCGGCCATTCCAGCCTGAGGGCATTGGGGCTGATGTAAAGAAGGAACGGCCGCCGGACCCAAAGTCCGACGGCCGGCCCGGAGGGACCTTGGTTCAGCCTAGTTCGCTTACGCGCCCTGGGTCAGGAATCCGGTGAGCTCCGCCTTGGACAGCGATTTGCTCTTGTCCTTGTCGGCGCTGGCAAAGGCCTGATCGACCCATTTCTTGGTCGCGGGACTGTCCGGCTTGGTCGAAGGGTCGCTCTTTTCCTTGAGCGCGACCATCCAGGTGCCGAATTCCGATTGGTTGAGCGTCCCGCTCTTGTCCTTGTCGTAGGTCGGGAATTCAGTGTTCACGACCTGGGCAATCTGGGCCGCGCCCGTGACGGCCGGCTCGGCGGTCGCCTGCTGGACCGGTTGTGCCGCCGGATCGGCCGGAACCGGCTGGGTGGCCGCCTGCGCATCCTGCGCCGGGGTGGGACTGGCCGGTGCCGCCGCCATCGGATCGGCCGGGGTCACCGGCTGCGGCTGGGCGGTATCGGCCGGAGTCGCAGGCACGGGGGCCGCTTGTGGTTCAGTCTGCGCAGGAGCGACCTGAGTTGTCGGCACGGTTGGGGTGTCAGCCGGCTTGCTCTGCGCCAGAGCAGGCGCTGAAATCGTCATTGCACCTGCAAGAAGAACATATTTCAACATGATTTCTCTCCGTGGTTGTATATCAGGGTTACTGGAAGGCGGACTATCCCGTCTTCATCATATCTCCCTGCTTCAACACCTCATCACTCGAGATAGTTCAAATTATCGCGATTTGAAGGTTCGCCTCGTCCCTGCTAACGCCCAGCTCGTCGCGACTCCGTTGGTGATTCACGACGAACAGAAACGAAAATTTTCAGGAACAGTTGCAATGGTGCCACGCTACTCGCGTCCCGACATGGTCGCCCTCTGGACTCCGGAGGCGCGATTCCGGATCTGGTTCGAGATCGAGGCGCATGCCACCGACGCGCTTGCCGAGCTTGGCGTGGTGCCGAAGGAAGCCGCGAAGGCGATCTGGGAGAAGGGCGCGTTCGAGGTCGACCGGATCGACGAGATCGAGCGTGAGACCAAGCATGACGTGATCGCCTTCCTGACGAATGTCGCCGAGCATGTCGGGCCCGAGGCGCGTTTCATGCACCAGGGGATGACGTCGTCGGACGTACTCGACACCTGCCTCGCGGTGCAGCTGGCGCGGGCTTCGGACATATTGATCGCCGATATAGATGCGCTGCTGCTGGTGTTGAAGCGACGCGCCTATGAGCACAAGCTCACCCCGACGATCGGCCGCAGCCATGGCATTCATGCCGAGCCGGTGACGTTCGGATTGAAGCTCGCCCAGGCTTATGCCGAGTTCGACCGCAACCGCGCGCGGCTGGTCGCGGCGCGCGCCGATGTCGCGACGTGCGCGATTTCTGGCGCGGTAGGGACGTTCGCCAATATCGACCCGTTCGTCGAGGCGCATGTCGCCGAGAAGCTGGGCCTGAGCATCGAGCCGGTCTCGACCCAGGTGATCCCGCGCGACAGGCACGCGATGTTCTTTGCGACATTGGGCGTGATCGCCAGCTCGATCGAGCGGCTCGCGACCGAGATCCGGCATTTGCAGCGGACCGAGGTGCTCGAGGCGGAGGAGTATTTCTCGCCGGGGCAGAAGGGCTCGTCGGCGATGCCGCACAAGCGCAACCCGGTGCTGACCGAGAACCTCACCGGCCTTGCCCGCATGGTGCGCGGCTTTGTGACGCCGGCGCTCGAGAATGTGGCGCTGTGGCATGAGCGCGACATCAGCCACTCGTCGGTCGAGCGCTATATCGGGCCGGACGCAACGATCACGCTCGACTTCGCGCTCGCGCGGCTGACGGGCGTGATGGACAAGCTGGTCGTGTATCCCGAGCGGATGGCGAAGAACCTCAACAAGATGGGCGGTCTGGTCCATTCGCAGCGCGTGCTGCTGGCGCTGACCCAGGCGGGGGTGAGCCGCGAGGACGCCTATCGCCTCGTCCAGCGCAATGCGATGAAGGTGTGGGAGTCGGATGGGGCTCTCTCGCTGCAGGAACTGCTCAAGGCCGACCCCGAGGTGACCGCGGCGCTGTCGACGGCCGAGATCGATGACAAGTTCGACCTTGGCTATCATCTGAAGCATGTCGACACGATCTTCGCCCGGGTGTTCGGGTGATCCTTGCCGCTTGGGCCGCCGCGATCGCGCTCGCCCAGACATCGCCCCTGATCGTCGATGGCTATCGTCCGGTGCGATGCGCCGCGCGCATGCCTTATGCCGGACCGCCACGGCGCGACCCGCGCGCGCTGCCCGCGACTATCGTAGCCAGCAACACACCGCTGCCGGCCCCTGCGGCGAAGCGGCTCGACGCCGCCTTTGATCGGATCCTATCCGCGACCGCGGCTCAGGCGATCTCGGTGACGGTCGTGACTGCGGACGGCAGCTGGAGCAGGGAACGCGCGCCGGTGGACCGGCCTGCTTTGTACTGGGCGAGCGCGGGCAAGACCTTCATCGCTGTCGTCATTCTCCAGCTGGTCGAGGAGAAGCGGCTCTCGCTCGACGCGGCGATCGAGGACTTCGTGCCGGGGGTGCCCAATGGGCGGGCGATCACGATCCGCGATCTGCTGCAGCATACCAGCGGGGTCTACAGCGCCAATGAGGATGCGGCCGCGCGCAAGGCACCACGATGGCGCTCGGCAGCGGAGAGTGTCGCCATCGCCGCGCGGCATGGTGCGATGTTTTGTCCCGGCGCGGCCTGGCGCTATTCCAATACCGGCTATGACCTGCTCGGCATGGTGATCGAGAAGGTCGATGGGCGGGATTATCGCGGCGCCATCGAGAACCGGATTGTCCGGCCACTGGGGCTGAGCACGCTGAAGGTGCCGGGGCCGGGCGATGCCGAAGACGGTATTGCGCCGCCGATCATTGCCCACACCGGCGCGGGGCCTGCCATCAAACCCGGATGGCCGGGAGCCGCTGGGCCGATCGCGGGCGGCTCCGAGGACATGGCGCGTTTCTGGGCGGCCTTGCTTGGCGGCAAGCTGCTGAAGTCGGCGACGGTCTCGGAGATGTTCGGAACGCTGTATCCGATGTTCGATGCCGGCCAATATTACGGCCTGGGCGTGATGGCGATCGACGTGCCCCGCTCGCCTGCCCAGACCTGGGTCGGGCACTTTGGCGGTGCGCCCGGCGCGAACGCGGTTGTGGCTTATGCGATCGAGCGGCGCGCCTTCGTCGCCGTGGCGCTCACCGGTGATGGATCGGCGGCCGCGGCGGCGAATGCTCTCCTCCATGCGCTGGACGAGGTGCCGCAGCCCTGATCATTACGCTTGCGATTGCGTTTGCTGCAACTGCGAAGGCTTGTAATAAAATTGCTTAACAACGCAATAATATCCATATCGCCGCTGCCGGACTTATCCGGCATCGGAGACCCAACCATGCGTATTCTGGAAACCGTGATGAACTGCGTTGCAGTGTTCACGGCCTTCGCGCTGGTGGTCGAGGTCGTGAGCCTCTGATCCATCGGCCGCCGCCCCTTGCATAAAGGGGCGGACAGGCCGGAGGGATTTTTAGCGGCCGTTTTCCTCTTTCTCCCCTCCCGCTCGCGGGAGGGGTCGGGGGAGGGCCTGTAACGGTGAGCAGCGCGACATGCCCTCCCCTAGCCCAGTTTCGGGTGAACGATGCCCCGCATCGTTCAGGTCAGGCTGGGAGCCTGACCGACGCGAAACTCGCAAGCGGGAGGGGGATTTAGGTTAGCCCCAGGCGCCTTTTACCTTTTTGAAGAAGCCGGCTGTCTGCGGATTCTGCTCGCCGGTTTCAGTCGCGCGGAATTGCTCGAGCAGTTCGCGCTGCTTCGCGCTGAGCTTGGTCGGCGTTTCCACCTCGATCCGGACGACCAGATCGCCGCGGCCGCGGCCCTGCAGCACCGGCATGCCGGCACCGCGCTGGCGAAGCTCGCGGCCCGACTGGACGCCGGCGGGAATCTTGATCGCGTGGCGCTCGCCGTCCGGGCTCGGGATGGTGATCTCACCGCCCAGTGCCGCCGTGGTGAAGCTGATCGGGGCGCGGGCGAACAAGGTGGTGCCCTCACGCTCGAACAAGGCGTGCCGCGCGACATGGAGGAAGATGTAGAGATCGCCCGGAGGCGCGCCGCGCATGCCCGCCTCGCCCTCACCGGTCAGGCGGACGCGGGTGCCTTCATCGACACCGGGCGGGATGTTGACTGTGAGTGTCTTGGTCTTTTCGACCCGGCCCTCGCCGCGACAATCGCCGCACGGATCGGCAATGACCTGGCCGGCGCCGTGGCAGATCGGACAGGTGCGCTCGACCACGAAGAAGCCCTGTTGCGCACGGACCTTGCCATGGCCGGCACAGGTGCCGCAGGACTTGGCGTTGGTGCCCGGTGTCGCCCCCGTGCCCTTGCAGGAATCGCAGGCGGCCGACACATCGACCGTGACTTCAGTCGATTTGCCGCGAAACGCGTCTTCGAGCGTGATCTCCATGTCGTAGCGCAGATCGGCGCCGCGACGCGGCCCGCGCGAAGCGCGCTGGCCACCGCCCATGAACTCGCCGAAGATATTCTCGAAAATATCGCTGAAGCCGCCGAAATCCTGCGCGCCGCCGCCGGCGCCAGCGCCATTCCTGAAGGCGGCATGGCCGTACCGATCATAGGCCGCGCGCTTCTGCGGGTCCTTGAGGCAGTCATAGGCCTCGCTGATCGCCTTGAAGCGCGATTCGCTATCCTTGCACCCGTCATTCTTGTCCGGGTGATACTTCATCGCGAGCTTGCGATAGGACGCCTTGAGCGTCGCATCGTCAGCGGTGCGCTCGCATTCAAGCAGTTCGTAAAAATCGACTTCAGTCGTCATCTCGGGCCCCCGCCCCCTGTCCCGTCACCCCGGCAAAAGCCGGAGTCCCGCTTCTCTTCTCGCCTATAAGAACCAGAAAAAGAAGCGGGATTCCCACTTTCGCGGGAATGACGGGCAGGACACATTCAGATTATGCCTTGGTATCGTCGACTTCCGAGAATTCGGCGTCGACCACATCCTCGGCGGGTGCCTCAGGAGCGGCTTCGCCGGCAGGCGAGGCTTCAGACGCCGCCTGCTTCTCGTAGATCGCCTGGCCGAGCTTCATCGCGACCTGGGCAAGGGCCTCGGCCTTTGCCTTCATGTCGTCGGGATCGCCGCCTTCGACCGCCGTCTTGGCAGCCGCGACCGCGGCCTCGATCTCGCCCTTGAGGCCGGCATCGACCTTGTCGCCATTCTCGACAAGCTGGCGCTCGGTGGTGTGGATAAGGCTTTCGGCGTTGTTCTTCGCCTCGGCCGCCGCACGGCGCTTCTTGTCTTCCTCAGCGAACTGCTCGGCATCGCGGACCATCTGATCGATGTCGCGATCCGACAGGCCACCCGAAGCCTGGATGCGGATCTGCTGCTCCTTGCCGGTGCCCTTGTCCTTGGCCGACACGT
>JBDTXU010000512.1:0-2344 GCA_040006055.1 Sphingomonas bacterium | reverse complement strand
TCAATCCGGCCGCGCGGTACGAGAAGGGCCCGACGCCCTTTATCGGCCTGCCCGGCGCGGGAGGGGCGCATAGCTGGCAACCGATGAGCTTCAATCCGAAGACAGGCCTCGTCTATCTTCCCGCCAACATCGCCGGTTTCCCCTATGCCGCCGCAAAGGACTGGAAGCCGTCCGCGATCGGCTTCCAGAACGCGCTCGATGCCGCGGCGACCGCGATGCCCGCCAACGAAGCCGTCCGCGCCGGCGCGATGAAGGCAACGACAGGCGCGCTGATCGCCTGGGATCCGGTAACCGGCAAACCCGCCTGGCAGGTCGAGCAGGTCGGCCCATGGAACGGCGGCACCATGACGACCGCCGGCAACCTCGTGTTCCAGGGCAATGCCCAAGGCGAGTTCGTCGCGTACAGCGCTGACAAGGGCAAGAAGCTCTGGTCCTTCCCGGCGCAGACCGGCATCATCGCCGCGCCGATGACCTATGCGATCGGCGGCCAGCAATATGTCGCGGTGCTCGCGGGCTGGGGCGGCGTGTGGGATATCGCGACTGGCCTGCTCGCGAAAAAGTCCGGCTCCACGCGCAACATCAGCCGCCTGCTCGTCTTCAAGCTCGGCGCGAAAGGCGCCCTGCCCCCTGCCCCGCCCATGGCGAAGCTGGTGCTTGATCCGCCCGCGCTGAAAGGCACGCCGCAACAGGTGGCGCATGGCGGGCAAGTCTATGGCCGCTATTGCAGCGTCTGCCACGGCGACGCGGCGGTGGCCGGTGGGCTCAACCCGGATCTCCGCCACTCGGGCGCGATCAACGCCCCCGAGGCGATCCGTTCGATTGTCATCGACGGCGCGTTGCACGAGAATGGCATGGTCTCGTTCAAATCGGCGCTCTCCGCTGACGATGCCGAGGCGATCCGCCAATATCTGATCAGCCGCGCCAATGAGGACAAGGCACTCGAGAAGGGAGCCAAATAATGCCGATCGATCCCACCAAGGTCGTCGCGATCGACGTCCATGTCCATGCCGAGGTGTCGTGCCACGATCCCGAGGATCCGGTGATGGCGAAGTTCTTCGACGCGGCATCGACCTATTTCAAGGCTGACCGCAAGCGCCCGACGATCCCCGAGACGATCGCTTATTATCGCGAGCGCAACATCGCCTTCTGCCTGTTCACCGTCGATGCCGAGTGCGGCATGGGGACGAAGCGGATCAGCAACTATGAAGTCGCCGATATCGCCGCCGAGCATGACGACATCGTCATCCCCTTCGCCTCGATCGATCCGCACAAGGGCAAGCTCGGCGCGCGCGAGGCGCGCGATCTGGTCGAGAATCACGGCGTGAAGGGGTTCAAGTTCCACGGCATCGCCCAGGATGCGCACCCCGCCGACCGCATGGCCTATCCGATCTACGAGGTGATCGCCGAGTACAAGCTGCCCGCGATCTTCCACACCGGCCATTCGGGCATGGGCACGGGCATGCCCGGCGGCGGCGGGCTCCGCCTCAAATATGGCCAGCCGATCCTGATCGACGATGTCGCGGTCGATTTCCCCGACATGAAATTCATCCTCGCGCATCCGAGCTGGCCCTGGACTGACGAGAGCCTGTCGATGGCGCTGCACAAGGACAATGTCTTTATCGACCTGTCCGGCTGGTCGCCGAAATATTTCCCCAAACAGGTGATCCAGTACGCCAACACCCAGCTCAAGCATAAGATGATGTTCGGCTCGGACTGGCCGCTGATCCGCCCCGACAAATGGATCGACGCCGCCCGCGAAGCCGGCTTTCGCGACGAGGTTCTGCCGCTCATCATGAAGGACAATGCGGTGCGCGTGCTGGGGCTGGGATGATGCTCAAATATTATCACGCCGAGCCGCTCGCCAATTCGCTCAAATCGATGGCGCCCCTGTTCGAAAAGGGGCTGGCGTTCGAGAGCGTCTATGTGAACCTGCACAAGTTCGAGCAGCATTCGGAATGGTTCACCGCGATCAACCCCGAGGGCCAGGTCCCGGTACTCGACCATGACGGGACGATCATCACGCACACCACCGTGATCAACGAATATCTCGAAGACGCCTTCCCGGACACGCCGCCGCTCCGCCCCAACACGCCTGAGGGCAATGCCCGGATGCGCTACTGGAACAAGTTCGTCGACGAGCATGTGACCAACCACGTCTCGATGCACGGCTGGCACCGCATGGTACGGATCATCGCACGCAAGATCGACAGCGGCGAGTTCGAACACCTGATGGAGCGCGTGCCGCTGCCCGACCAGCGCAAGAAATGGATGGCCGCGCGCTCGGGTTTCTCGGACGAGCAACTCGCCAACGCGACCGAGAAGGTCGAATATGCGGTCGACAAGG
>JBDTXU010000511.1:0-8041 GCA_040006055.1 Sphingomonas bacterium | reverse complement strand
CGGTACCGCCCGAATATTGGAGCGGGATCGTCAGCATCGGGCCCGAGCGCTCCGACTCGCCTGCGACGCCGAGCAGGGCGCTGGACTTGGCGCGGCTGAACAGCACGCCGAGCCGGGCGATATAGCGATTGGGGCCGATCTGCTCGTCCTCGACGACGATTCCGGAGACGATCGAATCGAGCGCGCTATCGGACAAGGTCCCGCCGGCGCCGCCGAGCCGCCGCGACAGCAGCGCCCAGCCCTTGCGCTGCGCGATCCGCCAGCCGCCATAGCGCGCCTGTTCCGCGGTCTTGGCGGTGACATCGACCTGAATGCCGCCGACCTCGTAACTGCCCGAACTGTCAGCTGAAGCGGTGCCCTGATCCGAGATCTGGTCATCCTGCGCCAGGACGACGCCGCCGGTGATGGCAAGCGCCAAAGCGAGCGGGGTGAGGATGGCAGCTCGGCTTATGGGGCGGGAAATGGGCATGTCGCCGCCCTTTTGGCGAAGCAGGCGTGGAAATCCAAGCAAGTTATGGCTAGGCGGTCGCGATGACCGATACTGAACGGGACAACGCGCCCTACACCTACGCCCAGGCAGGCGTCTCGATCGCTGCTGGAAATGCTCTTGTCCGCGCGATCGCGCCGCTGGCGAAAGCGACGCGCCGGCCCGGCGCCGATGCCGATCTAGGCGGCTTTGGCGGGTTCTTCGACCTGAAGGCCGCGGGGTTCAAGGATCCGTTGCTGGTGGCGGCGAATGACGGGGTGGGCACCAAGCTGAAGCTTGCCATCGACCATGACCGGCATGACGGTGTCGGCATCGACCTGGTGGCGATGTGCGTGAATGACCTGATCGTCCAGGGCGCGGAGCCGCTGTTCTTCCTCGATTATTATGCGAGCGCGAAGCTCGATCCGCCCGTCGCCGAGCGCGTTGTCGCCTCGATTGCGCAGGGCTGCCTCCAGGCCGGCTGTGCGCTGATCGGCGGCGAGACTGCCGAGATGCCGGGCATGTATGCCGAGGGCGATTATGATCTTGCCGGCTTCTGTGTCGGCGCGGTCGAGCGTGACCGTGTGCTGACCGGCGCCGCGATCGCGCCGGGCGACGTCATGATCGGGCTGGCGTCCTCCGGGGTGCACTCCAACGGCTTCTCGCTGGTGCGGCGGCTGGCGGCCGACAAGGGCTGGAAGTTCGATCGCCCTGCCTTGTTCGACCAGGATGTGCTGCTGATCGACGCGCTGATGGCGCCGACGCGGATTTATGTGAAGAGTTTGCTGCCCTTGCTGGCGGAGAAGCGGATCAAGGGCCTGGCGCATATCACCGGTGGTGGACTGCTTGAGAATGTGCCGCGCGCGCTGCCCGAGGGGGTTCATGCACGGATCGACGCTGACGCATGGCCGCAGTCGCGGTTGATGGCATTCCTGCAGGCGCAGGGGCAGATCGAGCCGGGCGAGATGGCGCGGACGTTCAATTGCGGGATCGGGATGGTCGCGGTGGTCGCTGAGAGCGAGTTTGCCGGAGTGACGGCGGCGCTCGAGGCAGCTGGCGAGACGGTGTTCCGGATTGGGGTGATCGAGGCTGGGGTGCGCGGCTGTACGGTGTTCGGGAGTGACGAGGCCTGGAGTGCGCGGGCTGCCTGGAGCGCGACCTTTGAGGCGTGACGTCACCAAGTCCCCCTCCCGCTTGCGGGAGGGGTTAGGGCAGGGCCTGTTATCAGACGGGACTTCTCTTTGCGGACACGCCCTCCCCCAGCCCCTCCCGGAAGCGGGAGGGGAGTTGTGAAGCGCAAGGTGGGTGTGCTTATTTCGGGCCGTGGTTCGAATATGATGGCTTTAGCCGAGGCGGCGAAGAACCCCGCCTGCCCTTACGAAATCGCGATCATCGCCTCGGACAAACCTGAAGCGCCCGGCCTCGCCTGGGCCCGCAACGCCGGCCTGCAGACCTTCGCTCAATCGCCCACGGGTATCCCCAAGGCCGAATACGAAGCCGCGATCGACTCAGCCCTTCGCGCGGCCGGCACCGAGTTCATCGCCCTTGCCGGCTATATGCGGCTGCTGTCCGATGATTTCGTCGGGCGGTGGCGCGGCAAGATCATCAATATCCACCCTTCCCTACTCCCGAAATATAAGGGCCTCGACACCCATCAGCGCGCGATCGAGGCCGGCGATAAGGTTGCCGGCTGCTCGGTCCATATCGTGACCGAGGAACTCGATGGCGGCGAAGTGCTTGGTCAAGCCGAGGTACCGGTCCTGCCGGGCGACACGCCCGACGCGCTCGCCGAACGCGTGCTTGCTGAAGAGCATCGCCTTTATCCGCGCGCTCTGGCAGACTTTGTCACGCGATGAGTCCAGATCCTGAATCCGTCCTCGCCAAGGTGCGCGCCATCTGCATGGCGTTGCCTGAGGCCGCCGAGAAGATTTCGCACGGGGCGCCGACCTTCTTTATCGAGAAGGGCAAGGTTTTCGCCTATTTCTCGCACAACCATCATGGCGACGGCCGCACCGCGGTGCAGGTCAAGACCAGCGGGCGCGAGGAGCAGGCGATGCTCGTCGAGATGGACCCGGACCATTATTATGTGCCGGCCTATACTGGTCCGGCGGGCTGGATCGGCATGCGGCTCGACCAGGCCGACACCGACTGGGAGCATATCGGTGACCGGATCGCGACCAGCTGGGAGCTTGTCGCACCCCGACGATTGCTTGAGGCAGGTGGACGATGAACGACGATCCAATAGTGCCGCCAGCCGAACCGATACCGCCGCAGCCGGCGCCTGCGCCAACCGTGGAGACGGTCGCGCAACAGGCAGTCGAGCGGGCCGAGGCGGCCGCCACGCGCCGCCGCTGGGTTACGCTCGCCGAGGTCGTGGGCATTGCCGGGCTGCTGATCGCGGCCGCGAGCCTGTGGATGAGCTGGTCCGATCACCGCGCCGACCAGCAAGAGAAGCAGGTCGAAAAAGCCAGCGAAGCCAAGGTGCGGACTCTCGTCCTGCTGACCGCCAAAGCGGAAAAGGACGGCAAGCAGCTGGCGCTCAAGGATTCGGCGCACGAGGTGCAGAGCATCGATGTGCGCTTCCCGGCTTCGCTCGGGATTTCCGCCCAGTCGAGCGTGCTCGATCCCCGGATCGAAGCGGGCTGGTTCGCCGATCCGATCCTCGCGCTGACTCATGACGGCCCCGACAAACGCCAGGGCCGGCTACCGGTGCTGATCACGAGCAATTATTGGGATGCCGACCAGCAGCGCAGCGACAGCGCGATCTATGATGTGGTCTGGTTCACCGAGGGCAGCTTCATGGGCGTGAGCGGCCGCTCGCTGCGGCTCAAGGGCATATTGCTGAGAGAGCGGACTGCCTCGCCTGCGCGGCTTGAAGCGACCTGGGCAAAGGAAAAGCCTGAGCCGGCGGGGTAAATATTAGTGCGCGCTGGTAAGAGCTCGACATAATTCCTCTCCTTTGGGAGAGGATACGGAGCCTTATGAGCGAAGCGAATTAGGCGAAGTTGGTGAGGGGCTCCGGGAGCTATCGAGAACTCCCGGAGCCCCTCACCAAGTTTCGCTAGGCAGCAAGCTGCCAAGCTACACTATCCTCTCCCACTGGAGAGGAGAAAATCAGCCGACGATCTCTTCCGGCTTGAAGAAATAGGCGATCTCGATCGCTGCGTTCTCGTCCGAGTCCGAACCGTGCACCGTGTTCGCTTCGATCGATTCGGCGAGTTCCTTGCGGATCGTGCCGGCTTCTGCATTGGCGGGGTTGGTTGCGCCCATGATGTCGCGGTTGCGCTGCATTGCGTTCTCGCCCTCGAGAACCTGCACGACGACCGGGCCCGAGATCATGAAGGACACGAGGTCGTTGAAGAAGGGGCGTTCGCGATGGACTTCGTAGAAGCCCTCGGCCTGCTCCTTGGTCATCTGGATGCGCTTTGAAGCGACGACGCGCAGGCCGGCCTCCTCGAGCATCTTGGTGACGGCGCCCGTGATGTTGCGGCGGGTGGCATCGGGCTTGATAATCGAAAACGTCCGGGTCGCGGCCATGGCCGTTCGGCTCCTGTCTTGGTGGTGATGGAAAAGTCGCGGTCCCCCTAGTCGGGAGGGCGCTGAGATGCAAGCCGAAGGGGTGATGGACGGCCTGTCACGCGTCCCTCAACGTCATGCCGGACTTGTTCCGGCATCCATGTTTCCGCGAAAGCTTCAGGCGTTGCGCATGCGGGACGATGGACCCCGGAACATGTCCGGGGTGACAGTGAGATTGGCGGCCTCAGGCGGCCTGTTCCCAGCGGCCTTCGTCATTCTGCTTCCAGTAGCGGCGCTCGATGCCGTCGCGGTCGGCAAGGGCTTTCCAGGCGGCGCGAGCTTCGGTGATGCGGTCTGCGTCGAAGAAATGGAAGGCGCGGCCAAAGGCGAGGGCTTCCTCGCGCCAGATGCCGTCGGCAAGTGCGATATTGGCGGCGCTGTTGGTTGGATCGGGGTTTGCCGCGATGAGGATGGGCTGGACTGCATCGTCGCCGCCGGCTTCGGCATGGGGCAGGAAGCTTTCCGGATTATAGGTCCAGAGCAGCTTGTCGAGCGCGGCGCGCTGGTCTTCGCTCTCGGCGACCACCAACAACCGGCCGCCGCTCTCGACCACACGCTCGGCGATGCGCGGCAGGACGCGGTCGAGCGGTTGGGCCGTCAGATGATAGAAGTCGACCTGCATCGTTATCGCCTGTTTTTCGGCCGGATGTTGGTGAATTTTGTCACACCTATCGCCGGGGTGCGCCGGCGCACCCAAAATAAATTATTCGCCTGATCAAATACTTAAATATGACGTCATGACGCCACTTCTGTTGGATGTGTGACATTATTATCCAACAGATGCACCGATCAGCTCTCGAAATTGTCGGCCACGAACCGGTCGAGCAGCCGCACGCCATAGCCGGTCGCGCCCTTGTCGAAGGTCGGCCCCGGCTTCTCGGCCCAGACCATGCCGGCGATATCGAGATGGGCCCAGCGCACGCCGGTATCGACGAAGCGCTGGATGAACTGTGCCGCGGTGATCGAGCCGGCGCCACGCGGGCCGACATTCTTCATGTCGGCGATCGGGCTGTCGATCAGCTTGTTGTACGCGTCGCTGAGCGGGAAGCGCCACAGCAGGTCGCCGCTCGCCTTGCCCGCCGCGAGCAGCTGATCAGCGAGCGAATCGTCATTGGCAAAGCAACCGCCATGCTCGCTGCCGAGGCTGACGATCATCGCGCCGGTCAGCGTCGCGAGATCGACGATGGTTTTCGGGTGGAAATGGCGCTGCACCCAGGTGATCGCGTCGCACAGCACCAGCCGCCCTTCGGCATCGGTGTTGAGGACTTCGATCGTCTGGCCCGACATCGAGGTAAGCACATCGCCCGGCCGGATCGCATTGCCGTCCGGCATGTTCTCGACGAGGCCGCACACGCCGACCACATTCGCCCTGGCCTTGCGCGCGGCGAGCGACTTCATCGTGCCGACCACGGCGCCGGCGCCGCCCATATCCCATTTCATGTCTTCCATGCCGGGCCCGGGCTTCAGAGAGATGCCGCCGGTGTCGAAGGTAACGCCCTTGCCGACCAGCGCGAGCTCGGGATCACCCGCCCCTGCCCCGTTCCATTTGAGCACGAGCAGGCGCGCTTCGCGGGCCGAGCCCTGGCTGACGCCGAGCAATGCGCCCATGCCGGCCTCGCGCATCTCGGTCTCGCCGAGCACCATCACTTCGAGGCCGAGACCGGCGACATCGGCCAGCACCCTGGCGACGAAGGTCTCGGGATAGATGATGTTCGGCGGCTCGGTCACGAGCATACGAGTCAGTTCGAGGCCCTCGGTCAGCGCCTTTTGCGGAGCCCAGGCCGCCTCGCTGCCCTCGGGCGTGTTGAGCAGCGTGACCGCCGCGAGGGTCGGCTTGGCTTTTTCGGGGAGCCTGGTGCGATAGATATCGTAGCGCCAGCCCCGCTGCGCGGCACCAGCGGCGAAGCGAGCGACTGCCTTGGGGGTTGGCGCCGCCGCCGAGAAATCGACTGCCACATTTTCGACCCCCGAGGTCAACAAGCGCGCGGTGATCGCGCCGCCGGCACGCTCATAATCGCTTTCGCTCCCGCTGCCGGTGCCGATCAACAGCACCCGACGCACAGAGCTACCCTCGGCCACGAATGCCTCGACCACCGCCGCCGTCTCGCCGTCGAAACGGCTCGCCCGAGCGGCGCCCAATAGCACCTGCAACGCATCCGCCCCGATTTCACCCGTCGACAGCCGTTCGAGCCCGTCCTTCTCGACGGGAAGCGCAAGCGCGGCATTGGGGGCCGAGGTGGAAAAGCTGATCTGCATCGGGATCCTCTGATTATGGTTCTGGACGTGAGTCGCCTTCCCTCTAGGACAGCAGCACCGTGCTGGCAAAGCAGGTCCATTCAAACGGACATTGAAACAGCGTCAAAACCGGCGCGATTGCAGCGCGGCGCATCGGATGCGATAGGGCGGCGTCACCCGCGACCATTGGGGCGCGCTTGGGAGGTGTTTTTTCCAACGTGAAGCGTTCCGATCTTCTTCTCAGCTGTGCGCTGCCGCTGGCCTTGTGCGCCGGCGTTGCCGCGCATGCGCAGGACCTCACCCAGCCGCAAACGCCGCTTCCGCCGCCATCGACGGAGGCGAAGCCGGCCGATCCGCAGCAGGTTCAGTTCAGCGCCGCGACGCTTGAATATGAGAATGAAGCTGATGTGGTGACCGCCACCGGCGATGTGCGGATGTACCGCGAGGGCAACCGGCTGCGCGCCGACAAGGTCGTGTGGAACCGCAAGACCGGCAAGGTCGTCGCGACCGGCAGCATCGCCGTGGTCAATCCGGGCGGCGACGTGGCGTATGGCGATTCGATCGAGCTGACCGATTCGCTGAAGGACGGCATGGTCGATAACATGCTGGTCGTGCTCGAGCGCGGCGGGCGGCTTGCCGCCGAGCATGGCTCGCGGGCGCTCGACGAGACGGTCACGCTCGAACATGCAGCCTATACGCCCTGCGCCGTCACCACCGCCGAAAATTGCCCCAAGGAGCCGAGCTGGAAGATCACCGCCGTGCGGGTGGTCTATCGGCCCGAAAAGAACCGGATCTATTATACCGGCGCCCGGCTGAGCCTGTTCGGCCTGCCGTCCCTCCCCTTGCCGGCCTTCTCGCACCCGGCGGGTGGCGAAAGCCAGACCGGGCTGCTGAGCTCCGATTTCAAATATAGCCGGGTCAACGGGTTCGAATTCGCCCAGCCCTATTACTTCGCGCTCGCCCCAAACCGCGCGCTGACGATCACGCCGCGCGTGTTCAGCAACGCCCTGCCGATGCTTCAGGCGCAATATAGCGCGCTTGGCAAAAAGGGTGCGTTCAGCATAGCCGGCTATGCGACCGTCAGCCGGCGCAGCGACGATTTGCTCACCCCGGTGCCGACCAGCACCGAAGAGGCGTTTCGCGGCTATATCGACGGCGTCGCGCGCTATCAGCTGAGCCCCAACTGGTCGGTCAGCGGATCCCTGCGGCTGACGACCGACCCCACTTTCCTGCGCCGCTACGACATTTCGAACGACGACCGGCTGCGCACGACCGCGACCCTCGAGCGAATCGCCCCGGACAGCTATTTCTCGATTTCGGGCTGGTTCGTGCAGACACTCCGGGTGAATGATCGCCAGGGCCTGCAACCGATCGCCCTCCCCGAGATCGATTATCGCCGGCGGATCGACGATGCTGTGCTCGGCGGAAAGATCGAGTTCCAGCTCAATACCCTGGCGATCACCCGCAGCGCCGGCGAGGACACGCAGCGCGCCTTTGCCAGCGCGAAATGGGATTTGCGCAAGCTGACCCAATGGGGCCAGGAAGTGACCTTCACCGCCTATGCGCGCGGCGATGTCTATAACGCCAGCGACATCGCGGCCGAGCCGATCGTCAATTATCGTGGCGCCTCAGGGGTGCATGCGCGCGGAATCGGGGCGCTTGCGGTCGATGTGAAATGGCCGTTCATCGGCGCGTTCCTGGGCGGCACGCAGAGGCTGACGCCGCGCTTCCAGATCGTCGCCACGCCCAAGACCGAGAATCTCT
>JBDTXU010000510.1:0-7023 GCA_040006055.1 Sphingomonas bacterium | reverse complement strand
GGCTCGTTACGGCAGGCGGGGAGGCGGCGACGCTGTGGCGCGGGCCGGGGCGAATTCGCACCAGCCGACTCGACCTGCTGCGTGAGGCGCTGCCGCTGCTGGCGATTTTCGGGACCGCGCTCGGCCGGGCGCTCGCGGTTTCCGACGCGATCGACCTGCATATGCCGTCGGGTGATTTCTGGTATCTCCACATCGCCGGCTGCGAACCGGCCGCACAGGGCAAGGGCTTTGGCGGCGCAACGGTGCGCGCGGGGCTCGATCGCGTCGCGGCGAGCGGGCTGCCGACCTATCTCGAAACCCCGCTCGAACGGAATATCAGCTTCTATCAGGGGCTGGGTTTCGAAGTGACGGCGGACTGGGTCGTCCCCAAAGGCGGGCCGCGCTTCTGGTCGATGTGGCGGGCGGCATAACACCCACACCCGTCATGCCGGACTTGTTCCGGCATCCACCCCACAGCTGGAGCAGCGATCTCGATGTGCGCGGCCCGGTGGACCCCGGAACAAGTCCGGGGTGACATTTGAAGGCGACTTCACTCCTCTTCCGCCAGAAAATCCCCAAGGTGATCAAGCCGCATCTCCCACGCTGATCGCCGATCGCGGATCCATTGCTCAAGCGGCAGGAAACCCTTCGTCTCCAGGCTGCAGGTCCGTACCCGGCCGATCTTCTCGGTGCGGACCAGCCCGCACTCCTCGAGCACCTGAAGATGCTGCGCAACCGCCGTCAAGGTAATGTCGAGCGGCGTCGCCAGGCTGGAGACCGAGAGTGGCCCCTGGCTCAGCCGCTCGACAATCGCCTTGCGCGAGGGATCCGCAAGCGCGCGCAGGATTCGGTCGACGCTGATGCCGGGCGTGACCGTCATTGAAGCTGACGCTCCTCGGCCAGGGCCGATGCGAGCCTTTCGAACAGTGCTCGCCACCCGGCCTCGCGCATTTCCGGGCCGTCCGCACCTTCGAAGAACACGCCCTGATGGATGCAGACCAGATCGGTTCCTGTGTCGGTCGCGGTGAGTTCGATCGTCACCAGAGACACCGAAAAACGCCTGCCGCCCAATGACATGGTGGCCGCACTGACGATCCGGCGATCGGGGACGATATCGTGGAACAGCTCCTCATTGACGATCTCGACGCCGTCGAACGGCGTGTCCGGGCCGAGCCGATAACGCAGGATTGAATCGCCGCCGACGCGGAAATCCATCGTGAAGCCGGTCACATCATGACCGTCCCGTTCGGCATACCAGCGGCGCTTCTTCTCTTCCTGGCTGAGGGCGGCGAACACGCGTTCGCGCGGCACGGGGTAGCTCCGCTCGATCACGAAGGTGCTGGGGATGACGCCTTGCTCTTCCATGGCCAACGACTCCATTAGTGAAGTGATGACTTCTGTATTGTCGTGGCGTGGTCAATAGTCAAGTACGCACTTCACTATTATCGCCGTTCCTCACGGCGGTGGGAAGCACCTCCCATGCAGTCTACCGAAATTATCCAACAGCCACGCGGGTGGCCGAGCTCCGCATCATCAGCGCATAGCTCGCCAAGGCCAGGGACAGCCCGGTGAACCAGGCATAAGCGTAAAGCCCGGTCCAGAATGTGCCGATCCAGCCGAAGCTTCCGGGCGCGACCGTCGCGAGGAATCCCGGCAGGTTCGGCAGCACCCCGATCGCGAAGGCGGCGAGCGCGCGCCCGTTCCAGCCGCCGGCATAAGCGTATCGCCCATCCTCGCGGTACAGGTCATCCACATCGAGCTGGGCGCGGCGAATCAGCCAATAGTCCGCGATCAGGATGCCGGCGATCGGCCCGAGCAGCGCGCTGTAGCCGGTCAGCCAGACGAAGATGTAGCCGCCAGTCGTCGCCAACAGCTTCCACGGCATGATCAGCACGCCGATCACCGCGGTGATCAGCCCGCCGGTTCGGTAGGAAATCCGGCTCGGCGCCAGCGATGAGAAGTCATAGGCGGCGCACACCAGGTTCGCGGCGATGTTGCACGAGATGGTGTCGATCGTGATGACGATCAGCCCGATCAGCACCAGCGGCCCCGCCAGCGTGCCCGAGAGCGCGACCGGATCCCAGATCGCATGGCCGTAGATCACTACCGTCGCGGATGTGGTGATGACGCTGGCGAGCGCGATCAGCCCCATGCCCGGTGGCAGACCGATCGCCTGGCCGATCATCTGGTCGCGCTGGCTGCGCGCGAAGCGGGTGAAATCGGGAATGTTGAGCGCGAGCGTACCCCAGAAACCGATCATGCCGGTCAGCGACGGCCAGAATACCAGCCAGAACTGCCCCTCCTTCGCACCGCCTGGCACGAACGCGGAAGGGCTGGCGAAGATCGGCCCGAGCCCGCCGGCGCGATCGATCGCCCACCAGACCAGCGCGATGCAGACCAGTATCTTGATCGGCGCGGTCCAGGTCTCGAGCCGGCGGATCGTCGTCAGCCCCTTGCGAACGAAGAAGAGCTGCAGCGCCCAGAAGGTGGCAAAAGCAAGCGCCTGGCCGACGCCCATATCGAGCATCGGGAAGGGCGCCCCCTTCAGGTCCTTGCCGACGAGCACGCCGAGCAGGGTGAGCAACGCCTCGCCACCGATCCAGGTCTGGATGCCGTACCAGCCGCATGCGACCAGCGCTCGGGCAAGGGCAGGCAGCCGAGCGCCGCGCGTCCCGAACGAAGCGCGCGCCAGCACGGAGTAGGGAATGCCGTAGCGCGCGCCGGCATGGCCGATCAGCAGCAAGGGCACGAGCACGATGACATTGCCGAGCAGCACGGTGATCGTCGCCTGGCCCGCCGACATGCCCTGCTCGATCAACCCCGAAGCGAGCATCCAGCTCGGCACCGCGACGATCATCCCGACCCAGAGCGCCGCATAATGATACCAGGCCCAGGTCCGCTGCGCCGCATCGGTCGGTGCCAGGTCGCGGGTCCAGAGCGTGTCGGCGGCTTGATCGGTCATGCGGCTTCCCCTTGGCGGGGAGAATGTCCGATTTGTTCGTCAGTGCAAGGGGCGCGTCAGACGCCGAGCCACTCAAGGCCATGCGGAAGATCTTCCGCCGCATAGTCGACCTGCAGCACGCGCCTTCGTTGTGGTCGCGCCGCCGCTTCCGAAGCGTGAAGGATCGGCGTTGCGTAGAGCCAGATATCGCCGCGCTCGGCGAGGCAGGTGGCGATGCCGCAGACAGCCACCACGGCATCGATGTCCTGTTCCTCCACACGGCCGGCGCGGTGCGAGCCGGGGGCGATCAGCAGCGGCGCATTGTCGGCGGAAACGGGATCGAGATGGATCCGCAGCGTCACCATCCGCGCCAGCAACTCGAAGGGCGGCACGACGTGTTGCAGCCCGGCCTTGACCGTCCAGGGGCCGTAACCCTCCATCTCGCGTCGTTCGGTAACAACAATGGTTCGGTCTTGATGCCAGCCGAGCGACCAGTTGGCGGTTGCAGTCTTGTCGAACAGGATTGCGCGGACCGGACGCGCCGCCGCGCCGATCGCGCCGGCGGCGACGCTGCCGACCGCTGTTCCGGGTGCCAGCAGCGCGGATAGTCCGTCGATTCCGTGTAGGCGAATACCGGCCCGGTCGGGTTCGAGGCCGGATGCGATAGTCTCGATCTCGGGCAATACCCGCGGAGCCGCCAGCGGAAAGCGCTCGGCACCGTCGCGTTCGAAGGTCAGCATTCCGCTCAGAACACCCCCGGCACGAACCTCTTCACGCGGGCGGCATAGGCATCATAATCGGCTCCGAACTGCTCGCGCAGGATGCGCTCCTCATGGCGAATCCGAAGCCAGGTCCCGAGTGCATAGACCGGCACCGCGACGATCAGATTGCCGATGTGGCCATAGGCGATCGCCATCGCCACCATGAACAGGAACAGCGCGACATAGATCGGGTGGCGCACAAAGGCGAAGGGACCACTCTGGATGAGCTGGTGATCTTCGCGGGTGCGGGCAACCAGGCTCCAGTTCTTGCCCATGGTGCGTGATGAAGCGTGGAACAACAGGACAGCGCCGAGCATCAGCGCGAGCACGATCAGGCCCTGGGCGAGCGAAAAGGGCGACATCGGATCGAGCACAACATGGATTTGGCCAAAGCCGGCAACGGCGATGCCAAACCCCTGGACGAGGATCCAGATGATCGAGGCGTTGTTGCGCCTTGCCACCGCCACCTTTGCGCCGCGCCCGGCGCGCAGCCGCGCCGCGATCACCGCCAGCAGGAAGGCGACAAAGCCAAGCCCCATCGCGGCGAGGCCGGGCAGGCCCACGGGGTCGCTAGGAAAGACCATGATCATCTCCCTGACACGTCTTAATCATTTCGCCTTGGCCTGCGCCGCCCGCCACGCCTGAAAATCCTCCACCGCGCGCGAGCGCTTGAGGACGCGGCTGCCCGGATCGACCACGACATGCGCGTCGGGTGCGACTGAAATACTGCCCTTTCCGTCCGTCATCGCCAGTCGCTGGACCTTCCCATCGACCTGCACCTCGACCGGCATCGGGAAGGGCAGGCCCGCAGGCGCGTTCCAGGCTAGCGTCAGCGTGCCGCCTGCGCGCGTTTCGATCAGTTCCGGGGGCGCCGCCTGGCGGAGATAGACATTGAAGAACCAGCCATAATCCTTGCCCGTCACCTGTTTGACGAAGCCCTCATACTCCTCGGTCGAGCCATAACGCGGCTGGAAATTGCCTGGCTTCGGGTCGGTCCGCCCATAGACGGCGAGCCGGGTCACATCGAGAAAGGCCTTGTCGCCGATCAGGTTGCGCAGGGTGTGGAGCATCCACGACCCCTTGTAATAAATGTCCTGGCCTGGCCCGCCCTTGTCGAGCTCATAGACCTCCTCCTCGGTGCGGACCTTGCCCGAGACGATCGGGCGGAGATTGGCGATCAGGTTGCGCTGCTGGTCGAGCATCGTCGCATAGCGGGCCTCGCCCTCGCGCCAGCGCCCGTAAAAGGGCTGCATGTAAGTGCCATAGCCCTCATGCAGCCAGTAATCGTCCCAGTTCGCGGCGGTCAGCTGGTTGCCGAAATATTCATGGGCAAATTCATGCTGGAACAGCCAGTCGAACCCTTCGGGTGCCTTGGCATAGCCATTGCCGTACGCGTTGATGGTCTGGTGCTCCATGCCCTTGTGCGGCGTCTCGACCACACCGAGCTTCTCGTCGCCCCAGGGATAGGGGCCGATCTGGCTTTCGAAGAAATCGAGCGTCGGAGCGAACTCGGCGAACAGCGCTTTGGCCTTCGCTTCCTCGCCTGGAAGATACCAGTAATACATCGGGATCTCGTTGCCGAAGCGGCTCTTGTAGATGCCCGAAATCTCCTCATAGGGCGCGACAGTCAGCGCGATGCCATAGGTGTTGGGCTGGCGGACGCTCCAGTTCCAGGTCGTGCGACCATCGGGCAGCGTATCGACACCAAGCAGCTTGCCGTTGGAAGGTGCCTTCAGGCCTTTCGGCACGGTGATATGCAGCGTCACTTGCGTCGGCTCGCCGCTCGGGAAATCGAGGCACGGCCAGAACAGGTCGCAGCCATAGCCTTCCGCAGTGGTCGCGAACCAGGTGCGGCCATCGGGGGTCTTCGACCAGACCATGCCGTCGTCCCACGGCGCATTCAACGCGACATGCGGGGTGCCGCCATAGGTGATCACCGCGGTGACGCTTTTGCCGGCGGCGATCGCCTGAGGCAGCGTGATCGTCAGCCGCCCGTCGGGATCGGTAAAGGCAGAGCGAGGCAAGGGCTTGCCGTCGATCGCGACCGCGCTTGGCGCGATATTATGATCGAGGTCGATCAGCAGCCCGGTCAGCGGCGCCTTTGCGGTGAACACGAGCGTCGCCACGCCCTTCAACTGCTCGGTCTCGGGCAGCACTTCGAACTTCAGGTCGGCCGAGTCGAAAGCCAGCTTCGCCTGTTCGGGGTCGATCGGCCCGCCCGATCGCTGAGTCTGGACACTGATCGCAGGCTCGCCTTTTTTTGGCAGGCCGGCGGCGATGAGTGGAAAAGCAGCGAGGACGATTATGGGTGCGAACAGCGGGCGAAGGCTCATGCGGGCACCTTGTTTCGATGGAGACAGACCCGGACCTGGTCGATCCATGGGACGAAAAACGGAGCTATCATCCTGCGAGGCCGCGATGTTTTAGACAAGCGCCAGCCTTGGTCCGTGGTGACGGCGGGGAAATCAAAGCGCTCGCGGGCTGGCGCTGCCCCCCGTCGCGCACCCGCGACACGCGACCGCACCGCGCATCGGAGCGGCGGGGTTGAGAGGCAAAAAAACTTGCCCGAACGGGCAATCATCACGCGGCGATTGATGGATCGGTTACCAACACCATATAAGGAAGAACTTGTGCCCTGTTCAGGCACCCCCGGAGTATTCATGACCCAATCCTACCCCGTCCTGCCGCTTCGCGATATTGTCGTCTTCCCGCACATGATCGTGCCGCTGTTCGTCGGTCGCGACAAGTCGGTCGCGGCGCTCGAAGCTGCGATGGCCGCAGACAAGGAAATTTTCCTCGTCGCCCAGCTCGATCCTGCCGAAGACGATCCCGAGCGTGAGGATCTCTACGATATCGGCGTCACCGCGACCGTGCTGCAATTGCTCAAGCTTCCCGACGGCACCGTTCGCGTGCTGGTCGAAGGCAAGCTGCGCGCCTCGCTCGATGTGCTGACGGCGAACGAAACCCATCTCACCGCAACTGTGTTGCCGGTCGAGGAGAAGGTCGCTGAGGGCACCGAGGTGTCCGCGCTGATGCGCTCGGTCGTCGACCAGTTCGAGAATTACGCCAAGCTCAACCGCAAGCTGCCCGCCGAGACCGCGGTCCAGCTCGGCGAGATTGAGGAGCCATCCCGGCTTGCCGACGCGGTCGCCTCCAACATCTCGGTCAAGGTCTCCGACAAGCAGGCGCTGCTGGTCGAGGCCGATCCGGCGCGCCGGCTCGAGATGGCGTTCGCCTTCATGGAAGGCGAGCTCGGCGTCCTGCAGGTCGAGAAGAAGATCAAGAGTCGCGTCAAACGCCAGATGGAGAAGACGCAGCGCGAATATTATCTCAACGAGCAGT
>JBDTXU010000509.1:0-1684 GCA_040006055.1 Sphingomonas bacterium | reverse complement strand
GCTGTTCTCGCTCTGGCGGCGGATGCGCAGATCGAGCGTCTCCATCCCCTTCAGCACAACCCAGGCGTTGAAGGCGCTGAGCGTCGGCCCCGTGTTGCGCGTGAAGGGCAGCAGCGTGTTGGTGATGAAATCCTCGCTGCCGCACACGGCGCCCGCCAGCACCCTGCCCTGCCCGTCCATCATCTTGGTCGCTGAATAGGCCGTCACGTCAGCGCCGAATTCCATCGGCCGCTGGAGCGCGGGGGTGGCAAAGGCATTGTCGACCACGCTGGTGATGCCGCGCGCACGGGCGATGTCGCAGACCGCCTTCAGATCGACCACATCCATGGTCGGGTTGGCGGGGGTTTCGAAGAAGAAGAGCTTGGTATTGTCGCGCGCCGCGTCTTCGAATTGCTGCGGGTCGCGGGCATCGACGATCGTCACGCCGATGCCGAATTTCGGCAACAGCGTGTCGGTCAGCCAGCGGCACGAGCCGAAGGCGGCACGGCCGGCGACGATATGGTCGCCGGTCTGGAGCTGGCAGAGCAGCACCGCGGTCATCGCCGCCATGCCGGTCGTCATCGTGCGGCACGCCTCGGCGCCTTCGAGCAGGGCAATGCGCTCCTCGAGCATCTGCACCGTCGGGTTCTGGAGGCGCGAATAGGTCATGCCGACCTGGTCGCCCGAAAAGCGTGCGGCTGCATCGCCCGCGCAATCATAGGCATAGCCCGAGGTGAGGAAGATCGCCTCCGAGGTCTCGCCCCATTCCGAGCGCGCGGTCCCGCCGCGCACGGCTTGCGTTGCGGGCCGCCAGTTGCGGGTGATCGATCGGTCCTGTCCGGTGCGTCGCTTCATGCGGAACGCTTTGCCGGGAGGGGTTGGCCCCCGTCAATGCTTTCCGACCTTCTCGCCTTGAAAGCGCCGCGACGAAGTGGGAATGGCGCGACATGACCGACACGGCCCCCCGCCCTTATCGCGCCGCCGCGATCATTGGTCTCGCCGCGCAAGCCCTGTTCACGCTGCGCGTCGCGACGCCGCACAAACTGGTGTTCGATGAGGTCCATTATGTCCCGGCGGCGAAGGTGCTGCTGCAGCTTCAGGGGTCGGTCAATATCGAGCATCCTTTGCTCGGCAAGGAGCTGATCGCGCTCGGCATCTCCCTGTTCGGCGACAACAGCTTTGGCTGGCGGATCATGTCGACCTTTGCCGGCACCGCGACCGTGCTCGGCATCTTCGCGATCCTGTGGATGCTGTTCGGGCGCGTCCGCACCGCGACGATGGGCGCGCTGTTCGTGCTGCTCAACATCACCGTCTTCATCCAGGCGCGGATCGCGATGCTCGATGGCTTCATGGCAGCGTTCGTCGTCACCGGAATCGCCGCCCTGCTCTGGGCGATGCGCAGCCCGCCGGGGAAGACCTGGCCGCGCTGGCTGCTCGGCAGCTTGTTGCTTGGGCTCGGTGTCGCCTGCAAATGGGTGGCCGCACCGTACGTCGCTTATGCCGGCATCGCCTTTGTCGTGATCCGGCTGCGTGATGCGCGGCTGCGGGGCCGCTCGGTCTATGCGGCGCTAAACCCGGGCAATCAGCTTTATTGGCCCGGCATGCCGGCGATCCACGCGCTGCTCGCGCTCGGTGCGGTCAGCATCGCTGCCTATTGCCTGACCTTCCTGCCCGCCTTTTTCTACGCGGTGGATCCGCTGACCCT
>JBDTXU010000508.1:0-2275 GCA_040006055.1 Sphingomonas bacterium | reverse complement strand
GACACCGGCTATGTGTGCTTCCCATGCGGTGTGAAGGCGCGCCCTCTAGCGGACGTGATCCGCAAAATCAAGCTGCGCGACGGTCGTGCAAATCAGGCGTTGACAATAGGAACATGAAGAGAACATATAGTGTCTGTAACGGGATTATGGAACGGAACCTGACCCTTTCGGGTTTTACTGGTTCCACTTCTGCCTATCGGATCAAGGAGTTGGGCATGTTGGCAATGTTGGAAAGCCTGGTTTTCGCTGCCGCCTTCGCTGCGGTGGTCGGGGTATTCGCTTTTACCCTGGTGCCCGCCCTTCCGCGAATCGCCGCGCTGCTCCGCGGTAAAGCCGATCCCGCTCACATCAACCGGCCGGCGCTGATCCTCAGCGATCGCCAGATTCGGGCGCGGGTGCGTCCGATTGCGATGCGGGGAGTGGCGCCTCGGCCCCAGCCTCTGCGGTTGCGCCACCAGCCGTTCCGCGCAGCCGCCTGACTCGGCGATAGCTGCGGACGCTGAAAGGGATCAGCCCGAGATAGGTGATGCAGATCGCCGAGAGCGCATACCATGGTGCCGATATCAGTGCGGCGCCCAGCAGTACGACAACGACGATCGCCTCGAAGCGGATATTGTGGCGGAGCTTCAGCGACGACCAGCTGAAAGTCGCAACGCTGGAAACCATCAATGAGGCGATGAAAGCCATCCACGGCGCGACCAGCCAGGGCGAACGCAGGACGGGCGCTTCGGTCACGAAGGACAGATAGAGCGGCAGCATTGCGAGCCCCGCTCCCGCCGGCGCGGGAATGCCAGTGAGGAAGCCGGCGGACTTATGCGGCTGTTCGCTGACATCGATATTGGCGTTGAAGCGCGCGAGCCGCAGCGCACAAAACACCGCGAACACAAGGGCTATGAGCCACCCCAGGCGCGGAATTCCCTTGAGCGACCAGAGATAGACGATCAGCGCAGGCGAAACGCCGAACGAGATCGCATCCGACAGCGAGTCGAGCTCTGCCCCGAAACGGCTTTCGCCGCGCACCAGTCGCGCGACAGTGCCATCAAGCCCGTCGAGCACGCCGGCGATCATGATCATCGTTACCGCTATTTCCCAGTCGCCGGCCGTTCCTGGCAGGCCGCTGCTCGCCGAGATGGCATAGCGGATGCCGGTCAGGCCGAAGCACAAGGCGAGCGCGGTGACGGCATTGGGCGCGACGGCCCGGAGCGGGAGGCCGCGTTGCGCTCGTTGGGGGAGCGGTCGTCTCATCGAATCGCCGCCATTATTGGGCGACACCAGTCGCCGCAGTCACGTCCGGCCGGCCAAGCACGGTTTCGCCGGCGACGCTGCGCTGGCCGAGCGCGACCTGCGGGGCAATATCGTCGGGGAGATAAACATCGACGCGGCTGCCAAAGCGGATCAGCCCGATACGCTGACCAGCCGCGACCATGTCGCCCGGCTTGACGAACGGCACGATCCGCCGCGCGACGAGGCCGGCAATCTGGGTGAAGCCGATCCGGCGCCCGTTCCTGCCCTCGACGACGATATGCTGGCGCTCATTCTCCTCGCTCGCCTTGTCGAGATCGGCGCTCAGGAACTTGCCCGAGATATAGACCACCTGTCTGATCGTCCCCGCGATCGGCGTGCGGTTGATATGGACGTCGAACACCGACATGAAAATCGAAACGCGGACCAGCGGCGCATCGCCGAGCCCATCCGGCCCGGCCAGCTCGCGTGGCACAGGCAAGCGTTCGATCATTGTGATCAAACCGTCGGCCGGGGCGACGACCAGCCCCTCACCTTGCGGCGTGACCCGGATCGGATCGCGGAAGAACAAAGCAATCCAGAGCGTCAGCCCGATCAACGGCCAGGTAAGGAACCAGCCGGCCCACAAATATGCGACCACGGTGATGACGCCGGAGATGAAGACATATTTGCGCCCCTCGGGGTGCATGTCCGGAACGCGCCATTTGATAGTTGGAGTGCCGATCGGCGGCGGATCGAGTGAAGCCATCGCCCCCGTCTATCCCCTGCACTCGCCCAAGACAATGTCAGCCGCGGACGAAGCGCCGAGATCAATCTTCCCGCGCCATGTTGATCCCTGCAAATCTTCCTCCTAGACGCGTCGCCAAACCTCCCTTTCGGAAAGCGGAATATCAATGGCGAAGATCAAGGTGAAGACGCCCGTCGTGGAGATCGACGGCGACGAGATGACGCGGATCATCTGGCAGTGGATCCGCGAGCGCCTGATCCTCCCCTATCTCGACATCGATCTCGATTATTATGATCTCGGCATCGC
>JBDTXU010000507.1:0-17728 GCA_040006055.1 Sphingomonas bacterium | reverse complement strand
GGCGGCGGCGGCGGCGGCGGCGGCGGCGGCGGCGGCGGCGGCGGCGGCGGCGGCGCTCGGTGTCGAGACGGCGCGCATCGTCAAGCACGACCAGCGGGTCCATCTAGTTATGTAATCCATGCCTTGGATCTATCCGTCGCTAAGCTCTATTTGAATCAATGTCGTTTTTTACGAAGCCATTCGCTGGCAGTGGCGCCAGCTGAATCAATCCGGCTCCTGATGACCTAACCAGCCAGGCTTTTTCGTGGTAGTACCGTGAGGCGGCGGGGGGACGGACACCTCGCAAGAGGCACCAGAGGGTAATGCTGACCGCGCCCAGGGTCTTGGGCACCGGCTGCGTAATAGTCAGGCGCAGCCTTAGCCCCGCCGCACCAATGGGTCATACGCGTATATATGCCTGTCTCCTGAAGGGGAGGGGCTGAAGTTCAGAGGTTGAGCAACGCAGGGTCTCCTCCTTGGGCGGCGATGTTGACTGAGGTGGCGCGCTCCAGGGCGTAGCGCAGGAGCGCATGTGGGCCGCCGGCTTTGGGGCCGGTGCCGGACAGGCCCTCGCCGCCGAAGGGCTGGACGCCGACTACCGCGCCGATGATCGAGCGGTTGACGTAGACATTGCCGGCAGGGACGAGCGCGCTGACCTCGTCGGCGAAGCGGTCGATGCGGCTGTGGACGCCGAGCGTCAGGCCGTAGCCGCGGGCCGCCAGCTTGCCCGCCACCTTGCGGAGGTCGGCCGGATCATAGCGGTAGATGTGGAGGATCGGGCCGAACACCTCGCGTTCGAGAAAGTCCGGGCTCGGTACCTCGGCGATGATGGGGCCGAAGAAGCTGCCGCTGGCGGCGAGCGGGCCGGGATCGAGACGGGCGAGGATCTTCGCTTCTCGCTCCAGCCGGCCGACATGATCGACCAGGGCGGCGCGCGCCTCCTCGTCGATGACCGGGCCGATATCGGTTGCGGGATCTGAGGGATCGCCCAGCACCTGAACCTGCAACGCGCCGACCAGGGTGGCGATGATGTCGTCGGCGGTGTCGTTCGGGAGATAGAGGAGGCGGAGCGCCGAGCAGCGCTGGCCGGCTGAGCCGAAGGCTGACTGGATCACGTCATCGACGACCTGCTCGCGGAGCGCGGTCGAATCGACGAACATGCCGTTCAGGCCGCCCGTCTCGGCGATGAAGGGGAGGATCGGGCCGGGGCGATCGGCGAGCGCGCGGTTGATCGCGCGGGCGGTGTCGGTGCCGCCGGTGAAGGCGACGCCATCGATGCCCGGATGCGAGACCAGGGCGGCGCCGACCACCGCGCCGTCGCCCGGCAGCAGCGCTAGCAGCGCCGGATCGAGGCCCGCGCGGTGGAACAGGCGGACTGCCTCGGCGGCGATCAGCGGGGTCTGCTCGGCGGGCTTGGCGAGGACGGCGTTGCCGGCGGCCAGCGCGGCGGCGATCTGGCCGGTGAAGATCGCCAGCGGGAAGTTCCAGGGCGAGATGCAGGCGAAGGTGCCGCGGCCGTGCAGCGCGAGCTGGTTGACCTCGCCTACGGGTCCGTCGAGCACTGTCGGCGCGGCGAACTGGCGTTCGGCGAGCATCGCGTAATAGCGGCAGAAATCGACCGCCTCGCGGACCTCGGCGACGCCGTCGTCGAGCGTCTTGCCGGCTTCGCGCGAGAGCAAGGCGACGAGCCGGTCCGTCTCGCCTTCGAGGGCATCGGCCATGGCCCGCAACACCGGCGCGCGGCCGGTGCCAGTGAGCGCGTTCCAGCGCGACTGGGCCTTGCGGGCGAGCTTGGCGGCGGAGTCGATATCGGCAGGAGTGGCGCTGCCCACCTCGCCGACCATTTGCTTGCGATCGGCCGGATTGGTCACCGCGACAGCGGGCCGGGCGACGAGCTTGCCGCCGATGATCGGCCCGGCGCGGAGCTTCTCGGCCCGCACCGCTGCGAGCGCTTTGGCCGCAACTTCCCGCGCCGACTCCATCGCATAATCGCGCCCGACCGAGTTCAGCCGCGCGGGGCCGTACAGCGCGCGCGGAAGCGGGATGCGGGCATGGGCGCGGGGATGTGCCTCGACGATCGCGACCGGATCGCGCACCACATCCTCGGCCGGGATGGTCTCGTCGAGCAGGGCGTGGACGAAGCCGGTATTGGCGCCGTTCTCGAGCAGGCGGCGGACCAGATAGGGCAGCAGCTCCTCATGCCCGCCGACCGGGGCATAGGCGCGCAGGATGATGTCGCCATATTGCTCAGAAACGCCGGCATAGAGCGCCTCGCCCATGCCGTGGAGCCGCTGATGCTCGATGCGGACGCCGGCGGCATCGGCCAGGCGGCGGACCGCGGCGACGGTATGGGCATTGTGGCTGGCGAATTGCGGATAGAGCGCGGGCGCTGCGTCGATCAGCGCCTTGGCGCAGACGATATAGGAGAGGTCAGTCGCTGCCTTGGTGGTGTAGACCGGATAATCGGGGAGCCCCGCGACCTGGGCGCGCTTGATCTCGCTGTCCCAATAGGCGCCCTTGACCAGCCGGACCATGATCCGCCGCCCCGACTCCTGAGCGAGGCGGGCGAGGCGGGCAATGACCAGCGGCGCGCGCTTCTGATAGGCCTGCACGACCACGCCGAGGCCGGTCCAGGCGCCGAGCTCGGGCTCGCGGACCAGCCGATCGACCAGCTCGAGCGAGGGTACGAGCCGGTCAGCCTCCTCGGCATCAATCGCGAAGTTGAGGTCGTGGCGGGCGGCGATCAGTGCGAGGCGCTTGATGCGCGGATAGAGCTCATCCCACACCCGATCCGGCTGCACCGCCTCATAGCGCGGGCAGAGCGCCGAGAGCTTGACCGAGACGCCGTGACCGAGCTCCGGCCCCATGCCGCCGGCCGCCGCACCGACCGCCTCGATCGCATCGGCATAGATGCGCTCATAGCGCTCGGCATCGGCCGCAGTGCGGGCGCCCTCGCCCAGCATATCGAACGAGCAGAGCGTGTTCTCGCGCGCGGCGCGGGCGAGCGCTGCCTCGATGGTGCGGCCGAGCACGAACTGCTCGCCCATCATCTTGACCGCGGCGCCGACCGCCTGGCGGATGACGGGCTCGCCGATGCGGGTCGCGATCCGCTTGATATAGCCGCCAAGGTCCTTCTTGGCCTGCTCGTCGGCGTCGATCAGCTTGCCGGTGAGCAACAGACCCCAGGTCGAGGCGTTGACGAACAGGCTGTCTGACCGGCCGATATGCGCGGCCCAGTCGGCCGAACCGATCTTCTCGGCGATCAGCCGGTCGCGCGTTTCGGGATCGGGGGTACGCAGCAGGGCCTCGGCGAGGCACATCAGCGCGAGCCCCTCGCGCGTGCCGAGCGAGAATTGCTTGAGGAAATCCTCGACCACACCCTGCTTGCCAGCCGCCGAACGCGCCGACACGACCAGGGCGGCCGCTTCCTTCACCACCGCCTTGCGATCCGCTGCCGACAAGGGCTGGCGCGCGAGCAGGCCGGCGATCGCGGCGGTCTCGTCCTGATATTTGACGTCGTCGATCATGTCCCAGGGCGAGCGCGGCATCGGGATTCCTTTGGAAGTTGGGTTTTCGGATTGAATGATTTCGTCAATACTCCTGTATCTGCTGAATGTGCTTCGTGATATCGCGACGTTTTCCGAAGAAAGACAATATATGGCGGCAAAGACTGTGGAAGCTTCGGTGGATGCGGTCGACCTGCGCATCCTGCGGCTGTTGCAGGAGGATGGGCGGATCACGAACCAGGAGCTGGCGAGCCGCGCCGGCCTGTCGCCCGCCGCCTGTTTCGACCGGGTGAAGCGGCTGCGGGGCAGCGGGGTGATCCTCGGCTATACCGCGCTGCTCGATCCCGCGAAGCTCAGGCGGGCGTTGCTGATCTTCGTCGAGGTGGTGCTCGATCGCACCACGGACGATGTGTTCACGGCGTTCGCGGCCAGGGTGACGGACATTCCCGAGGTGCTCGAATGCCATATGGTCGCGGGCGGATTCGACTATCTGCTGAAGGTGCGGGTGGCGGACATGGCCGCTTATCGCGGGTTCCTGGGCGATATCCTGACGAGCATCCCGGGCGTGCGCGAGACGCGGACTTATGCCGTGCTCGAAGAGGTGAAGGCCACCACAAGGTTGCCGATTTAGGGCCAATCGACATTCAGCCCATGCCGGCCTGCAAATGGCGATTTCCTGCGCTTCGGTGCCCACCTACCTGAAGTACGCTGCGCTCCGATGCTTACGAAATCACCATTTTCGGCTCGACCTGAACCGAATGTCGATCGGCCCCAGGGTGGTGTTCGGCGCCGAGTCGCGGGCGTCGATCGGAGTGATTGGCTGGCTGTTACTGGCTGTTCCGCGTGGAAAAAATTTTGCTGGCTGTTATGTTGGATTTTTCCGCCAGATTTTCTACGTGTTTTCAGATGGTTGCGAGAGGTTTGGCTGTTATTGAATAACAGCCAGGTATCAGCCAGCTTAACAGCCAGCATGCTGGCTGTTTTGCCACGGAACAGCCAGCGCCGTCGGGTGCATAGATTCAAGACTGAGAAAGAGCGGGGCGGAACTTTGGGGAAAGCTCCGTCCGATCCTCACACCTTGCCATGGGTAGCCCTCGGGTTGAATCGAGGGGCCGTGCCGAAATCGCCCATTCAGCGCCGGCGCCGGCTTTGGTTTGCCAGATCGCACAGATAACTGCGCTGTCAGCAATATCCCTAAATCCGTCGCAACAAGCGGACCGCCAGGGCCACGATCACCGCGCCAAGGATCGACGACAGGATCGACCCGGTCAGCCCACCGCCCAACGGAACCCCGAGGCGCGGGAAAAGCCATCCGCCGAGGACCGACCCGAGAATGCCGATCAAGGCATCCACGACAAAGCCGAACCCGCCACCCTGGACCACAAGGCCGGCGAGCCACCCGATGATGGCGCCGATCACGATCCAGATGAGGAAGGCCGCCAATGCGCTCTCATGGATTGTGCTATGCATGCTGCTCTCCGAATTCGCCCTGGGCGGGAGACGGTTGCGGAGGGGATTCAGTTCCACTGATCGGCGGCGAGGCGTTGGGGGCGTTTCGCGAGATCACACCCCCGCCAAGGCGTACGTTCAGGTGGGCGAACTCCTGATCCGTCGCGCGGAGATGGCATAGTTCGGCGGCCTGTTCAGCATAGGCGGTTTGGTAGGCCATGGCGTTCTGCAACGCGGGTGGCGGATGGTTGAATTAGGTCCGGCGTGTTGGAGGAGTCAGACGGACGCTGACATTTCCAACGCTGAGAAGGGGATCCGAAAATCGCATTTAGTCATTTATAATCAATGGTATATTTCGCTTCCGAAGTCGAAGATAAATGTACGCGAGGCAGCGGCACTATCGTCGAACATCAATCTCTCCGGGTGGCGGTGAGTGCCACCCGGAGAGCCGAGCAGGTTCAGGAACGGACCTGCCCGCCGGTGCCGACCGTCAGAAGACGATCTTGAGGCCTCCGGTGATTGCGTGATCGGCATTGCCGGAGCCCAGACTGCCCTCATAGCCGATGCTCAGCGTGGCTTGCGGAGAGAGCCGGAACCGGGCCTCGGCGTTGAATATGCCGGCATCTTTCGAACCACTCGTGCCGAGGATGGTGAAGGGGGTGCCCCCGGCAAAGGCATGGCGGCCAACCGGATCGAGATCACCCCAGCCATGCTGCCAGCCCACCGTGCCGCGCAGCGAGACCGGGCCGAGCTGGCTCGTTTCGAACCGCGCGCCGACCGTCGAGCTCATCCTGGTTTCGCTGATCGCCGCACCGGACAGTGCCGCTGGACCACCGGCTTCGGTGAAGGCATCCGTTTTGGCGCGAATGGCGGTCAGGCCGGCGAAGGGCTCGATATGCCCGCCGCCCAGCGGGACCCGGTAGCCGGCCTCGACAAAGCCCTGCAGGACCGAGCCGTGATAGTCGGCGGTCGGCGATGCGCTGACCCCCTGGAAGGCGATGCGGCGCGTCGTCTCGGTGGAGGTGCGGGCATAGCCGACCCCGCCCCGCATGCCGAACCCGCCGAAGCGCGCGCCGGCATAGACCATCCCGTGGACAGCCTTGATCGAGCCGCCGCTGTCGCGGTTGTCGAGCCGCAGCCTGGTATCGGACCAGCCGCCGGCGACGCCGAGGGTCACCGAACCAAAGCTGTGATCCAGGCCGATCACGCCACCGCGCGTATCGCGATCGAGCTCGGCGGCATTATAGTCGCCGTCGCTGATGCCCGAGGTTGCAAAAAGGCGGCCCCATAGCGCCCCTCCCTCGCCGTCGCCCAGGCGATCGAGAACGGCGTTGCGGACCAGCCGGCTGTCCTCGACCATCGCGGTGCGGGCCGAAGGATGGATCTCACCGGACAGCTGATCGAAAGCGGCCTGCGCCGCGGCGTCGGTCGGCAGCAGCAGTAGCGCGTCCTTGACCGCGTTGCCGTTGGGCAAGCTGTCTGCGCCCCCTGCCGCCGCCTTCTGATTGGGCGTGATCCCCGCGCTCGCCAGCGGCTTGAGCTGGGCGAATTCGATGAACGCCGTCGTCGCGGTATAGCCATCGCGCAGCCCCGCAAAGGCAGTCAGAAACTTGTCCTCGAAGTTGAACTGACCGGTCAGCCCGCCGTCCGCCTGGACCACGACATGCTTGCTGTAGAGCGTGAGGGGCTGGATCGTCGCTGCCTGCAGTTTGCTGCCGGCCTCGATCTTGACCGTCCCGGTCGTGCGGAAGCTGTCCGCGCCGGTCGCGCCGGCAATGTCCACCGACAGCGCCGATCCATTGGCGAAGACGGTCGCCGCCGAGGTCTGGACGATGTCGCCGACGCCGCCGTCCTGAAGCCTGAGCAGGCCGTTATTCTGGAAATGCTCGAGCCCCTGCCATGTGGTCGTTTCCGTCGCGGCGGCCGATACGCCACCAGTGATGACGCCGGTCGTGCCATTGAACAGCGAGTCGTCGAGCGTTGCAAAGTTGCTGATGCCGCCGATGCTCTGCCAGCTGCCGATGTTGAGCAACACGCTGCTGTCGCCGGCGATTTCGACCGTGCCGAGCAAGCTGCCGGCATTGCCGATGCCGACCGCGCCCCCGCTCGCGCTGATCGCCCTGCTCGAGCCCAGCCCGGAGGCATTACGGATCGTGCCGTTGTTGACGATGACTACGCCCTGGTTGCCGTCGGAAGCGGCCTCGACACCCCTTGTGCTGCCCTGCACCACGCCGCTCACGGTGATGCGGGTATCGCCGAGGCCATAGTTGATCGTCGAGATGCCGCTGAGGCCGCCCGATACATTGCCCGCTTCGACGGTGATGTCGCCCGCGGAGGTGCCGCCGAAGACGAGGATGCCTTCCTTGGCGTGCGAAACCACGGTCCCGGTCGTGACGACGCTGGTATCGCCGGTGCCGAGCGCCTCGACGAAGATCGCATTGCCGTTGCTCTGGACGTCGGTCGCGCGGATCGTGAGGTCCGTCGCCGCGATGCCGTTCTCGGCGCGGATGCCGAATTCCCCGCCGGAGACGAGACCGGTCGTAGCGATGAACGTCTCGCCCGACCCGCCATTGACGGTGCTGATGCCGCGCGTACCGCCGGCGACACGGCCCGCCGTGACGCGGAGGTCGGTCGAGCCGGTGCCGCCGACCACGGCGATGCCGGTGCCGGTGGCATTCGTGCCGGTAACGGTTCCGCTCGCATTGACGCTCGCGGATCCGTGGCCGAAATTCTGTACGGTGATGCCGTTGCCGCCGGAAACCTCCGCAGTATCGACCGTGACGTCGAGCGCCGACACATCGGCTCGGACATCGATCCCTGCGACGCTTCCCCCGGTGACGGCACCGGCAGTGCGCACCGAGGTAGTTCCGACGCCCTGGTTGACGGCGAGGATGCCGGTGGTGCCGCCCTGCACCGCGGCTGCGTTGATCAGCATGTTGCTCGCCGTCGCGTCGTTACGGACGATCATCCCGGCGCCGGTCCCCTTGACCAGCCCGCTGGCGAAAACGGCGGTGTTGCCGGTGCCGCTGTTCTGAACCGCGATGCCATAGGTCTCGCCGCTGACCTGCGCGGCGTGAAGTTCGATGCCGGTAGTCGCGCCACCATTCTCGATCGCGATGCCGCCTTCAGCGATGCCGGAGACCATGCCGGTGGTTTCGACCGTGGTGGTGCTCGTCCCGAAATTGGTGACGAGCACGCCATAATCGCCACCGCTCGCGTTGCCGATCGTCAAATCGACCGCTCCGGCCGCGCCGCTCGCATCGACGCGCACGCCCGTTCCGTTGGTGCCCGCGGCACTATCGGCCACGACGGTCGTCGTCCCCGATCCAAGATTCTGGGCGGCGATGCCGTCGCCGGTACCCGTCACCGTGACCGCGCGAACCGCGATATCGGTCGCACTGGCCTCGTTCCGGGCGAGAATCCCGTACGCGCCGCCCGTAACCGAGCCCGTCGCATCGATTGCGATCAGCCCGCTTCCCTGGTTGGTCGCGTGGATACCGGCGTAGCCGCCAGCGACGTCCACCGCGCCGATGCGAAGGTCGCTGGCGCCGCCGCCCGCGCGGACGACGATACCGAACCCGTCGGGCGCCGCGGCGGAGACCGGGCCGGTGGCGTTCACGCCGACCGATCCAGTGCCGTCATGCTCGATCGAGACTCCGGCGATGCCGCCAGTCACCTTGGCCACCGCGACGCTCACGTCCTGTGCGCCAGTCCCGGTGATGATGTGCAACCCGCTGTCGGCATGCCCGGTCAGCGCGCCGGTCACATGGACTGCGGTGGTGCCCTGACCATAATTCACCAGATCCACGCCGCTGATCCCGCCGGTCACATCGACCGCATCGATCGTAATGCCTAGCGCGCCGAGACCGATCTCGGCCTCTATGCCATTCAGAGTGAAGCCCGTAACGGTGCCGCTAGCCCGGATGCTGGTCGAGCCGGTTCCATCGTTGAGGACCCGCATACCGCGGTCGTCGCCCTGGACGACATTCACATCGACCCGCAGATCGGTCGCGGTCGGGGTGTTCCCGACGCGCACGCCGTCGCCCGAGAAGCCGATCACGGTTCCCGTCGAGACGATCTCGGTCGCGCCGGTGCCGAAATTGCTGCCACTGATGCCATAGGCGCCGATCACGTCCAAAGCGGTGATCGACAGATTCTTCGAGGTCGCCTCGTTCACTGCGACAATGCCGTAGAGATCGCTGGTGGCGACCATGCCAGTCGTTTCGATCGTGGTGTTGCCGGTGCCGTAGTTGAGGGCCTGGATTCCCGCGAAATAGCCGCCGTTCACATTGTTCGCGTGGATCTCGATATCGGTAGCGCCGGCGCCGTTGGTGACCGTAATGCCGCGGTCGCTGAGCCCCGTGACGGTGCCCGTCGCTTTGACCAGCACCGAGCCGATGCCCAAATTGCCGACCACGATGCCGAACTCGCCGCCGGTCGCATTTCCGACGGTAAGATCGACCGAGCCTGCCGACAAGTCGGTGAGCACCCGAATGCCGCTCTTGTTCTGACCCGTCACATTCCCGGCGACGATGGTCGTCGTGCCCGAACCGGAATTCTCCACTTCGATGCCATAGCCGTCGGCGCTGACGTCGCCGGCCTGGATGGTCAGGTCAGTGGATCCGCCTGTATTTTGCGCGATGATTCCAAAGTCGCCTCCCGATACGAAACCCGTGGCGGCGATGGCGGTGGCGCCGGTGCCTTGGTTGAAGCTGCGGATCCCGTAAAAGCCGGAGACATCGGTGGCGGCGATCGAAATGTCCTGCGCGGACACGCCGTTGACCGCGAAAATGCCGTAGCCATCGCCGGTGACCGGGCCCGTCGCGGCGATCACGGTGTTGCCCACGCCCTGATTGTCGGTCTGGATCCCGGCGACTGCGCCTTTGACCTGATTGGCACGGATATCGATCCCGGTGGTGTTGGGACCTGCTACGACTGCGATGCCCGCTTCGCTGAGCCCGGTCACAACACCGCTCGCGTCGACCTTGACGATGTCGGTACCCTGGCTGTCGATGATGATCCCCCAGCTGCCGCCGGTAACGTCGCCCACTGTCACGTCGATATCGTCGGCCGCGGCGCCGGCGTTGATCCGCAGGCCCGCGCCGGTGTGGCCGAGCACCGGGCCGACTGCGGTGATCGTGACTGAACCGTTCGCACCATATTGCGCCCAGATGCCGTCGTCGCGCGCGGCGACGTCGTCGACGATCAGGCTGAGATCGCCCGCGCCGAAGGCGCTGCCGGCATAGACTCCGTTGCCGGCGATATTGTTGATCGATCCGACCCAGACGGCGGTGGTGTCGCCGCCGCCGGCATTGTCGAGGCGCAGGCCGTTCGCGCCATTGGCGAAGATATTGCCATTCGAGAATATGGAGAGCTCACCGGCTGACAGACCGCTGCTCCCCGTTGTCGAAAAACGCGCGCCTGCGCCGATCAGGTCGGGCGATCCTTCGAAGCTGATCAGGCCGTTGCCGGTGACCTGCAATGCGAGGCCGTTGCCGTTGTTGCTGGTGTCGACTTCGAAGCCCGGATTGGCAATCACCGTCGCGTCGTCGGCGGCGATGATTTGCGGCACGTTGGTCTGGCCCGAACAGGTGAAGGTGTTCGGCGGGCCTTCGACGCATTGCGCATAAGCCGGCGAAGCCATCGCCGCGAAGCTGACCGATGCGGCCAGGGCCGCGAGCCGGGACATCCTCTGACGCTGCGAGCCGTTGCGGCGCGGTCGATGAGGGGCGAGATTCGGGCAAGATGCGTTCATGATGCGGGTTCCACTGTTCCTGATTGGCGCCCGACACGGCTGGCCGACATCCACATTGGGGGCGAAGCGGCAGCCAATGCCTTGCAGCGGCTCGATTAAACTGGAACGGTCCCGCGATCAGGTGCATGGACCGTCGTCGAACGCTGCTCCGAAATGCAACGGGTTGCATTTGATCCGGCGACCGGTCAGGCTCGGAATCGGAGGACGCCGATGTCGAACAGTTTTGGAGAACGGCTCACGCTAGCGCTGAAGGCGCTGTCGATGAGTCGGGGGCGTCTGGCCGTCGAACTGGAGGTGGACAAGTCGCTGGTCGGGCGATGGGCGTCCGGCGCGGTTCGCCCTTCAGGCCATAATCTGGAGCGCCTGACGCGCCTGCTCGCGGAGAAGCTACCCGGGCTCACGTTGCTGGATTGGGAGCGCGAGCCTGTCGATTTTGCGGCTTTGTTCGGCGTCGCCCTCCCGATCCTGCCCGGCGATCGACCGTCGGGGCTCGACCTTCCGCCGGAGACGCTGGATGCCGCCTATGGAGCGACCAGGCTACGCGGCGGCGGCTATGAAGGCTTTTGGCGGGCGACTCATCCCGCGGTCATCGCTCCCGGCAAGTTCTTCCACGAACACGGCATGATCCGTCTTGGCGATTCGGGGCTCCTCCGGTTCGAGGTCGGCGGCCCCGAGGTGCGGTACGTCGGTTCGATGCTGTTGATCGAAGGCCAGGTTTTCGTAATCGCCACTGATACCGTCCGGCATCTTCCGTGCTACATGATCTACAATATCGTCACCACGCCGAAGATCATACTGATGGATGGCATCCTGCTGACGGCCGGGAACGCGATGCGAAACCCGTCCGCCTATCCGATCGTGCTGGAGCGGATCGGCGATCTCAGTGGAGACAGAGAGGCTGACGACGCCCATGCCGCGTCGCTGATGCGCCGCCCCCAGTTCGTCCAGGACGATGCAGAGGTCCCGGCCGCTTTGCGCGATCATCTGATCCGGGATTTCGGGCCCACCCCGGCGAAGGCCGGCGGGGACATGCTTTTGACCGTGGGCGGATCGGCAGATCTCGCCAAGGTCATCGCGGTGCTCAATTATCTGGGCTGAGGTCACAACCCCCTTACCCGCCACCATCCACTCAAGCCGGGTCGATCGCAGGCTCAATGCAGCCATAGCACCCCTGCCCCTGACAGGTTTCGTACTCCGGCGTCCTGACAAACGCGACAATGCGGTTGCCTTCGCGGTACGCACGCGGTGGTCGTCGCCGTGCACCTCAAGCGCGTTGATGCCGGGCCGCATCGCGCTCGCCCGATCGCCCGTTGATCAGGGAATTATCGCACTGCCAGCGAAACCCGATCGCGGATGGCTCAACCGACCAATGGTGCCGAGAAGATCGGCCCACGCGCCATGGAGCGGGCGAAATGCATCGCCAGGGTTGCGTCGCCGCCCTGAGCGAAGCTCTCCATGCCGCATTCGCTCCACAAATGCTGGCGCACCGCATCGGGCGCGGACTCTGGCGTGGCCACCGGAGGTGATGCCAGAAGCTCGACCAGTTTTTCGTCATCGGCGGCGACATCGCCACTGAGCTGCCCGACGCGGGTCATCAGGCAGCGCATCGCCACCGGCGAGGTTCCCGCATCGCGCAGGCAGGTCAGCAGCAGACCGTCCATGACGTCCGCACGATGACGCGCCGTGCCATTGAAGATGCCGAACACGAATGTGCCGCTGCCATCGACATGGGCAAGCGTTACCAGCTGATTCTGCAGCGGCAGCGCCCAGCCGGTGAAGCGTACGTCGAACACGCCGGCTCTATAGCCGAGCACGCCTGCCGGCGTGCGCCGCAGCATGACGTGATCATGGATGAAGTGGCCGGGAAGCTCCGATGCGAGTCGCGTGGTTCGCCAGAACCCCTCATAGTCGCTCGCACGAGCGCCGGTGTTGGCCATTGCCTCGGCGAAGATCTGGGGCGAGATCCAGTCGATCTCGTTCGACGACCTCGCGGCGCGCTCCGACAAGGAAACACCGAAGCGCTCCGCCAGCTCCGCCGGTGACTTGTCCCAATCGTGCATGGTGAACCCTGCCGAGCGCGCGGCAATCGCTTCGGTAAGCCTGGCGAGGTTGTGCGCTGAAGGGCGCACCGTCCCGGCGCACCACCGGCCGACAAGGGATTTGTCGACCCCGACCTCAACTGCCAGCCGCCCCCTGCTCATCGTCAATGCCTTGAGCACGATGCTGAGCTTTGCCGTAAAATCGTCGGTTTCCGCCATGGCAAACAGGATGTTACGAAATCGATCGAGATGCAACGTTGCACTCGCAGCATGCAACCGTTGCACCGTTCGATGCATGCCGATGTACCTGTTTAGGCGCGCGGCCGCCGAATAGAGGCGCTCCCGGGAGAAGGGGAGATCAGAGACTATCGGAGAGTATTGATGACGACCATGACGCGTATTTCGCTGCTTCTCGCCAGCAGCCTGGCGACCCTCGCTGCGCCGGCGACAGCGGAGACTTTCAGCCCCCAGCTCTTTGGCGACAATATCGAGAAGGCGATGGCGCCCGTGACGGTAGGCTGGGCCTATTCGATCGTGCAGAACGGTGTACCCGTCGTGCGCAAGGGCGGTGGTTCCGCGCGTACGAAGACCGACACGTTCAGGGCACATGGCCCGCACGTCCGGCAGAATATCGCAAGCGTTTCGAAGACCATCACTGCGATTGCCACGCTCCAGCTGCTTGCGAAGCTGAACCTTCCCCCCGAGACGCAGATCGGCCAGTTTCTCCCGCCGGACTGGAAGAAGGGCCCGAACATCAACGACCTGACGTTCAGCGACCTGCTTCGCCACACCTCGGGCATTCCAAGCAACCCGAACAATTCCATCGATATCCTGAAATATGAAGCCGTGCAGGCGCAGATCCTCGCCGGCACCACCAAGCGGCCCGCCGGCGGCGAGCGGCCCGGTTCCTATGCCAATATGAACTTCGCTGTGTTGCGGGTGCTGATCCCGGGGCTGTGGACCAAGGCCGGTGGCGATCCCTACAAGGAAGCGCTCGGCATGTACGGCCAGCTTCCGCCACTCAAGCTCGGCAGCCCGGGCCTGGTCGGCAACTGGAACGCCTATGCCTATATCGCCTATGTCCAGAAGAACGTCATGGAGCCGATCGGCATCAAGGGCGCCTTGTGCAGCGATCGTTCGTCCACGCAGACGCTCTATTACACGCCGGCCGGCGACAAACCGGGTATGAAGTCGTTTCCCGACAATGACTGGACCCGGGCGTGCGGCAGCGGTGGGTGGTATATGTCGACCAACGCCCTCACCAACCTGCTGGCGAACGTGCGGAACGGCAGCGTTCTTCCCCCCAAATATCGCGACCTGATGTTCAGCCGCTCGTTTGGCGTCTCGAGCTTCAGCACCACCGGCGGCACTGGGTATGGGAAGTCGGGCACTGTCGGGGCGGGTGGCGGTGCGGGATTGCGTGCGTGTCTGCTCGCGCTTCCGGGAAAGATCGAAGTTGCCGCTGTGGAAAACTCGGCAACCACGCAGCCGCTCGATATGTGCGAGATGCTGAAGACTGCTTATAAGGCAGCCTGGAAGTGATTGCGCGACCAGCGCGATTGCGCTGAGCCGGCACAGCTAGTCTGAGAACGATCGCGTCTGGCGGGTGCACTCGAAAGAGAGCCCGCCAGCCGCATCGTGCTGAGGTGCCGGGCCACGGTGCTCGACCTCACCCGCCACCATCCACCCAAGCCGGGTCGATCGCGGACTCAATGCAGCCATACCAGCCAAGCCCCTGATAGGTTTCGTACCCCGGCGTGCTGGCGAAGGCGATGATGCGGTTGCCTTCGCGGTACCAGCCGCGCTCGCGCCCCTCGGTGTCGAGCCTGAAGCGCTCGCTCAGCAGCCCGCGCCGATCCGAGGCGGCGAGCACGCGGTGGTCTGCGCCGAGCAGCATCACGCGGCACATTGCGCGCTCCTCGTACGAAAGCCCGACGCCCTCGACGATCGCGGCGGCCTGGGGCGCCCAGTCGAAGAAAATGCCCATCGCGCCGAGCCGCACGCCGTCGTTCCGCCCGCCGGCGCGGATCGCAGTCGAATAGCTGGCGACCGCGGCACCGCCGAGGAGCGGGTTGGTCGTGATGTCGCACACCGCGAAATCGTCGCCGCTCTGCGCCGCCATGCCGCGGTTGAACCATTCCATCTGCGAGACGTCAGTGCCGATCACGCCGCGATAGATATCGGGGCGGCCGTGCGCCACGACCTTGCCGCTCGCATCGGCGATCCAGAGATCGAGATAGACGGTGTAGGAGCGCAGGATCGTCGCCAGCCGCTCCTGGGCGCGGGCGGCAGTTTCGGGGCCCGGTGCGGCGAGCGCTTCGAGCATCGCGGCATCGGTTGCCCACCAGCGCACGTCGCAGGAGCGCTCGTACAGGTTGCGATCGATGATCTCGACGGCGTTGCGCGCCAGATCGGCGAGGCGTTCGCCGCGGAACTCGAACTGCATTTCGGATCCGGCGCGTTTCAGCATGTCGATATTGGTCGCGACCGCCTCGCGCAGCTCGCTGACGATACCGCGGATATCGCCCGCGACGGAGCTCATTTCCTGCGCGACGATCGCAAAGGCTGAGCCGCCCTCGCCGGCGCGCGCCGCTTCCAGCCGGGCATTGAGCGCCAGGACTCCGGTCCGGCGCATCACGCCATCGATCAGGCCGACCTTTTCTTCGGTTACGCGCGAAACTTCATAGGCAAGCTTCAAGACAGCGTCGGCCACACACGTCCCCCTGGATGGATGGATCTTCCTCTTCCAGGAGCCGGTTCGCTCGATACCGTTTCGTTGCCGTCACTATCGCGTGGAATTGCATATGGAGTGTTAACAGCGGGCCTGAACAAAAACGCCCCGGCCGTTTCCGACCGGGGCGCTGTGCTTTTTTCGAATCTGAAAACCGGATCAGTGCGTGGGGATCACCGGCAGCGTAAACGCGGTGTTGTTCGTGTTACCATCGAGGCGGTTATCGCCATAGGTGAAGATCGACGCGCCGCTGGCGATGCTGAGCGCATCGAGATTGCCGGTGATCGTGGTCGTACCGACCCGCGCCACGGACGACGCGCCCTTGGCCATGATGCCGGTCGCGATGTTACCCGAGATGGTCGAATCCGTCAGCATCAGCGTCGCCGGGGCACCAGCGAGCGACCGCAAGGTGATGCCGGAACCGGTGTTCGAGATCAGCGTGTCCTTCACCGTGACCGCCGCGGCGGTACCAGCGCCCGCCTGGGTGTCGATCCGCAAGCCGGCATTGAGGCTGTTGACGATCTGCAGATTGGTGAGGGTCGCCTGGACGCTGGCGCCGACCAGCGGGCCCACCAGAATGCCGCCCGTCAGAACGTTAGAGGCAATGCCGCTTTCGGAGATGGTGACATTGTCCACGGTCAGGGTGGCATTAGCGGACGGCGTGAAGTTGATCGCGTAGCTGTTCCTGAACCCGCGCATCTTCGAGTTGCGCACCGTGAGCGACGCGCCATTGACGAACCAGATGGCTGAAACGGCGGACGAGCCGGTCTGGCCGAGGCCTTCGAAATCCAGGCCGCTGATCTGCACGACGGCGCCGGCGCCATTGATGATGATCGCGTTGGTCGCCGCAACGAGAATGCCGGCTTCGGTGTTGTCGCAGATGATCGAAATCGATTTGGTGATGGTAACGGCGCCGAAGCCGCCCGGATCAAGGCAGTTGATCTCGCCGCCGGCGGCAGTTTTCGGAAGGGCTCCCTGGAAGGTCTTGCACGGTGCGGTGCGGCTGCACGGATTGACGTCGTCACCGACGCCCGAAATCCAGGTCCGTGTTGCCTGTGCGGTAGCCGGTGTGCTGTAAAGCATGCCTGCGGTCAGCGTCGCGGCGACAATCAGCACCGCCCGTTTCAGTATCCGGGTCATCATTGGTTCCCCCCAAGGATTGCCGACACCGCCGGCGGTGGGAGGCCATTACTCTATTTCGGGATTTGACGGCGAACAGAATCTTTGTGGGGCCGCGCGGATCTCCGTTCCGGTGCGCGCGGGCGCACGACAAGCCTTGGAGCCGCACTTTATTGCCTCGCGAGCGGCAGTCAGTCTTTTGAAACGCCTTTCACTGTAAGGAACGGCCCGAACCGGGAGGGCCAGATGCAATTTCCGAACGAACTCCAGTCGGCGATAGTGTTCGACCAGCGAATCGAGTCGCTCGACCAGATGGTTGACGCTTTTACGAAGGTCGAAGAGACGCGCTCGGGCGCGCGCTTCAATATGATCGAGGCGAAGCCGGGCATATTCTATCGTCTGTTCGGCGGCGGCGACGAGCTGATGATCACGCTTGAATATATGGACAAGCCCGCAAACGAGGCGGTCTTCCAGCAGCCGCTCGCCTCGATCGTGACGGGCACCTATTGCCCCGATGCTCGCGCACGCATCCAGAAGAGTCGCTCGCACATACTGGTCAACGTCTCGCACGGCGTGCTCGGCAACGCGCTGCAGGATTCGGGGATCGCGGCCATGCTCGATGAAATCGGGATGCCGCGCGAGGGCGCGTCATTGCCGCAGTTCAGGATACGCTTGCAGGCACTCGCGCTGATCACGCGCATCATTTGCGATGTTGCGCCGGCTGAGCTCATCCACTGGACTCAGAGCAACCTGCTCTTCCTGCCCGAGATATTCACCACGCTGGCTGGCGCCGGCCCACCTGGCCCGCTGCACATTCACCCCTTTTTGTTCGGCAACCCCAGGGGCGCCAGCCGGAACCCCGAAGTCGGGATTCGCACGTTCGGCGCCCGACACTTCATTGGCCGCGAAGTGCTGATCGAGCCGAGCGTGATCGATTGGGGCGCCAATTTCGAGACGATCCTGGCCTTTCTGCGGGTCGCGACGGCGGACAAGGGCTATATCATTCCGGACGGCGACACTTTCGGGCCTGAGGACGGCAGCCTATCCTACCGGGTCATCCACCGCGCCGCGACGGAGGGCGATGTTCCGCTTTATGAGCTGGTGCCGCTCATGCACCGCGCGCAGGGTTTCCAGTCGCCTGACTATGTCC
>JBDTXU010000506.1:0-5307 GCA_040006055.1 Sphingomonas bacterium | reverse complement strand
CCTGGAACGACAGAGCGAGGTTGAGCAGGATGAAGGGATAGGGATCCCAGCGCTGAACATAGGCGGTGACGTTCAGCATGATCCAGAACAACAGGATCGTCGTCTGGATGATGATGAACCGCCACGAGCCCATGGTCGAGGCGACGGCATCGGCGATCTTCTGGCCAGTGGTGAGCGGGGGCGCGGCACCGTCGGCCTCGCCCGGCTTTGTCCGGACGGTGCGGCGCACCCGGCGCAGCTCGTCGAGCAGTGCCTGTTCCGCGTCCTGAATTCCGCGGCCGATGGCTTGAGTCATTCTGTCGGCCTCCCCGCAAATTCGCGGCGCCAGCTTAAGGGCGAGGCGGTTTCGCGTCGCGCTATTTATCGTCACGATAGCGCTGTTCGGGGCGGCTACTCCCGGAGCACCGTCGCGCCGCGGCACAGTTGGCTGCCTGGAGACGTGTAAAACGGACCGAGCGGAAGTGCCCCATGTTTCGCTTTGCAAGGGGGAAAGAGCCCGACCCTCAAAGCTGCCTCGTCGCTGCGCCGAGGCGATATCTAAAGTTTGGAAATTGCTTTGCGAACCGCCTTCGTGAAGGCCTTGCTCGTATACTGAGCGCGCACCGTGCAGCACACATCATCGCGCGGGAGGGAACCCTCGACAAAAAACGTTCGACCTTTGTCCAGGCGGTCAAGAAGCGTAACAACAGATATCTGGTTGTTGACTCCAGTCGCACGATCATAATGACGCAGCAGGCCAGCCACATTTCCACTATCAAAGAATAGACCCTCTGGTATATTGATACGCGCTCCACGGGGACTGGCGCGCCACTCTTCCGGATAGAGAGAGGCCTGAGTCGGTTTTAAACGAACGTGCTCGCGCTGAGCGTTTATAGCCATTGGATCGGCGGTAAATCCGGGATCAACCTCTCCATAAAAAGAAGTTATCTTTAAAAATGGCACCTTCCGGTTGCCCGATACAGTGACTGTCAACCTATCCGAGCTCACTTCGCAATGCTCAATCGTACAGATGATGCTGTAAACAGGAGCGGGATTTGAGCGTTGGGCATGAAGCTGCGCCGGTGATAAGCCAGATAAGCAAGCCAGAACGACGATCCAGTTTTTCATTTGAGAAACGTGCTCCTTGTGATGCCAAGCGTCAACGACCGCTTCGGCTACAATTCGGACACTTGCTGCCCAACCGCTTCTCCCATCTATCGACGTTCAAGCCCAACGGAAGTGATCAGGTCGAGTTGACAAAGGGGATTCCCAATAGCGGCAGTATCTGTTTCGCTGACGCTGAATCCCCGATTCTGATTGCCGAGGACTATTTTTGAGCTGTTACTGTCAGCCAACGCGCCGATGCGCTGAAATAGCCGACGCCATCATATTCGTCACACCGTATCGACGCCCATGTGCCGGTTTCGCCATATATGCGCTCGGCGTCCTGGCGATCCAAATAATTGTAATAGCGTTGGTGCTCGTCCCGACCTTCGGCTGCCGCCGTTTTGTAACTCGCAAAATGCCAGCCGCCCGGCTTCAGCGCCTTCCAGACGCGTGTCAGGATCGCGGGCAATACCATACGCGGCACGTGCAGCAGAGAGGCGCACGCAACGACCGCATCGTAGCTTTCCTGCGCATCGAGGTCGTCGAAACGCAGAACCCGAACAGTTCGTCCGAGCCGTTCGCTCGCAAGCGCGGCCATGGCGGGCGTACCGTCGGTTGCATCGATTTCAAAACCCCACCTCTCCATCTCTGCGGCATCGCGTCCGCTCCCACAGCCAAGTTCAAGGATGCGCGAGCCCGGCATGAGATTGGGCAGGAATGTCACGAGTTCAGGAGTTACCTCGTCGGGGCGCGCTGCCGAATAGGATGCCGCATTCGATTCGTAAAAGTTGATGGTGTCTCGATCGAACGGAGAAGCCTTCGGACTTCGTGCATCAGGGCCATCAGACACTCCAGTAGCTCCTTGTTCGAGACGCCGCCCGGCTCAGAAAAGCCCCAGCGCCGCGACCTCTTCCGCTGTCAGCGCGATCCCGAACAGCTGGGCGAGGCGGGCGCCATACGTATCGGGATCGGCGATCTCCATCATCGTCTCCTCCTCCCCCGCGCGGCGGCGCTCGACGCGGTCGGTCAGGCTCGCAAGGCCTTTGGGCAGCACGAGGCTGGCGAGGCGGACCTGTCTGAAGCGGCTCTGGGGCGCAGTCGAGGCCCAGTGATTGCCCATTGCGAGATCGGAATCCCAGACCTGCGCCAGGGTGAAGCTGTATTGGGGCTGGAAGCCGGTCCCTGTATTGCGCCCGTCAGTCGTTCCGGGATGGCCATCGCGCGTTAGCATCCAGCCGTGCACGGGGTCTTGCGCAAGGCGAAAGCGGGCGCCGTCCGGCGCTTCGACTTCGGTCCCTTCAGCGAGCGGCAGGATCGGCGAATAGCTCCCGCCGAACCCCGGATCGGCGATCCACTCCTGCCCGGCGATCGTCACCAGGCTGAAGACATGGGTGAGCGGGGGCGTTTCGTTCGCGCCGAGCCAGACTCGCGCCAGCACCGGGCGCGCAGTGAAACCGAGCGCGGCCAGCGCATCGATGAACAGCCGGTTCTGCTCGAAACAATAGCCGCCCCGGCGCGCGGTCACGAGCTTGGCGAAGACTGATGCGCTGTCGATGCAGATGCCCCGATCGAGGATGACGTCGAGATTCTCGAAGGGGATGGCAAGGCGGTGAGCGCGTTGCAGCAGCGCGAGTCCTTCCGCATCGGCGGCGGGTGGCGCGTCGAGCCCGATGCGGGCGAGATAGGCGTTGAGATCGAACATGGTGAGGCCTTGTAGATGGAGAGCGGCGGATGCCCGTCAAGTCGAGGCTTTGGGGCTCGATCGTCGACAAGCTAAGGGCGAACGGAAATGAGGGATCAGGTCAGCCGCGCCGCGGCGGCGCGGGTGCGGGCGTCGCGATCGGGCGCCGATCTTGCGGCCATTGACTGGTAGCGCGCCAGCGTCTCCGCATCGGCACGCTCGGGCGACCCCGAATCGAAGGGGGGCGCGGGATCATATTCCAGGCTGAGCTGGACGAGTTTCGCGTGCGCCTCGCCGCGGATCGTAGCGGTGAGCGCCAAGCCGAAGTCGATGCCCGCAGTCACGCCGCCGCCGGTCGCGCGGTTACGATCGAACACGACGCGCTCCTTGACCGGGATTGCGCCGAAGGCTGCGAGGTGATGGTGCGAGGCCCAATGCGTCGTGGCGCGATAGCCTTTGAGCAGGCCGGCTGCGCCGAGCAGCAAGGCGCCGGTGCACACGCTCGTCACCCAGGTTGCTTCCGTCGCGGCACTCGTCGCCCAGGCGAGAGTCGCCTCATCCTCCATCGCATCCTGGATACCAAAGCCCCCCGGGATGCAGAGAATATCGGGCTGGAGCGCGTCAGCGAAGGTCGTGGTGGGCAGCAGGGCGAAGCCGGCATCGGTCGGCACCGGATCGCGAGTCTTCGCGACAAGGTCGACCGTTGCGTTGCCGAGGTGCGACAGCACTTGCGCCGGCCCGGTCAGGTCGAGCTGGGTGACATTGGGGAAGAGCAAAAAGGCGATACGGATCGGCGACAGCTCGGACATAGGACCTCCGTCAATCGAGGAAATGCCCAGGCGAGCGGCCAGCTTATATTTCGCGCTTCCCCGTGGTGCTCCACGATTCGCCAGTCACGCGAGGACTGGCTGAATATCCGCTGGCGCCCTTGCGGGCAAGCCGGCCTGTCGCACGATCCAGAGCAGCAGAGGTACTGCGATCACCAGCCAGAGCAGCAGGCCAAGCTCCGGCCGCCAGCCCCAATATTCGCCAGGAAGATCATGAACCTCACCGTGCACGAACCCCTTCAGGATCGGGTTGGCGAGCGGGAAGGGGAATTCGCTCGGCGCGGCGATCTCGACGGCGGCCACCGCGAGGTTGAGGAACATTCCCGAAGCAATCAGCCCGGCGATCCAGCCGCGCCCGGTCGCGCTCCAATCCCGCCACAAGGGCGCGATGCCGAGCGCGAGGAAGCCGACCATCGGAATCGAATGGCGCGGCCCGGTCGAGAAGCCACCATCCCAATAGACGTAAGAGGCGTTGTAGAGCAGCACGACGACGGTGATGGTCGCGGCGAGGATACCGAGGTCGCGCGTTTCCGGCGCGCGAGCGAGTCGGGCGACGCCGAATGGCGCGAGAAACAGAATCGGCGCGAGCCAGAACAGGCCGCGCGCGGTGCCGAAGATAATTTCCCCCAGCACGGCGAGCTTGGGATAGGTTAGCCCGAAAAAGCCCTGATTCATGCCGTCAAATCCGACGACGCCCGAATAGCCAACCTTGAACAGCGTGCCGAAGGCGATCTCGTTATAGCATATGAGGGGCAGCAGCGCGGCGATACCGGCGGCAGCGGCGAGCCCGAACAGGCGCGCACGGAGCGGCCAGGCGAGATGGCGGGTCCGCCAGATCACCCAGATGACGATCGGCGTGGCGGAGATGACGGTGGGATATTCGATGACCAGCGCCCAGCCGAGCGCTCCACCGGCGATCAGCGGATAGCGCCACCGCGCCATCTCACGCTCGCCCGAGGTGCCGCGCCAGATCGCCCAGGTCGCGATCAGTAGCAGGGCGCCGACAGGGGCGTGACCGAACAGCGTGGTCGACCAACCCCAGACCGGCGTCGCCAGCGCATAGCCGAGCGCCGTCATCAGCCCTGCCCGCGGGCTGCCGGTGATGCCGGTCGCAAGATCGAACAGGAGGACAGCGGCAAGCGCGGTGATGACCGCGGCCGACATCGCGACCGCGAGACGCAACCGGAGCTGCATGAAGCCGGAAAACCCCTCATTATTGATTCTGCGCGGATAGCTGGCGGATGTCGTCCCTGTCAGCAGATTGGCGATCCCGACCGCAGGCATCGCCATGAGGGTCATGCCCGGCGCCTTGTCGAGATAGACGTGGTTACCGAACTCGGCCTTGTCGATCGTCATCGTCCTGAACTCGTCGATCGTCGCCTTATGCTGTTCGACCAGCGAGATCGCGGCGAACAGCCGAGTCGAATTGTTCGGATTGAATTGCCACGAGCCGAACCAGACGATGGAGAGCCAGACGAGCGCGAACAGGCCAAGCGCCACCTTGTGGGGCCCGCGGACGGGCGAAGAAAGGATCATCGAATCAGCCGAACAGCCAGGAGCCGAGCAAACGCCCGAAAGGAAGGGTGAAGAAGCCGGCGTTGATCAGCGCGCCGGTGATCATGCCGCGCACATTGCCGCGATGGAGCGCGATGCGGTGAGTGCGGGCCGACCACCAGATGATCGGCGCGCTGACGATGACATAGGCGGAGAGGA
>JBDTXU010000505.1:0-1518 GCA_040006055.1 Sphingomonas bacterium | reverse complement strand
ATGAAGGTGCGTGATTGCATGACGCGCGAATTCCGGATCGTCGACCCGGGCGAGACTATCCAGGGTGCGGCGCAAACCATGGCGGATATCGATGCGGGCTTCCTGCCGGTTGCGGAGGGCGGCCAGCTCGTCGGCATCATCACTGACCGTGATATCGCGATCCGCGCGGTCGCTATTGGCCTTGCACCGAGCGCGAAGGTCAGCGAGGTGATGAGCGGCGAGGTCCGCTATTGCTTCGAGGACGAGGATGCCGTCGATGTGCTCGACAATATGGCGGATCTCCAGCTGCGGCGCCTGCCGGTGGTCGATCGCGACAAGAGGCTGGTCGGGGTGATCTCGATCACTGACCTCGCCGGCAATGGTGAGGCGGCGCATGCGGGCGAAGCACTGGGCGAGATTGCCCGCCCGAGTGGCTATCATTCCCAGATCATCTGAGCGCTCCGGCTATTCGACAAGCGCTGCCAGTTTGGCCAGCGACTGTCGCGAGCCGGTCTCATTATCTTCGGGGCGGATGCCGGGGGGCAGGCCGTCGAACCTAAGGATGACGTTGGTGCCGCCGGGGACATCCTCGAAGCTGGTGGTGAGCGTCATCGTCCCGGCATAGGCTGGGTCATCGGACTCGAAGGCGATGCTTTCGACTATCTTCTCGTCGGGTACGAGCTCGACGAAGCGGCCGGTGAAACTGTCGGTGTTGCTGCTTGTCTTGCCGGTGCCGCGCTTCGAGGCCTTGTAAATCAGGGACATGCGATAGGCGCCGCCGACATGGGCCTCGAAGCTGTGCACCACGCCGCTCATCCTGTCAGGCGCGCGCCATCTGGCGAGCATGTCGGGATCGAGGCACGCCGCGTAGAGCTTCGCGCGGGACGCCTTGATGATCCGGGAGATTTGCATTGGGCTTCAACGCATCAGCGGGCGAGTCGTTCTATGATCGGGCAATCGGGGCGGTCATCGCCGTGGCAGCGCGCCGCGAGATCCTCGAGCGTGGCGCGCATCGCCTCGAGCGCGGCGGCCTTGCGGCCCAATTCGGCGGCACGGGCGATGGCGAGCGCGCGGACTTCAGCGCTCGACCGGCCGGCATCGGCCCAGAGCCCGAGCAACTCGCTGATCTCGGCCACCGGGAAGCCAAGGTCGCGTGCATTGGCGATGAAGCTCAGGCGGTGGACGTCAGCCTCGTCATAGTCGCGGTAGCCGCTTTTGCGGCGCGGCGGTGCCGGGATCAGCCCGATCTTTTCGTAATGGCGGATCATGCGCTGCGAAACGCCGCTCGCCGCCGAGGCCTGGCCGATGTTCACAGCTTCACTCCGTTCAGCCGCGCCTTTGTTTTCACAGCTTCACTCCGTTCAGCCTGAGGGCATTGGTGACGACAGTAAAGCTCGACAGCGCCATCGCCGCGCCTGCGATCATCGGCGACAGGGTGATGCCGAGCAACGGATAAAGCACGCCGGCCGCCACCGGAACGCCAACGCCGTTGAAGATGAACGAGAAGAACAGGTTCTGGCGGATGTTCCGCATCGTCGC
>JBDTXU010000504.1:0-4180 GCA_040006055.1 Sphingomonas bacterium | reverse complement strand
CCGAGGCGCTCGCCAGTGCAGCAAATTCAGACAGCCTGACCGGCCTGCCCAATCGCCGGCGCCTCTTGTCCTGGATGCACGCGAATCTTCACCCCGATGATGGCCGCGAAGCGGCGGCATTGTTCCTTGATCTCGACCGATTCAAGCAGATCAACGATGCGATGGGCCATGATGTTGGAGATCGCATCCTTCAGGCTGTCGTTGCTCGACTGACCATGCTGGTGCCCGACGGCGCGTTGCTTGCGCGGTGGGGCGGGGACGAGTTCGTTATGGTTCTGGGGCATGGCGAGAACCTTCTCCCCCGGGCAGAACGAATCGCAAATGCGCTGATCGAAGCGGTCAATGAGCCTTTCGAGATCCAGGGACAGAGCGTTTCGCTCGGCCTGTCAGCCGGTCTTGCGATGTTTCCGACTGATGCGACCACGCACGAAGCGCTCATTCTGGCGGCCGATCTTGCTGTCGCCGAGGTCAAACGCCAGGGGCGCGGCAAGGTTCTTTCCTTCTGCGTGTCCTATGCTGCCACGCAAAAGCGCCGCTTCGACGTTTCGCGGGCGCTGGCCGAGGCAGTAGAAATCGAGCAACTCGTCCTTCATTATCAGCCGATCTTCAATTGGCGCACCGGCAATATCCATGGCTATGAGGCGCTGGCGCGCTGGAATCATCCAATCCTTGGCTCGGTCGGCCCCAATGAATTCATCCCGATCGCCGAGGAATCCGACGGGATCATTGCCTTGGGCGATCTGGTTCTGCGGGGGGCGTGCGCCGATGCCGCAGACTGGACGACCTCCGATCATGCACCCATCGTGGCGGTCAACGTGTCAGTCAAGCAATTGCGCGAAGGCGATTTTCCACTTCGCGTAGCGCAGATTCTCGCACAAACCGGCCTCCCGGCGGGGCGGCTCGAACTCGAAGTGACCGAGTCAGTCTTTGCCGAAGAGCATATCGACGCGACCAGGTCATCGATCGAGAGTTTGCGGGCGATCGGCGTTTCCCTGTCGATCGACGATTTCGGGACGGGATATTCATCGCTTTCGCGCCTGTTGAGTTTGCCGGTGACGGCGGTGAAAATCGACCGGTCGTTCGTGTCCGCGCTCGATGGCAATGGTGGTGCCGTGATCGAAAGTACGCTGCTCATCGCCCGGCGGCTGGGTATTTCAGTCGTCGCAGAGGGGGTGGAAACTCAGGAGCAGTTCGAGCGGCTTTCGGCGATGGGTATCAACCTCTTCCAGGGATATTATTTCGGGAAACCCTCTGCTGCGGTCGTCAGGAGTCACGACATGAAATGGCCGGTCGGCATGGATAGTGCGCTGACCGTCGTTCAGGGGGGCGGTGCCTGATCCCGATTTGATTTCGGTGATTGTCGGCCTGGCGATCGTCGCCGGGAGACGGACGATCAGCCCTGCCGAAAGCGGAGCTCCTTCCTGAAAGCGACCGATTTCGCGCTCCTGCGGGATGATAAGGCAGGTCCTGCGCCTTTGCGATGCGCCAAGCGCGCCTGAGGCTGAAAGACCAAGCTGCCTATATTGCTTGCGCCGGTAGCAAGAGGTGCCAGGCGCGTTTTGCGTTCGTCGATGCGGCGAGCAAACAACCGCATGCCAGTGCGCCGCCGATCGCTGTTAGCGACCAGCCCAGTGTCGCGGTAGCCTCGGCTGTTCTGGCGATTCCTCCAAGCATGAACTTGCCGATGAACCCGGGAAGGGATTGAGGCGCCAGCGGTTGCAGCAGCGCGATCAAGGCGAACAGGCCCGCGAGCGTCAGCAGCAATGTGGTCGCTACGATCGCTCCCGCCGCAGTGGCGCCGGTACGAGCATGGCGGGCCGTTATTCCGACCAGTCTGGACGGGAAGGAGGGCGTCGGCGGTTGCTTGAAGCCGAGCGCCAACCGATAGGATTCCGCCAGCTTTTGGGGCGAGCCGAGTTCGGCGATGAACGCATCCAGCGCCGCCATTCCGCGCCGATCGGCGAGGGAGAGATGGCTTTCGATCTCGCGCAGGATGTCCTGGCGGTCGACTGCGCCGATCTTCTGCAAAGCGGCATCGAATTGCCTCAGATAGTCCTCATATGGCTTCGGCATTTTCTTTCTCCTCGACGATCGACGTGATCGTGGCACTGAATTCGCTCCAGCTCTTGCGCATCTCGCGGAGCAGCCGCTGCCCTTCAGCGGTGAGACGATAATATTTCCGGGGGGCATCCTCGTCGTTCAGGACCCAGCGGGACTCGAGTTTGCCGTCAGTCTCCAGTCGCTTGAGCAAGGGATAAAGAGTGCCTCCGGAAATGACCGGACCGGCCGCGGTGGCGGCCTCCAGGAGCTCAGCGCCAAAACGCTCCTGACGCTTCAGCAGCGCGAGTATCACCAACTCGGCCGCCCCTTTTCGCAACTGCGCATGCCATGTCGCCAGATCCATCGCAGGAGTGTATAACAGGTGATCATGCATAGCAAGGTTCATCGCATCAGAAGCTGCTTCGGTGAGGGCGTGTGCGGAATGCCGGCTATAGCGAGGCTGCCCTGGGGAAGGGCAGCCCGCTATCTAGTGGGGTGGAACCGAAGTTCGTGCCATCAGGTCTCCCTATTTTCGTCATGCCGGACTTGTTCCGGTGTTCGAGCTTTGGCTTTCCCCCGGAAAGCCAAGATTGTGTCCGGGGGACACAATCTCGCTCGAACACATGTTTCCGCAGGGTGTGCAAGCGTTGCTCTTGCGGCTCGATGGACCCCGGAACAAGTCCGGGGTGACGCTGGATATAATGGTACGAACTTTAGATTCGGGTGACTAGCGGTAAAGATCAGAGCCGGCCCTCGGTCAGCAGTTCTCGGGTGCGCTTCAGCGTCGACAGGAGCGCGGCCTTATAGCCCTTGTCGCTGTCGAATTGCGCCTGCTCCGCCTGCTCCTCGGGGCCATCCGGCTCTTTGCCGCGCAGGCCGAGATAGCAGTAGAAATTGAGCTGAAGCTCGCCCGCTTCGTCCTCGAACAGCTCGTTGATGATCGCGCCCTCGCGTGGGCCGCTTGCCTGAAAGAAGGTCACTTTGCGTTCCGGCTCGAGGGTGATGATCTCGCGCAGATCGGCACCGGCGATGGTGGCTTCGCGCACGAAGTGCGTTGCGCTCTCCTCGACGACATCGCAGCGCGTGCAGAGACCGGGCGGGAGGAACAGGCGGGCGTCGCGGGCCTTGAGTTCCAGCCCCTGCCAGACCTGGGCACGAGTCAGCCTGGTCTCGGCTTCGGGGTTCACCGGGACGGTTGCGGTCGAATAGATCATGACGATGGTCCTTATATTGAGGGGGTTGGGGGCCAGTCAGGCCGTGATCTGCGCGACAAAGTCGCGATAGGAGCGGAGGGGCCGTCCGAGGATTTGGGTGAGGCGCTCGACGTCACCGCTTTCGGGCACCATGCCCTCGGTGATGAAGCGCTCGGCCATCAGGCGCATGTCGAATGCCATCCAGCTCGGCAGGGCCTGGCGAAGATTCTGTTCGAACTGGGCGGTATCGCTGCCGGGGTAGGCGATCGTGCGGCCGAGCACTTCAGTCCACACAGCCGCAGCAGCTGCGCCGGTCAGCGTGTCGGGGCCGACCAGGTTGATATAGTCGAGCGGCAGCGGCACCGCTGACTGCTCGCGGCGGATCAGTTCGATCGCGGCGATCTCGCCGACGTCGCGCGCGTCGACCATGGCGAGACCCTTCTCGCCGATCGGCATCGGATAGATGCCATAGCTGGTCACCACGTCCTTGATCGTAATCTCGTTGTCCATGAAATAGGCGGGGCGCAGGATGGTGGCGTTGAAGCCCATCTGCTCGATCATGCGCTCGACGCCGAACTTGCCCGCGAAATGCGGCACGTTCACATAGCGGTCGCTGTGGATCACCGACAGATAGACGATCCGCTCGATCCCGGCCTCGCGGGCGACGTTCAGGGCGATCAGCGCCTGGGTGAATTCGTCCGCCACGACCGCGTTGAGCAGGAAGAGCGTGGAGACGCCGGAGACGGCGCTGCGCAGGGAATCGACGTCGAGCATGTCGCCTTGCACGACATCCACGCCGGCGGGGAAGCTTGCTTTTGACGGATCGCGGACCAGCGCGCGCACATCGGCACCGCGCTTCACGAGCTGTTCGACGATATTGCGGCCGACATTGCCGGTCGCTGCGGTAACGAGGATGGTCATTGGGGTCACTCCTGAGTTGCGCCAAT
>JBDTXU010000503.1:0-12559 GCA_040006055.1 Sphingomonas bacterium | reverse complement strand
GGTACGTCGGGCGCATTGAGCGTCCGCAATTTCAGGATGATGCGGCGAAACGCCTGGTCCTCCTCGGGCGTCAGGCATCCGAAAAAAGTGGCGTCATGGTCGCGAAAGACATCTTCGAGCTCAGCGCGAAGTGCTGCGCCGGCGGGGGTGAGGCGGAGCGCATTGCTGCGCCGGTCGCGCCCCGGCTGCCGCTCCACCGCGCCGAGCGCGACCAGCTCGTTCACCGCGGCCATGGCGCTGGCGGAATTGATCCCGAGCGCCTGCGCCAGCGCCGCCTGATCGCAACCCGGATGTTCGCCAATAAAACTGACGGCGGCCGCTCGCGCAGGCGTCACGCCCAGCCGCGTCACGCAATCGTGCAGCACCCCCATCGCCAGCAGGTCGAGCCGGCGCAGCTGGAAGCCGATCTGGTCCGCGACCATGCCAAAGGCATTATCGTCAAGATCGCTGCGCTCGATCATGCCTCTCCTGAAGTCCCGCGATCTCAATGGGTCGCTTTGTGACATAACTATACGTCTGGCATACAATAGCGGCAAGCGAGGATGGCGGCAGATCGGGGGGATTACGCGGGAGCTGTGGCCGAAACGGCACATTCACCAAAAGGCAAACGGTGATGCCAGCTGGCGCGGAGGCCGGAGCTACCGGACCTTGACGCCTCCCCGGCGCCAGGAAGCACGGATTGAAAATCGAACCAAATTGGTCCTGATTCCCCGCTGCTAAATCCGTTTCATCTCGATACAGCCGGGGGTGGGCATCTCGGGGTGGAATGCAACATGCTGAAATTATTGAATTCGATGATTTTGGCATGCGCGATGCTTCTCGCAGGCGCAACGGCGAGCGCGCAGACGCTTGTGCCGCCTCCGCCCAAGCCACCAACGCCTTTATGGTCGGCTGGCTTTCCCGAAGATCCCGGAGGCTGGGCGAGCCCACATGAGGCGTGCCAGGCTCAACATGATCATTACAGCCCTAACACAATATTGGAGCCGACGGAATATTATGGAGGGGGCGTCGCCAGATGCCACTGGCCATCTGGGCAAGGTATTAATCCTGCGAACGTCTTCGCCTACTGCCCCTTCGGCTGGGGCTACGGCGATCCTGGCATTTGTGTGCGTGGTGACCCCCCCCCGTGACTCGCGCTGGCAATGCGGGTGCGGGGATGCTTCGCTGATTGCGTCGCCAAAGCCGTTGATAGGCGATCCGATCGCGCTGAACTACGGCGCGACGGTCGAGCACGAAACGGATTATGCCAATGCCGATGGCAGGTTCGCGGTCCAGCGCCATTATTACAGCCTGGGCCAGGATTATATCAATGTGAGTTCTAAACCGTCCATACCGGGCTTCGGTGATCGATGGCATGGGGTGGTCCCTGGCCGACTGGCCGTAGGGGGAAATTATGCGGAGAAAATTGAATATCTGAATGTCGACGGCGGATACTCAATCTTTAAAGCCGATAATTACCCGGATCTGTCGTCCTGGACGTGGCACGCGCAGGCGGGGACCCGGCTTCGACTTTCGATCATAACGCCTCCAGCGACTACGCGCCCCGACTATTTCTCGCAAAGCCCGATCTTGAACGGTCCTGCTGAACTCCGCCTGGATATGGCCCGGGGGGAATATATCCTTTACCGCCGCGCTGTTCGCTATCTTGTGCCGGTCGAACACGGATATGCGGATGGGTACAAACTCTTTTATACCTATCCCGATACTGCGGAATTCCCATCGACGGTCAGCGACAGCCTGGGCCATCAGATGACGCTCACCTGGGCGGATGCCGAGCGCCTGACCTATCCATCGCTTTCGATCTCTTATCCGATCAAGGTCATCAGCGCGATCGCGCTGCCTGATGGCACCTCGCTCCAATATAATTACGGCTATGGCACCGACGAAACTGGTTCCAAGAAGAAGGATCGCCTCGAGGGCGTGAAGCGGCTCTCGGCCACCGGCGCCATATTATGGGGCCGCAGCTTCCTCTACGAGAATAATCTCGTGTCCTACGGGCTGACCGGGGAGGTCGATCAGAACGGCAACCGGTTGTCGACCATCAGCTACGATGCATCCGGACTGGCGGCATCAGTCGAGCGTGCCGGCGGGGTCGACAAATATACGATCGTCAACCTCGAGGAGCAGGCGGCCCCCAAATTCTGGCGTCAGGTGACGAACCCGCTTGGCCACAGGACGGACTATGTCTTCTTCAACCAGAGATATGCCACTGACGATGAACGCGTCCTGACGAGCGTCACGGAATATGCTGACACCGAGGTCGCTGCCTCGAGCAAAAGCTACACCTATAATGGCTATATCGGGGACCAGGTCATCAAGGATTATCAGGACGAAAAGGGCCTGACACTCCACTACGACGCCGATTCCCAGCTCAGGCCAACCCTGATGCGCGAGGCGGTTGGAACATCGGACGCGCGGACGACCAATTTTACCTGGCACCCGGTCTTCGATCTTCCCACCCATGAAGACAGGCCGGGCCTGAGCATCGACTATACGTATAGCGCGACGGGGTTGTTGCAGATCAAAACCGAGGCTGACACCACGACCCAGACCATCCCCTATTCGACTGCGGGCCAGACCCGGACATGGCACTATACCTGGAACGGCAATGGCCGGTTGCAGTCGATCGACGGACCGAAAGGCCCGGACGCGAACGGCAAGGATGACATTACAACCTTCGCCTATGACAGCAGCGGCAATCTGCTGACATCCACCGATGCGCTCGGCGTGGCGTATCAATATTCCAATTACGACGCCAACGGCCGCCCGGCGCTGATGACCGATCCGAACGGTGTCCAGACCGCCTTCACCTATGACGCGCTGGGGCGCACCAAGACGATCACCCTTAAGGATCCGGTCTCGTCGGCCAATGATGCGGTGACGGCCTTCGACTATGATATCGAAGGCCGTGTGATCGGGATCACCGCCCCGGCGACGGATAAGCTGACTATTAAATATGATCCCGCCGGCCGCGTAACCGCAATTCGCGCCGCCAATCTCGAACAGATTGCTTTCACGAACGATGCGATGGGCAACGTTACGGCCGAGACCGTCAAACGAACCGACGGCACGACAGCGCGCGCCATCACCCGCACCTTCGACGGGCTCGGCCGACTCCTCTCGCAGACGCTCGGGGCCAATCGCACCACCGGCTTCTCCTACGACAAGCTCGGTAACGCGACCCAGGTCACCTCGGCGCGATCCAATGCCACGATCCTGGCATTCGATGGGCTGAACCGCCTCGTCGCCACGACCGCCCCGGATTCGGGCACGACGAGTACGGGCTATGACGTCCGCGACAATCCAACATCGTTCACCGATCCGAAAACCGTCACCACGACGTTCGTCCACGACGGATTCGGCGATGTGATCCAGGAAGTCAGCCCGGATCGCGGGACGAGCACCTATTATTACGACCTTGCGGGCGACAGGATCGCCTCGATCGACGGGCGTGGCCAGCGGATCGATTATGTCCGGGACGCGCTGGGGCGGGTCACGACCAAGACGCCTGCGGGGCGGCCCGCTTCGGAAATCGTCACCTACAGCTATGCGACAGCGCCCGTGAGCGCATTTTATGTCGTGGGCCGGCTTGCGTCCGTGACCGACGGTACCGGCACGACCTATTTCAGATACAATCCGCGCGGTACTCTCTTGTTCAAGCGGCAGAGCATCGGCACGGCGCCGAACACGAAGCTCATCTACACCTATGATCTCGCTGACCGGATCACGAGCATCACCTATCCTTCGGGGCGGGTCGTCACCTATGGGCGCGACACAAAGGGCCGGGTCATCTCGGTGACGACCCAGGCGAACGCGTCCGCACCGGTGGTGACGCTGGCATCGGGCATCACCTATGAGGCGTTCGGATCGATGCTTTCGGCGGCGCTCGGCAACGGCCTGACCATGGCGCAGAGCTGGGGCAATGACGGGCGGCTGGCCAGCAAGCGGCTCTACCAGACGGCGAGCGGCACCAACCTGTCGTCGCTCACCTATGGCTATGACAATGACGACAACATCACCTCGATCGCCGACGGCGTCGATCCGACGCACAGCATCACCTATGGCTATGACACGGTCGATCGGCTGACCCAGAGTGTCGCGGCATTAGGCAGCGTACGGCAGCAGGACTTCATCCACGACGTCAACGGCAATCGGGTGCGGGTGGAGCAACGGGTCAATCCTGGCGATTCGACCCCCGTCTCGACGGCGACCTACAGCCTCACCAGCGGCACGAACCAGCTTGCCTCGGTAACCGATCCGACCGGCACCAGAGCGATCAGCTATGACGGCCGCGGCAACACGTCAGGCGAAACCCGGCCCGGCCCGGCGCGGCTGCGGTCACCACTGGCTATGACGGCTATGGCAGGCTGACGAGCTATCAGACGTCTGGCGCCGCAACGCTGACCAATAGCTATAACGGACTGGATGACCGGGTATCGGCGGGAACAGCCGCCGACATGCGCACCTATGTCTATGATGCAGATGGCCGGATGATAGGCGAATATGGCGTCTCGGCCGCCGACGTGAAGGCGGAGACGATCTGGCTGAGCCCGGAGGTGAACGGCTCCGGCCAGCTCTGGGGTGGCGACGACGGGGTCGGCGGCTATGCACCGTTGGCGGTGGCAACGGGCACGGCGGGGACGCTTTACTGGGTCCACGGCAATCACCTCGGCGTGCCGGTCGTCACGACCGACAGCGCGGGCAATCCGGCGGCGCCGACTGGCTTTACGCGGGTCGGATTCCCGGGGCAGACCCAGACGCTGGCCGATCTCTATTATAATGAATATCGCGACTATGATCCGACGACTGGTCGCTATATCCAGGCTGACCCGATCGGGCTTGATGGGGGGAGTAATCCTTACGCTTATGCTGGCAACAATCCCATCCGGTTTACCGACCCTCTGGGGCTACAACCGACTGCAGTAGATGCCATTAAGTTCGGTGCTCAGTGGTGGCTAAAACGCCAGGTCAAGCACGCATTACTTGACGAAATTCCAGTGGTAGGGGAGGCAGTCGCGTTTGGCGAAGTGCTTGGGGCGACGGCGGCCGTTCTGCAGTTCTTGTATGAGCAACCATGCGCCAAAGCCCTGGAGATGGCAGAAAATAACAAGCAGACCCGTAAAAAAATCGCAGGTCTTCAGGCGCAAATTGACGAGCATATGAGAAAAATAAATCAAAATCCTAATGACCCGGCCGCAAACCACTGGAGAGGTGAAGTAAGTGGATGGAAGTCCACGATAGAGCGCTTGCAGCGGAGGCTTCCAAATGGAAGATAAGATGACAAGAATCAATAACATGCTCAATTTTATTGATCAGATCCGTCCATATGTTAATGATGATGAGGCTCTCGGGCGAATTCGAGTTGATTTACATGATTTGGTCGAAGCATGCGAATGGTTATTAAGTAATATCCAGAAAAATACCGATAAGACAATGACAGAAGACGAGCTGGAGACATTCTTAATTGAATTAGACATAAATTACATTCAACACGCCTCATTTCATATTAAATCATTAAAGAAAGAAATTGTTTCTTCTCTGAAAAAATTCCCCGTCGATTGAGTTACGGAGGGCGCGTTCCAAACTCAAGCGTAATTACGGTGACACGTGCAATAACCCCTTTTCTCCCGCCTCGTGAAGCGCTAACCTCCCGCCATGGCCCGCCTTCCCCGCATCGTCCTCCCCGGCATCCCGCACCACGTGACCCAGCGCGGCAACCGGCGCGAGCCGGTGTTCTTCGAAGATGGTGACTATGCGCTGTATCTCGATCTCCTGGCGGATGCGGCCGGCCGGGCGGGGGTGGAGATCTGGTCCTATTGCCTGATGCCGAACCATGTTCACATCGTCGCCGTCCCGCGCGACCAAGAGGGGCTGAGCCGGACCTTTCGCTACGTGCACCGCCACTATACCGGCTATATCAACGCTCGGATGCGGGTGACCGGGCATCTGTGGCAGGGCCGCTTCAGCTCAGTCGCGATGGACGAGCCGCATTTCGTCAGCGCGCTGCGCTACGTCGCCCTCAACCCGGTCCGTGCCCGGCTCACCGAGCGCGCCGAGGACTGGGGCTGGTCGAGCACCAGGGCGCATCTCTCCGGTGAGGACGACCACGTCGTCACTGTCGCCCCGGCTCTCGAACGCGTCGGCGATTTCGCGGCCTTTCTGAGCGAGCCGTTTGACGAAGCGATGGCCTACGCCGCGCTGCGTAAGGCCGAGAGCGTCGGACGCCCGGCGGGCTCGCGCGAATGGCTCGAGGATATGGAGGCGCGAACAGGCCTCACGCTCGCGCCCGGCAAGCGCGGGCCAAAGCCTAAGAAAGATATTTAGGGGTTATCGCACGTGTCACCTTAATAAGCCCGCCTCGCCCATCATTTCTGTCCCCACTTTCATGCGAAGAACGCAAAAGGGGTTGAGAAGATATTCGAGTATAAGCCGAGCTGAGATGGGACCTTCGACTGGTGAATTGGCACGAATTCTTTACGATTACCGCTAGGCACCTCAGCCACAACCCTTGCAATCCGCCGGGCCCAAGATCTTGGTGCTCATGGACCACATTTACGCGTCTAGGGGAGAATGCCGGGTATTGGACCTATCCGTTTCCCTTGGAGAGTGAACTGCTCGAGACGGGGACGACAGATGGCGGGACGTGGGGACAGCCATTTCTATATGACGAGATTGCACACCTCATTGTTCCCCGGCGATTCTTTTGGGATCTGTCTTCGGCTGAAGGCTATAAATGCGGCGAGCACGAGCAAGATCTAAATGCTTTCGGCGCTCCTCAGAGCGCAAGAGATCGAGCATCGGCTGACGGAGCTTCTTTTGGAGGTGAAGCTGTATTGATGCAATGTTCATCGCGGTATCAATTTTGAATAATTACGCCCCGTCACCGTAATAAAATGGAGGCGTTGCATGGAACGTGCTGAAAAAATCACAGCCTATGCAGATCTGGGCTGCCCCAGATGCCTATGTGGTCGGACGTACACGAAGACGGAGTCCAACTACCAAGGCCTCTGCGCAAAAAACTCATTGGAAATTTGAATAAATGGCACACACCGAGGATTTAGGTCCATTTAACCCACATCTGCATCTTCTACCGCTTCCGGGATCAGGGAAGCCAATAGAGTGCGATATTCTGGATTCAATCACACGTGAGATAGACCTTGTTGAGAATGCAGGTTATCTTGCGCTATTTATGCAAAAATATCGGGCGGAAATTATAAATAGCGAAGATGCCCTTCGCTCCGTCTTGGGATATTCAATTGCAAACATGGTACATCAAAAGGACGATTTCGCTAGAATCGTGATCGACCTCTGTGAGCAGTACGACCTTTTTCTGGGCCGCACCGCATTAAATAAAGTCGACATAGGTAATATGTTTGGATTCATAAGAGATTTTCGCCATGTATCGTACAGTACCAGAATTATTATTCCTTGCTTTCTGGCGCGCTTGCATCTGGTAAAAAAAGAAGATGACCTCAATGACGTAAGGAACGTCGTTCACAATAATATTGATGTGTTAGAGATGTTATACGCTGACGAAGATATGGAAAATTATGCGCAAGAGATATCTGAAGCTGTCGATAGGATACTTTCGATCTAAACCGCCAATTGAGGGGCCAGTTCGCTAAAAGTGAGTCCCGATCGAAAACAGGCTATGAGCGCGCCATGATATCTGGTCAGGCACCCCCCTCATCGGTCGTCGCGGCCGTCACCTGGATCGAGCATGCGTTGCTCGGCACGGCCGCCACCGCCGTCGCGGTCATCTGCGTCGCCGGCCTGGGCTTTGCGTTCCTGGCCGGGCGCGTCCCGATGCGCCGTGCAGTGACCGTGCTGATTGGCTGCTTCATTCTCTTCGGCGCACCCACCATCGCGGCGGGGCTCAGCGCGTTGGCCATGCGGGAACCGCCTTCGGCCTTGATGGACCGCGAACCCGCGGCGCCGCAATTCGCAGTAACGCCACAGACCTCGTCGCGGGCCGCTCCGGATCCCTTCAATCCATATCCGAGCGAATAGGTCGATCGGATCAACATCCAGCGGGAACATGGCGGTGTCAATGTGGTCGCGGACATGTACAATGTTCTGTACAGATAGGAAATGTCAGCGCCCCGCATGACATTCTGAAAAAGCCCTTGGGAATCCGCGCTTTCCGCGCGTCTCGAGGCGCCCCGCCCACTGGCCTGACTGGCAAAGACCCCGCAGGGGCATGACAAAACTCTCCAACATGCCAGCTCGGTTTTTCCGCGCATTCCCCTCGTGAAGCCCCTTTTCAGTGGCCGAAATCCACACCGAATTATGTCACACGTCCAACATCGGCGCCACAGGCTCGCCCGCGCGATTCAACCCGCGTCTGAACTCGTCCATAGAGACGGTGCGGACTATCAACGGTGCGCGCCGTTCTTTCACAGGGCTGCAATTGTCGCGCACGAGCTCGGCGCCACGAAGAACTGGCTTACGGGACTAAAATTGCCTGGGGGCGTCGCGTCGCAAAAAATCGGACTCAATGATGCCGCCTGCCTGCCGCGAACCGCTTCCACCCGCCGCCGAGCCCGGACGGAAGTCGCTAAACCCGCTCCACCATGCTCACCGCATCGGCCGCCCTGAGCGCCGCGATCACCCGGGTCAGATGGTGCAGGTCATGCACCTCGACATCGATCGTGTTGGTATGGAACCCGGTGTCGCGGTTATCGAGCCGCATATTGACGATATTGGCCCTTTGCGCGCCGATGATCGTCGCGATCACGCCCAGCGCACCGGGCTCGTTCTTGACCTCGACCGAGATGCGCGCCGTGCCGCCATCGGTCTTGTCGCCCCAGGCCAGGTCGACCCAGTCGGCATCGTCGCTGGTCGCCAGTGTCGGGCAGTTGATGGTGTGGACCTCGATCCCCTCGTTCGGCCGCCTCAGCCCAACGATCCGGTCGCCCGGCACGGGATGGCAGCATTCGCCCAGATCGAACGCCACGCCGGGAGTCAGCCCCTTGATCGAGATCGCGCTGGTCTGCGGTGGCAGTTCACGCAGCGCCTCGGAGCCGACCGAGCCCGGCATCAACGCTTCCATCACCGCTGCATCGGGGATGCGGCGGCGGGCGATCGCCTCCATCAGCGCAGCCTCGTCGGGCAGCTTCAGCCGCTTGAGCGCGGCGCGGATCGCCTCGCCGGAAATCGGCGCGGGCAGGCGCTGGACGATCTCGTCATAGATCTTGTGCCCCAGCGCCTGATTCTCCTCCCGCTCCTTGTGGCGCAGATGGCGGCGGATCGCGGCGCGGGCCTTGCCCGTGATGGCGAAGCTCAGCCAGTTGATCTGCGGCTCCTGCGCCTTGGAGCGGAGGATCTGGACCTGGTCGCCATTGTCGATTCCGGTCTTCAGCGGCACCACCCGCCCGTTGATCTTGGCGCCGACCGCCTGATCGCCGAGATCGGTATGCACCGCATAGGCGAAGTCGATCGGCGTCGCGCCCTTGGGCAGCTGGATCAGTTCGCCGCGCGGGGTGAAGGCGAAGATCCGGTCCTGATACATCGCCATGCGCGTATGCTCGAGCAGCTCTTCGGGGCTCCCCGCGGTATCGAGGATCTCGATCAGGTCGCGAATCCAGCTGACCTGGGTCTCGGGGCGGACCTTGTCCTGCTTGTACGCCCAGTGCGCGGCGAGCCCGAGCTCGGCCTCGCTGTGCATCTCCTCGGTCCGGATCTGGATCTCGACCCTTGTATTGTCGGCATGGATGACGGTGGTGTGGAGCGAGCGATAGCCGTTGCGCTTCGGCGTCGAGATATAATCCTTGAACCGCCCCGGCACCATCGGCCAGCGGCGGTGGATCACCCCGAGCGCCTGGTAACAGGCCTCCTCGCTCGGCACGATCGCCCGGAACGCCATGATGTCGGAAAGCTGCTCGAAGCTGATGTGCCGCTCGGCCATCTTCTTCCAGATCGAATAGGGGTGCTTCTCGCGGCCCGAGACATCCGCCTCGATGCCGTGGCGCGACAGCAGCAGCTTGAGGCCGGATCCGATCTTGGCGATGCGGTCGCCGCCGCCTTCCTTGAGCTGGAGGAGCCGCTTGTTGACCGATTCATAGGCTTCGGGCTCGAGCTGCTGGAAGGCGAGCGTCTGCATCTCCTTCATGAACTCGTACATGCCGATCCGCTCGGCGAGCGGCGCATAGATGTCCATCGTCTCGCGGGCGATGCGGCGGCGCTTGTCCTCGTTCTTGATGTGATGGAGCGTGCGCATATTGTGCAGCCGGTCGGCGAGCTTGACCAGCAGCACGCGGATGTCGTCGGACATTGCGAGCAGGAATTTGCGCAGATTCTCCGCCGCGCGCTCATTCTCGGTCTGCGCTTCGATGCGGGAGAGCTTGGTCACGCCGTCGACCAGCCGCGCGACCGCCGGGCCGAACAGCCGTTCGATCTCCTCGATCGTGGCGACAGTGTCCTCGACGGTATCGTGCAGGATCGCGGTCGCGATCGTCTCGTCGTCGAGGTGGAGCTCGGTCAGGATGCCGGCCACCTCGATCGGGTGGCTGAAATAGGGGTCGCCCGAGGCGCGCTTCTGGGTGCCGTGGGCATTGACCGAAAACACATAGGCGCGGTTCAGCAAGGCCTCATTGGCTTGCGGGTCATAGTCGAGGACCCGATCGACGAGTTCATATTGGCGCAGCACCGCGCCAAGATGGGGCCGAGCGCCGTTGCTTGGCAACATACTATTGCGAAATCACCACGGTGTTGCCGTCAGGGCACAAAAAAGCCGGCCGCGGCGTACCGCGGCCGGCCCAGGGGATTCCTGTCTGGCGGATGCTTATTTCGCGCGGGCGTTGCACTTGGCGAGCGCATCGGCGTCGAACGCCTGGCCGCCGGCGGTGAACGCGCTGAGCGCGCCGACCCGCTGGACGATCAGCTCGCACACGATATTCCCGCGCTCGGGCGCCTTGTTGGCGACGAAGGCGCTGTCGTTCCACTTCCACACCGTGCTGTGGGTGATGAGGCTGGTCTTGGTCGGCTTGGCGACCGGGATTGCCGTGTAATAGCCGCCGGCGGGCGCCTGGGCCTGGCCCGCGATCGGCGAGAGCAGCATGACGGTACCAACAAGGGCAGTGGCGATTTGGCTAAAGCGGGTCATTGTCTGTCCTCCGTGAATTCAGTTGCGAATCACTACCTAGTGGATTAGGTCTCTAGTTGCAACTAAAAACTTATATGGCGTTTCCATGTCGGCAAAAATACGATACGCTGCGGACCGGTGAGGATAATTATGGACGGCAAACTCCGCGAACCCCTGCGCGACCTGGCCGAATGCAGCCTGCCGGCGGCACTCGAAGCGATGGGCGAACGCTGGTCGTTCCTCATACTGCGCGCGGCCTTCAACGGCCTCTATCATTTCGAGGAGTTCCAGTCGGAGCTCGGCATCGCGCGCAACATCCTTGCCAACCGGCTGGCGCGGCTGGTCGAACACGGCATCCTGAAGCGCGATGCGCTGCCCGAGGATCGCCGCAAGATCGAATATCGCCTCACCGACAAGGGCATGGCGCTGCTGCCGACGATGATCGCACTACGCCAATGGGGCGAGCGCTGGGAGACGGGCGTGGTCGCGACGCCGGTGCTGGTCGATGCCCGCGACATGCGGCCGATCGCGCCCATTGATGTCCGCGCCTGGGATGGGCGAGTGCTGACCAAGCACGATCTGCTCTGGGCGCTGCCCGAGGACGTGAACCGCGACCACGAGATCCGCGCCGCAGAATAGGAGATCACGCGGCCGGCCCAGTTACTCGGCTGGCAATGCTTCCAGAAAGGCGCGGACTGGATCGGCAATCGGCATCGGCTGCCCGCTCGGCAGATGCACATTCACGATCACCATGTCGATCACGCTGTGAAGCACCCCGGTCGTCGCATGGCAGAGTTCGAAGCGCTGGGTCAGGCTCGACGTGCCGATCCTCGCGATGCGGACAAAGGCCTCGATCGTGTCGCCAAGCGCGAAGGGCCTGAGATAGTCGATCTCGGCGCGGCGGACATGGAACTCGGTCTCGGTCCATGCCGCGCCCAGCGCCGCCTCGATCCCGGTCCACTCCCAGAACTCAGTCACCGCGACATCGGCATATTCAAGATAGCGCGAGTTGAACACGACCTTCTGGCCGTCGATCTCCGCATAGCGGACGCGGAAACGGGTGGAGAAGGCAAAGCCGGGGCGGGTCATCCCGAGCCGATGGCGGCGCACGGCGCCGCCGTCAATCCGGGAGGATTCGGCCTAGCCGGTGCGCGCGGGGGCGTTGACGCCCATGCTCAGCAGATAGCGCTTCACGTTGCGCGCCGCCTGACGCAGCCTCTGCTCATTCTCGACCATCGCGATGCGGACAAAGCCCTCGCCATTCTCGCCGTACCCGACCCCCGGCGCGACCGCGACCTTGGCATGGGTCAGCAATTGCTTGGAGAATTCGAGGCTGCCGAGATGCGCGAGTGCAGGCGGCAGCGGTGCCCAGGCGAACATCGAGGCGCGCGGCGCCGGGATGTCCCAGCCGGCGCGGCCGAAGCTCTCGATCAGCACGTCGCGGCGGCGCTGATAGAGCTGGCGATTCTGCTCGAC
>JBDTXU010000502.1:0-17069 GCA_040006055.1 Sphingomonas bacterium | reverse complement strand
TGACGAGGTGAAGGATGGAGACGAAGGCTCTGGCACGACGACCCTATCGCTTCAGGAAGGCGCCAACACCCGCAAGTGTCAGACGGTCGACGGAGACTGCGGTCTGCTCAAAGCTCAAACGCAACCACCGCGCCGCCAGCGTCGTGCGGAACGCGATCCGCTGCGTCGCCAACGCATAGGCGATGTTGGGAAGTTCGCCCGCCGCCGCTGTCTCCCATCGTTGGCCATCGAGGCTGGTTTCGCAGCGATAGTCGCCCGGCGGTGCCACGCCTTTGGCGATCGTCCGCGACGGCGTAATGCTGATGCCGGCGAGCTGCATGACCGCGCCCATGTCGATCGTCACGCTGGCGGGTCTGCCCGGCCCCGGAGCCGGAACCGTCCAGCGGGTCGACGCGTCGTCGTCGAGCAACGCTTCCGCTCCGGGGCCTGACGCCGCCACGATTCTCCAGCCCGCGCTCGACAGCGCCGCCGCGTCGTGCGGGCGAACCGGCACGACCGATTCCGGTGTGACTTGAAGGAACAAGGCGACCTCGCTGATCGCCGGGCAGACCGGCGCCGCGAGGATACGCAGCCTGACCCGCCGCGCCGCGATCGGCTGGAGCAGGCGGATGATGCGCTGCGGTCCGATCCCGTCATGCTCGGCGAGCGTCAGCCATGCGCCGCCAATCTCGGCATCTACCGCAAAGCGCGTAACGCGCGCGCCGAGTGGCAAATACTCGCGCAGCCGGATCACATCGAAGCGCCGGCCCGGTGGGAGATCGAGCACCAAGCTCGGGGTCGTCACCGCGTCACTGGTCGACCAATAGCTGTCGGACCGGCCGTCGAGCACGCGGGCCGCGGTGAAAGCGGGGCCACGGGTGTCGCTTGCCGTCGCAACTGCGCCATGCGCCAGATCGCGCGCATAGGTCGCTGCCTGTGCCGCACCGAAGGCGCGCAGCACAGCGACGTCGATATCGGCCAACCGACCACGCCGGTCGGGCGGCAGATTGAGGTTGAGGTTGGTGCCGCGTCCGACCGATTCGTCGTACAGCTGCAGCAGCCGCGCTGGCGTCTTGACCTTATTGTCTTCGTCCGCGTGGTAAAACCAGCCCGGACGGATCGACACGTCGGTCTCGGCCGGCCACCACAATGGGCCGCCGCGGACTCCACTATTGCCCTCGGACTGGACGTAGAGATGGTCCGGCATGGTCGGCCAGCACGGGTCACCCGCGACGCCGTCCTCGTTGCCGACCCAACGCAGATCGGCGCCGAGCGGATCGAAGGTACACGCCATCGGCTGATATTTGTGAACCAGCGCGACGGTCGTCGGCCAGTCGTAATAGGCCGGCGCATCGATTTTCCGCGTTTCGCGCGAACCCCCGTAATAGCCGTCGCCACCATTGGCCCCGTCGAACCAGAATTCGAACAGCTCGCCATAGCGGGTGCAGAGCTCAACGATCTGCTTGCGGAAATAGTCGACATAGGCTGGCCGGCCATATTCTGGATGGTGCCGGTCCCACGGCGACAGATACAGGCCGAAGGCGAGCCCCGCGCGGCGCGTCGCGACCGCTATCTCGCCGACCACGTCGCCCTTGCCTTGCTTATACGGCGTGTTGCGGATGCAGTGCTCGGTCAGATGCGTCGGCCACAGGCAAAAGCCGTCGTGATGCTTGGCGGTGAGGATGATGCCCGTCATCCCGCCGGCCTTGGCAGCCGCGACGATCTGGTCGGGCGAGAAGTCGGTCGGGTCGAACAGCGCCGGGTCCTCGTCGCCATACCCCCATTCCTTGTCGGTAAAGGTGTTGATCGAGAAATGGACGAAGGCATATTGCCCGCGCGCATGCCAGGCGAGCTGGCGCGGAGACGGCGTCGCGCCCCATGGCTGCGGCGGTGCCACCACCCCCTTGGCGAGGGCGGGCATGGCGGTGGCGGCGAGGCCGGCGGCAAGCACGCCGCGGCGCGAGAGTGGGGTCACAGACATCTCCAGACTATCAGGCGGGATGGCCGAACGACGGCGGCCGGTCGGCACGGGCGGCGCCGAAGCGGTGTTCGGGCGTGGTCGACATGGTGAAACGCAGCGTGCCGCCTCCCGCCAATGTCCGATGGTCGATCCAGCTTCTGGTCCACGGCGTACCGTTCCACGCGACCGCGGCAACGTAAGGCGTGTCGGCGCGGTTGCCCGGCGCCTCGATCACCAGCCGCTTCTCGCCGACCCGCACGACGGCGCGCTCGAACAAGGGCGAGCCGAACACATAGGCCGCCTCGACCGGATCGACCGGATAGAAACCCAGCGCCGAGAACACGAACCAAGCGCTCATCTGCCCGCAATCGTCATTGCCGATGATGCCGTCGGGATCGTTGCGGTACATTTCGGTACAGAGCCGCCGCACCATGCGCTGCGCCTTCCACGGCTCGCCGACATAGGCGTAAAGATAGGCGGCGTGCTGGTCGGGCTCGTTGCCATGGGCATATTGCCCGACCAGCCCGGAGATATCGGGCGGTGCATTCGCCGGCAGCGTCGAAGGCGCGGAGAACAACGCGTCGAGCTTGGCGGCGAACGCCGCGTCGCCGCCGCCATGCGCGATCTGGCCATAAATGTCGTGCTGATTGAGGAACGTGGCCTGCCAGCCGTTAGCCTCGGTATAGTCGCGATATTCTAGGAGGTGGCCGAGCTGGATCGGGTCGTACGGCGTCGACCAGCTGCCATCGGCAAAGCGCGGGCGTGCGAAGCCGGTGCCCGCGTGGATCACGTTGCGCCAGTTGCCCGAGCGCTTGTGCAGCCGCGCGGCATCGTCGTCCGCCCCTGCTACGCGCGCGAGCTGCGACGACGCCCAATCGTCATAAGCATATTCCTGCGTGCGGCTGACGCTTTCGTTGACCAGGTCGGCGGGCACGTAACCCAGTTGGTCGTACAGGTCGCGACGGCGGCTATTCTCGCGGTCGGGCGCGGTGAAGTCGAAGCTGCGCTTGCGGATCGCGGGCCAGGCAGCGGCATAGTCGGCCGGGATACCCTTTGCGTGCGCCTCGGCAAGCGGGACGACGCCGTGCCAACCAATCATGGTCCCGGTCTCCTTGCCCTGCAACGGCCAGACCAACGGGCCATAGGGCGATTGCGTGGTCTGGCGGATCAGATCGTCGATCAGGCTCTTACTGCGCGCCGGTGCAATCAGCGTGAGCAGCGGATGCAGCGCGCGATATGTGTCCCATAGCGACCAGCTACTATAGGCCGCGCCGCCTTCCGGCACAGTATGGACCTCCCCGTCGAGCCCGGCATAGCGACCGTCGATGTCGGAAAAGAGCGTCGGGGCGAGTTGCGCGTGATACAGCGCCGTAGCGAGGATCGATCGCTGGTCGGCGCTGCCGCCCGTCACGCGGATCGCTTGCAGCGCATCGGTCCAGCGCGCGCGCGCCGCGCGGCGGATGGCGTCGAAATTCCAGTCCTTTGCTTCGGCGCCGAGATTGGCGCGCGCGCCGGCGACGTCGACCCCCGATATCCCGCACCGCAGGATGATCGGATCGGCGCCGGCATCGTCCCAGTGCAGCACCATCTTCACGCGCTTGCCCGCGACCTGCGTGCCGCCCATCGGCTGCGCGATGTCGTCATCGCCGTAAAAGGTCACGCGGTCGGGCTGGCGCGAGGGTTGCAGCGCGAAATGAATGCGCCGCCCCTTGGCCCAGCGGAACACGCGACGCCCGCCGGTGATCGTACCGTCGCTGCCGATGGCGAGGCTGGCCTCGTCGATCAGCGGCGCGGCACCGGCCGCATCGCGGATCAGATGCGACAGGTCGATCAGCACGTGCCCTGCCCCTTTGGGGAAAGTATAGCGATGCCAACCGGTGCGCTCGGTCACGGTCAGCTCCGCCAGCACGCCGGATTCGAGCGCGACGCGATAGAAGCCCGGTTCAGCCCGCTCGTCCGAAAAACGCTGACGATAGCCGGCATCGGGATCGGACAGGGGCCCAGGCTCGAGCTGCACCGGCCCGGTCCCCGGCATAACCAGCACGTCGAGCATGTCGCCGATCCCGGTGCCCGACAGGTGGGTGTGGCTGAACCCCATGATCGACGTGTCGCCGTGATGATAGCCCGAGCAGGTCGCCCAGCGCTCGACATCGGTATCGGGCCCGAGCTGGACCATGCCGAACGGCAGGGTCGGCCCGGGATAGGTATGCCCATCGCCGCCGGTGCCGATCCACAGATTAGGCGCGCCGCTTGCGCCACGTGCCGCGCCGCGCCCGGGCAGCGCGGCCGCGAGCAGCGCCGCCACGGAAGTGCCGAGCAGGGTTCGCCGGTCGATCGTCATAGCGGAAGTCCCAACAATGCGGGTCTCGACGTGGCGAGCCGCACGACCAGCTCGCCGAACAGGCCGTTGGCCCAGGCGAACCAACGCCGAGTGAAGCGCCCCGGGTCGTTCTGGTCGAAGCTCTCATGAATGAAGCCGGTGCCGGCATCGCTATCGCGCAGCGTCTTGAGGCACTGTCGGATGATCGCCGGATCGTCGCTCGACAGCGCGCGGATAATCAGCGACATCGGCCAGATTTGGCGCAACCCCACATGCGGGCCGCCGATCCCCTCCCCGGCCGCGCCGCGGAAGAAATAGGGGTTGGCATCGCTCCACGCCGCATCGCGCGTGCGCCGCCAGAGCGGATCGCTCGACGTCGCGCAGCCGAGATAGGCGAGCCCCGACAGCGACGGAACATTGGCATCGTCCATGAACAGCGCGTTGCCAAACCCATCGACCTCATACGCCCAGACCTCCCGTCCGTCGCGCAATCGCAGCCGGCCATGCGCCCGCAACGCGCGCTCGACCTCATCCGCCAGCGCGTTTGCGTCGGCGGCGAGCAGTGCGTCCTGGCGTGCGCCGTTCGCCACCGTCGCCAATTCACGCAGCGCGGTGACGGCGAAGAGATTGGACGGGATCAGGAAGGGATAGACGCAGGCATCGTCCGAGGGCCGGAAGGCACTGTGGATCAGCCCGACGGCGCGCGACGGGTTGCCCCACCCATCAAGCGGCACCGTCTCGCTATTGCGGTCCGACGCACGCAGGAAGCGGTAAGGGCCGGGCCCGTGCTTGCGCTGCTGCGCGCGGAAGGTGGCGACGCTAAGCCGCGCCGCAGCTGCCCATTGAGCGTCGTACGGCGCAGGGTCACGCGTCGCCTGCCAATAGCCGTGCGCGAGGCGCATCGGGTAGCAGAGCGAATCCACCTCCCATTTGCGTTCGGCGACACCGGGCTTCATTTCCGTGCGGTCGTGAAGCGCCCAGTCGAGGTTGGTCTTCGCGCCCGGATCTTCGAGGAAGGCATTGGCATAGGGGTCGATCAGGATCGAGCGCGCCTGCCGCGCGATCAGGCCGCGGAACAGCGTGGCGAGCGCCCGATCGTCGTGCACGAGGTGAAGATAGGGTGTCAGCTGCGCCGAGGAATCGCGTAGCCACAGACATGGAATGTCGCCGGTGATGACGAACGCGTCGGGCGCGCCATCGACCACACCCATCCGCACTGTCGTGTCGAGAGTGTTGGGGTAACAGTTGGCGAACATCCAGCGCAGTTTCGGGTCGGCGATCAGCGCGGAAATGCGTACGATCTCGCGTTCGACCGCGGGACTGACGAAGCATCGCGCGGCGGAAGCCGGACGCTGGCTGGCGAGAGCCTGCTCGGCCCGGCCCGGCGCGGCCGCGAGCGCGACGCCACCCAGCCCCACGCTCAGCACGCCACGGCGGGTGAGCGTCACTTCGGCAAGACCTGGCGGGTGCCGGTGATCGCGAGGTCGATCCACACCCCCGGCGCGTCGCCCGGCTGCCCGCCGCCGACGAACAGCCGATACGCGCCCGGCTCAACCGCGCGCGTACCGTCCCCCGCGACCAGGCTGAGGCGCCGCGGATCCAGCGTGAAGCTGGCCTCGCCTTGCTCGCCCGGCGAGAGAGTGAGCCGCGTGAAGCCGACGAGCTGACGCTGCAGCACCGGCGTGGTCAGCCCACCCCCTGCTCCGGCCGGCGGGACGAGATAGGCTTGCACCACCTCCGCGCCAACCCGCGCGCCGGCATTGCGGACGCGGACGCGGATCGACGTGCTCTGCCCCGCGGCGAGGGTGAAGCGCTCGGCGGGCGCCGTATAGGCAAAGCGCGTATAGCTCAGGCCATGGCCGAAGCCCCAGAGCGGCGTGCCGGTGAAATAGCGATAGGTACGCTCCTTCATCCCGTAATCGACGAACGCCGGCAAATCGTTGGTGCTGGTGTAGAAGGTCACCGGCAGGCGCCCCGAAGGATTGTTGCGCCCGGCAAGCGTCTCGGCGATCGCGGTCCCGCCCGCTTCGCCGGGATACCAGGCGGCGAGGATCGCATCGGCGGCGTGCGGGTCGAGTGCTACCGCGCTGCCGCTGGTGAGGACGATCACGATCGGCTTGCCGGTCGCCTTAAGCGCGTCGAGCAAGCGGCGTTGCGCAAACGGCAGCGCGATATCGGTGCGATCGCCGCCGACGAAGCCGGGCACGCTGACCGGGAGCGCCTCGCCTTCGAGATCAGGCGACAGGCCGACCGTCGCCACCACCACATCGGCGTCCTTCGCCGCGACAAGCGCCTCGGCGAGCAAAGCGTCGGCCGGCGGCTCCCACAGCAAGCGGATGCCTTCGTCCTCGCTGGTGTGATCGAGCTCGAGCTTGAAGGCGAGCGCCCGACCGTCGCTGGCCAGCGGAATCTCGACCCGGCCCTTGGCAATTGCTCCGGTGGCGCGCAGCCGCCCGTCGATCCACAGCCGCACGGCATCGTGGCTGTGGCAATATTTCCAGCACGCCGGCACATCGATCACCAGCCGATACGCCCCCGGCCCCGGCGGAACGAAATCGCCCGACCAGCGCGCGCTCCATACCGCGCCGAGCCCCGCCACCGGCGCTGCGCGATTGACGTCGAGGTCGATCCGCCGCTCTCGCCGCACCGCCACCGGCGTGCCGCTGAGGCCGGGCACCGCGAAATATTCGGCGCGCAGGCCCGGCGCGCCGTCGGCGCGCAGCGCGGTCTCCGGCACCAGCACCGGTGCACCGTCGGCGAGCACGGACCCTTGCGCGTAGCGGACGTTGGCTGCGCCGAACTGGCGGCGGATGCCGTCGAGCGGGGTGACCGGCGCCACCGCGGTGCCGTGATAATTGCCCTGCAGCACGCCGAGATCGTCCGCATCGGCGCCGATCACCGTGATGCGCACCCCCGGCTTGAGCGGCAGCCGGTCACCAGTATTCTGCAGCAGCACGATCGCTTTGCGCGCCGCCTCAAGCGCGATCGCTCGATGCGCCGGCGTCGCCACCTGATCGGGCGCGATGCGCGACCACGGGCTGGTCGCGCCGTACGCGATGCCGAGCGCGCGCCGCGCCGCCTGTGTACGGACCAGCGCCGTATCGATGTCAGCCGCGCTGACCAGCCCCCGCCGCAGCGCCGCCGGCAAAGCCGCGTAGGTCGTGCCGCAATTGAGGTCGGTCCCGCCCTTGAGCGATGCCGCCGCCGCGCCCGCCGCATCGAGCCGATAATGGTGAAACAGCTGGACGTTCCCGACCGCGTCACAATCCGATACGGTGAAGCCGGTGAACCCCCAGTCGCGCCGCAACCGATCGACCAGCAGCGGTGCATTGGCGCAGGCCGGCACGCCATGGATCGCATTATAAGCGCACATCAGCGATCCGGCCTTGCCCTCGGTGATCGCCGCGCGGAAGGCAGGCAGATAGGTCGCTTCCAGATCGTGCGGCGAGGGGTCGACGTCGAAGCCGTCGCGCCCCGCTTCGGGCCCGCTGTGCACCGCGAAATGCTTCGGCGTCGCGATCACCTTGGGGTGCGTTGGATCGGGGCCTTGCAACCCTGTGACAAACGCGACGCCGAGCCGACCGGTCAAGTACGGGTCCTCACCATAGGTCTCCTGCCCCCGCCCCCAGCGCGGATCGCGGAAGATGTTGATGTTGGGCGACCAGATCGTCAGCCCTTCATAGATCCACCGCTCGGCACCCACCGGCCGCGCGTTGAACTTCGCGCGCGCCTCGGTCGCGATCACGTCGCCGATGCGGTGGACGAGCGGCACGTCCCAGGTCGCCGCCATGCCGATCGCTTGCGGGAACACCGTGGCATAGCCATCGCGCGCCAGACCGTGCAGCCCTTCGCTCCACCAGTCGTACGCAGGCAGTCCGGCCTGCGGATCGGCCGGCGCGCTGCTCTGCAGTTGTGCGGCCTTGTCCTCGGGCGTCATCGCAGCGGGGTCGAGCTGCGCAGCTTGCGCGGCGAGCAACAACCAGATCATCGGCGCGACCCCAACGAGCGCAGCATCAGAGCGCGCGCCAGCGCCGTAGGCGATGCCGCCGACGCGACGCTGACGGTACGGCTTTCGCCCGGCAGCAGATCGAATCCGTCGTCGGACGGCTGGGCGCCGATCGCGCTGAAATCGAGCATCACCGCGCGGGCGAGCGCCGTCGCGGTGACCGTCACTTCGCGACCATGCCAGGTCGCGTGCAATCCGGGATCCGGATAGGCCATGTCCTTGGGCACGCCACGCTCGATGATCGCGCGACTGACCGGCGCGTCGCCGACCAGCAACTCGGCCACCGCATAGCTCGTTTTGGGGTCGGCCCCGGCGAACAGCGTGGCATCTTCGATCCGCGCCGCCTCGCTGGCCGAGAGCGGCGGCAGCGTGACGGCTGCCCCCTGCTCCCCGAGCGGCCGGCCCGCCATGTCAAACCCCCGGAGACGCCAGCGTGCGGCGATCGGGGCGGTCGCGTCGGACACCAAAGCGATCCGCGTCGCGGCGCCCGCATGTTCGGCGACGATCACTTGCGGCGCGAAGAAGCGGCGTGCGGCATAATGGAGCAGCTTCCAGCGGCCGGCATGATCGACGCTCGACCAGGAAATCGCCGGCCACACATCGTTGAGCTGCCAATAGAGCGACCCCATCGTCACCGGGCGGCACGCGCGATGATGCAGCGCAGCGAGCGCGATCGCATCGGCCTGGTTCACCTGGCTGAGATAGATGAAGTCGGCCAAGTCCCTGGGCTCGCCGAGCCGGTCGCGCATGTAGAGCAGCAAGCGGGCATTGCCCTCGCCCGCCAGGAACTTCTGGTGCGCCTTGAGCACCGGGCTGTCGGGCGTCAGCGCGCCCGGGCCGGCAAAGTCGCGGATCGTCGCCATGTCGGGCATCGCCTGGAAGCCATATTCCGACATGAAGCGGGGGCACGCGTCGAGATAGCGCTCGACCGGCTTCGACCCCGACCAGACATCCCAGAAATGGCGGTCACCCGCGGCGTCGGTATCGACCGGCCCCTCATAGTCGGTCGAGGGCGAGCCCGGCCAATACGGCGTCCCCGGCGCGTGTGTCTGCACCGCGTCGCGCAGCACGCGGTCGAACAACACCGCCATGCCCACGCCGACCCGCTCCTGCTGTTCTGCACCGATCGCCTTCTTGAACGCCTTGCGGTCGGACCAATTCTCCCAGCCCGAGAGCACTTCATTGCCGCCCGACCACAAAACGATCGACGGATGATTGCCCAGCCGCTCGACTTGCTGCTCAGCCTCGACTCGGACATTCGCGCGGAAGGCGGCGTCGGGCGGCGTCACCGCTCCGCCGAACATGAAGTCCTGCCACACCATCAGTCCGAGTTCATCGGCCACGTCGTAAAAGGCGTCTTCGAGATAATAACCGCCGCCCCACACCCGCAGCATGTTCATATTCGCGTCGCGCGCGGCGACAAGCATCGGGCGCATCGTCGCGGCGGTGGTGCGTGTCGGCAGGCTATCGAACGGGATAAGGTTGGCGCCCTTGGCGAAGATCGCGACGCCGTTGACGCGAAACCCCATCGCGCCGCCGGCGCGGATCAGCTCGACCGTGCGCAGGCCGATCCGGCGCTCGGCGGTGTCGGTCGCAGCGCCATCCTGTCCGATCGTCGCCGACACCCGATAGAGCGGTTGCGCGCCATAGCCGACCGGCTGCCAACGCTGGGGCTGCGCGACGGTGAGCGGCAGCGTCACAGCATTGTCGCCCGCTGCAAGCGTGACGCGCTGCGTCACCTCCTGCCGAGCCCCGTCGGGGCCCGTCAACACCACGCGCAGCGTCACCACCGCCGCACGATCGGCGTGAAGTGTCGCATGGGCCGAAAGGCGCGCTTCGGCGCTGTTCAGCGCGTCCTGGTCGATGCGCAGTGTATCGATCCGCGCGCTGTCCCACGCGTCGAGCCGAACCGGGCGCCATGGCCCGATCGTGATGATGCGGGGCCCCCAGTCCCAGCCGTAATTGTATTTGGGCTTGCGGATATAGGGCGACGTCTGGCGCCCGCCGGGATCGTCACCAAACGCCGAATCATATTCGCCCGGCAGCGAGGGCTTTTCCGACAGCACGACGGATGCGAGCGCGCGGATCGGCGCGGCGATGGCGACCACGATCGCGTTCGCACCCGGTTGGAGATAGGGTTTGGCATTGATCCGCCAGCGAAGATGCGCATTGTCCGCGCTGAGCACGACCTGCCCGTTGATAGACACGGTCGCGAAAGTGTCGAGCCCGTCGAACACCAGATCGAGATGATCGCGCCTCAGCTGCGCGGGCGTCACGACGAGGGTGTGCCGATATTGCCAGTCCGTCCGCCCGACCCATTGGATCGCGGCTTCGTTCGTCGTCATGAAAGGATCGGCCACGCGATGCTGTGCGATGAGGTCCTGCTGGATGCTGCCCGGCACATGCACCGGAAACCATTGCGCCTCGCGCCGGTGCGCGGCGACCGCGTCGGTATCGCCGGGGGCGATGCGCGCCTGCCAGCCGGTCTCGAGCGTGATCGCCTGGCGTGGCGCGGCGCCGGCAAGGCTCGCGCTCGTCAGCAAGGCCGCCATGGCCGCCCCGCGCAGCACCCCGTGCATCAGCGCGTTTCCGTCAGTTGGACGTCCGCCACCGCATAATACGGCTCGGCGACCGGAGACGTAAATTGGAAGCACAGGTCGCGATCTCCCGCCATCGGCGGCAATGCGCCCGAGAATGTCAGGAGTGTCGGCGCCTTGGCTGGATCGGGCAAGGGGAAGCTCGCCGCGACCACCGGCTCGGGCGCGCCCTTGTCGGGCGGCCCCTTGCGCCCGGCCTGGCAACCAGCGAGTATGACGAGCTCGCCATGCGCGGTTACGCTATAGTGTTCGCGCACCGCCGGGGCTTCGTGCGCCAGCCCGTAATGCCGCGCGAGGCGGGCGACCCGCACCGTAAAGCCCTTCGCCACGTCGAGCGGCGCGGCCTGATAGGCGCTGCATGTATCGAACAGATTGATGTTGAACACCGGCGCATTGCCTTGTGCCTCGGATGTCAGGGGCACGCGCAGGCCGAGCGCCCCGCGCGGACACGCCACCAGCTCGGATGCCGAGCGATGCAGCAGCGCCGCACGGTCGGTGAAAAAGGACCGCGCGCCCGCAACCGCAACGCCATCTTCGTCAAACGCCGCGGCGCGGATTATCGCGCCGGGCGCCGCGGCCAGCGGCGCGGTGTAGGCGGGCGACCTCGCATTCGGCGCGCTGCCGTCGAGCGTGTAGCGGATCGTGCCCGCAGGCGCCTGCGTCGCCAACGCAACGCTCGGCGTGGCGCCACGCAGCGCGTCGCCGCGCGTGCCCTGCAACCGATAGGTCACGGCAAAAGCACTGTCCGCCACTTCGATTCCGCCCTGCCGCCAGCGCCTCACTTGCGGCCGCAGCCGCGCGACGAAGCCGGGAAAGTCGCGCGGTGCAGCCGACCACGTCGTCTCGGCCAGCGCCGCCGCGCGTGGAAAGACCGCGTGTTGCACCTGATACGGCGTGACGAGATATTCGCTCCATGCATTGCCTTGCGCACCGAGCACATGCTTGGCCTTGGCGGCATCGACCCCCGCCGGCATCGGCTCATAGGCATACACGTCGGCAAGCGTCTGAATCGACAACCGGCCCGGTGGTTCATCGGCCTGGTCGCTCTGCAAACTGTCGAAGTACAAGGTCGGCGCGGGCGTAAGCACCACGTCGTGCCCCTGATTGGCGGCATCGACTGCGCCCTTATCGCCACGCCAGGACATCACCGAGGCGGAGGGCGGCAAGCCGCCCTCGAGGATCTCGTCCCAGCCGATCAGGCGTCGCCCCTTGCTCGCGAGATAGCGGCCGAACGTATCGATCATCCAGCTTTGCAGCGCATTCTCGTCCTTGAGCCCGAGCGCCTTGATCTGCGCCTGCACGCGCGGCGAGCGCTCCCATTGATCCTTGACCGCTTCGTCGCCGCCGAGATGGACGAAGCTGCCGGGGAAGACCGCGATCAATTCGTCGAGCACGTTCTCGACAAAGGCAACGCCCTTGGGACCGGGATCGAACAGATACGGATTGACGCCCCAATCGTGGCTCACCACCGGCCGGTCGCCGAGCACGCCCATTTCGGGATAAGCCGCGACCAGCGCCTGCGCGTGGCCGGGCAGGTCGATCTCGGGAACGATCGTGATGCCGCGTGCGGCGGCGTAGCGCACCAGGCCGCGTAACTCGTCTTGCGTGTAGAAGCCCCCGACGCGTGTCGTCGGCGCCGGACCACCGGTGGTCGGCCCCGTCCGCCACGCGCCAATCTCGGTCAGCTTTGGGTAACGCTTGACCTCGAAGCGCCAGCCCTGGTCGTCGCTGAGGTGGAGGTGCAGCGTGTTGAGCTTCACCGCGGCCATCTGATCGACGATCCGGTAGAGCGAAGGCAGCGGCTGGAAGTGCCGCGCGGGATCGATCATCAACCCGCGCCAGGGAAAGCGCGGCGCATCGCGAATGTCGAGCGCCGGCACCACAATTGCGCCGCCGCGTGCGCCATCGGGGCTGAGCAGTTGCGCCAGCGTCATCGCGCCGTAAACCAGGCCGGCATGCGTCGCGGCGGCGATGCGGATGCCGTGCGCATCGATGGTCAGCCGATACCCTTCCGCGCCGGCCACGGCCGGATCGCGCTCGAAGCGGATCGCCGCCGCGTCGCGTGACATGTGCAGCGTCAGGCCGCGTGTGCTGGCGACTTGCCCGATCAGCAATCGCGCGGCCCCTGCCGCATCCGAATCACCCGGCGGGATGCCGACCCCTGCCCCCGCCACGACCGTGAAACTGCCGGTGCCGCGCACGATGCTTGCGGGCAGCGGGAGCAAGGGCAACGTGGCCTGCTGGGCAGACTGTTGGGCCACCAGCAACGCCGGGGTGGCCGCGAACGCCACTGCGGCGAAACGGGCGATTCGCCGCATGGCGCCTTGGCCCCTGGTGCGCGTCCCGTTCGTCATCACCGTCCCCCATTGCTACGCGACACCGCGTGCTCGAACGACCAAGTGTAACCAATATAAGTCCACTTGCAAGCGCGGCCGGCGCGCTCGACACCATCGATCCCTAGATCAACGCATTGCCCCAAAATCGCGCGAGAATACCAATTTGGATTCAGATCGAAGCCGATTGCTCACCAGACGCCCAGGCATTAGGCTCGCCCGACACGTGCGCTGCGGCCGTCGTTCAGGCGGCCCGTCGTTACGGGGCATAAGGGGCGGACTTTGGAATTTTCTCAACAGATCGGTCAGTTCCGCAAGGGCAACCCGGCGCCGCTCTATCTCCAGCTGCAGCACCTCATCCGCGAAGCGATCGGCCAGGGCCTGCTCGCGCAGGGCGACGCGATCCCCGCCGAGCGCGATCTCGCCACCGAATATGCCATTTCGCGCATCACCGTGCGCAAGGCGATCGGCGGACTGGTCGAGGAAGGCCTGCTCACGCGCCGGCGCGGCGCCGGGACGTTCGTCACCGGGCGCGTCGAGAAGAGTTTTTCGAAGCTTTCGTCTTTCTCCGAGGACATGGCTGCGCGCGGCAAGACTGCATCGACCACCTGGATCAGTCGCGCCGCGGGCACGGTCGATCCCGAGGAAGCGATGTCGCTCGGCCTGTCGCCGGGCACACCGGTGTATCGCTTCCACCGCATCCGGCTCGCCGACGAGCAGCCGATGGCGCTCGAATTCTCAACCATCGCCGGCTATTGCCTGCCCAATATCGGCGCCGTCGAAGACTCGCTGTACAGCGCATTAGAAAAGGCCGGCAGCCGCCCGGTGCGCGCGCTGCAGCGGTTGCGCGCGGTGCCCTTCGGGGCGGAGCATGCGCGGATGCTCGGGGTCGATGCGGGCCATCCCGGGTTGCTGATCGAGCGCCGCGGCTTCCTCAAGGATGGCCGCGCCGCCGAGTTCACGCGATCCTATTATCGTGGCGACGCTTATGATTTCGTCGCCGAACTGTCCGACGTCTAAGCTCCGCCCCTAGGAGTGCCGCCATGAATCGCCGTCAACTCCTACTCGGCAGCGCCGCCGGCGTTGCCACGATCAACCTGCCCGCGATCAGCTTCGCGCGTTGGTCCAGGTCCGATGGCGCAGGCGCGCTACCGATGCCCACGCCGGGTACGACCTTGCCCGAACCGCTGCCAAACGCCGATCCGAGCCGCGTCCGGCTCGAACACGGTTGGCGCTTCCACGAGGGCGAGGTTGCAGCGCCCCCGCTGACAACGCACGAGGCGACGTATTTCAGCGTCAAGGCCGGCAACGCGCAGGGTGCCGCGGCGGTGGCGTATGACGATTCGGATTGGCCGGCGGTGCGCCTGCCGCATGATTGGGCCGCGGCGCAGCCCTTCGTTGAAAGCGCCAATATCTCGCAAGGCTATCGCCCGCGCGGGATCGGCTGGTATCGCCGCACGCTGACGCTCGCGCCCGAGGATCGCGGCAAACGCATCGAACTGCATTTCGATGGAATCGCCACCCACGCCACGATCTGGGTCAACGGCAGCGTCGTCGCGCACAGCTGGTCGGGCTATACCAGCGTCGTGATCGACATGACGCCGTTCGCCCGCTTCGACGAGGAGGAGAATGTCATTGCGGTGCGCGTCGATGCGCAGGCCATGGAGGGCTGGTGGTACGAGGGCGCCGGCCTCTACCGCCACGTTTGGCTGGTGCGCCGCGCGCCCGTTGCGATTGCGACCGACGGAGTGCACGCCGATCCGCGCCGCCGCGCCGATGGCCGGTGGCAGGTGCCTATCGATATCACGCTGAACAGCGTCGCGGCGGATGTCGCGACGGTCTCGGTCGAGGTGCTGCTGCTCGGCCCGGCTGGCGCTACGATCGCGCGCGGCTCGGCGGATGCCACAGTCGCGCCGCTCGAAACCGGCACCGCGGCGATCACGCTCGACGTCGCCGACCCGGCCTTGTGGTCGGTCGAACGACCACAGCTCCACACGCTGCACGTCCGGCTCCGGCAAGGCGGTGCGCTGGTCGACGAGCGTCGCCTCGCAATCGGCTTCCGCAGCATCCGCTTCGATCCCGACCACGGCGTCTTGCTCAACGACCAGCCGGTCAAGCTCAAGGGCGTCTGTCTGCATCAGGATCATGCCGGTGTCGGCGTCGCCGTGCCCGACGCGCTGCTGCGCTGGCGGCTCGAGCGCCTGAAGGCGATGGGGTGCAACGCGATCCGCTGTTCGCACGGCGCGCCTGCGGCCGAGTTGCTCGATCTCGCCGACCGGATGGGCTTTCTGGTAATGGACGAGAATCGCCAGTTCAACCCTGCACCCGATTATCTCGCGCAGCTCGAATGGCTAGTGCGGCGCGACCGGAACCATCCCAGCGTCATCCTGTGGTCGGTGTTCAATGAAGAGCCGATGCAGGCGAGCGAAGCCGGCGTCGAAATGGTGCGCCGTATGGTCCACGCCGTGCGCTCGCTCGACGACAGCCGCCCGGTGACCGCCGCGCTCAACGGCTCGTTCTTTGATCCGGTCACCGTGGCCAATGTCGTCGATGTCACCGGTTTCAATTACTATCAGGACGATTACGACCGCTATCACCGGTTGTTCCCCCAGCGCGCGATGACGAGTTCGGAGGATACCAGCGCCTATGAGACGCGCGGTGCCTTCGCCGATGATGCCGCCGCACATATCGCCTCGTCCTACGATGTCGCCGCAGCGAGTTGGGGCGACACGCACCGCGCGGCGTGGAAGAAGATCGCCGAGCGCCCGTTCGTCGCAGGCGGTTTCACCTGGACCGGGTTCGATTATCACGGCGAACCGACGCCGTTTACCTGGCCGACGATCAGCAGCGTGTTCGGCATCATGGACCTGTGCGGTTTCCCCAAGACCGCGTTCGAGATTCATCGCGCGGCGTGGGTTGACGATGCACCGGTGGTCAGCCTGACGCCGCATTGGAGCTGGCCCGGCGGCGAGGGCGCGCCGGTCGCGATCCTGGTGATGAGCAATGCCGAGCAAGTAACGCTGTCGCTCAACGGCCGCGTCCTGGGAACTCAGGCGGTCGACCGCCTGATGGGCAATAGCTGGAGCGTGCCCTACGCGCCCGGCCGGGTCGAAGTCGTAGCCCGGCGCGGCGGGCGGATCGTTGCGCGCGCGGCGCACGAGACAGTCGGGGCGCCGGTGGCTCTGCGGCTCACCCCGGCGAGTAGCGTGATGGCGGGCGATGGCGAGGATGTGCAGCCGATCACGATCGATGCGATCGATGCGCGCGGACGGCACGTCCCGACTTCCAACCTGGCGGTGCGGCTCTCGGTCGATGGCGCGGCGATCATCGGTCTCGGCAATGGCGACCCGAATTGCCACGAACCCGAGCAATCCGCCGAGCATGAAGGGGCGCGATCGCTGTTCAACGGCCTGGCGCAATTGATCGTGCGCAGCGATGTCGGGCGCGGGCGCGTGCTGGTCGAGGCGCGTGCCGACGGCCTGAAGCCGGCGCGCCTTTCGTTCGACCGCCTGGCCATCGCGCCGCCGCCGCAAGTCGCGGTGACGCTACGCGCGCAACGCATTACGCAATGGCGCCGCTCGATGCTCTTTCCCGACCGCCCATCGCCCGACCTGGCGCCGAGCGACGGAGATAATAACAGCTGGGCGTTCGTCCGTGCCGGAACCCCCACGCCGCCCGATCCGGGCAGCGTTTGGCGGCTCTATCGCGCGACGATCGAGCCGTGGCGCGCGGTAGCGGCAGCAGGCGGCACGCTGCGCTTCGACGCGGTCGGCGGGCGCGCCGAGCTTTGGATCGATGGGCGACGCGTCGCCGACAAGGGTGCGGGAACCGGCGCGCTCGCGGGGCACATGCCAGCGGGCACGGGGCGGCGGCA
>JBDTXU010000501.1:0-12808 GCA_040006055.1 Sphingomonas bacterium | reverse complement strand
ACCGCGCCGCGGTCGCGATCGAACGGATCGAATCGCAGCGCGCCGATCTCGAAACACGCCGCGGCCGGATCGTCGCCGAGCATGAAGAGGCGCAGGGTGAGGTGACCCGGGCGACCGAGGTCAAGGCAGCGCTTCCCGATGGCAGCGCGACGCGCGAGCGAGTCGCGATCCTCTCCAGCGAAGCGGAGGCGAAGCGGACCACGGTCGCCACCGCCCGTGCCGAGCGCGCCGCGCTCGAGCGCGCCATCGGCCAGGATCGCGAGCGGCTCGCCGCGAGCATCGCCGAGAGCAAGGGCTGGAAGAACAGGGCGGGGGAGGCGGCGCGGCGGATCGCCGAGATGGACAAGCGCGACACCGATCTCGCGCGCGAGGCTGAGGCGCTTGCCGAAAAGCCGGCGATGCTGGCAGCCGAGATCGTCGCGCTCGAAGCCACGCATGGCGTCGCGCGCGCCGAGGCAGAGACGATGATCGCCGCCGAGCGCGAGGCCGAAATCGCCCTGCGCGCCACTGAGGAAAGCGCGCGCGCCGCAGGTGAAGCGCTGGCCGAAGCCCGCGAGACACGGGCCGGTGCGGCCGCCCGCGCGGAAAACCAGGAATCGCGGCGGATCGAGATGAACCGGCTGTCGGGCGAGCGCTTCCAATGCCCATCGGTCCTGCTGCCCGAGCGCGTCGGGTTCGATGAGAAAATCGTTGGCGCGCCGCAGGATGAATCGCTGGCGCATGACAAATTGCTTGTCGATCGCGAGCGGATCGGGCCGGTCAATCTCGTCGCCGAGAGTGAGCTGGCCGAGCTCGAAGCGGCCAGTATCGGCAATCTCGCCGAGCGCGAGGAACTGGGGCTCGCCGTCAACCGGCTACGCGGTTCGATCGGCACGCTGAACCGCGAGGGCCGGCAGCGCCTGCTTGCCGCCTTCGAAGCAGTCGATGGCCATTTCCGCCGCCTGTTCACCACCCTGTTCAACGGCGGCAGCGCGCATCTCGAACTGATCGATTCGGACGATCCGCTCGAAGCCGGCCTTGAGATCATGGCCCAGCCCCCCGGCAAGAAGCTCCAGTCGCTGACCCTGCTCTCGGGCGGCGAACAGGCACTGACCGCGGTTGCGCTGATCTTCGGCCTGTTCCTCACCAACCCAGCGCCGATCTGCGTGCTCGACGAAGTCGACGCACCGCTCGACGACGCCAATATCGAACGCTTCTGCGACCTGCTCGACGCGATGACCCAGGAGACGGCGACCCGCTATCTGATCGTCACCCACAACGCAGTGACGATGAGCCGAATGCACCGCCTGTTCGGCGTGACGATGATCGAACAGGGCGTGAGCCGCCTGGTCTCGGTCGATCTCGGCGGCGCCGAGACTCTGCTGGCGGCGGAGTAGTGCGGGCGCGGGGCCTCGCCATCGCCCTGGCCGCGCTGCTGTTGTCAGGGTGCTTTTGGGAGGGGCCGGCCTTCTATCGACCCGATCCCGCGCAGAGCGGGCCATTGTCGCCTGGGCTCTACAAGCTCGATTCCGCGGACAAGGAGGCGCCGCAGCGCCTGCTGGTCCGCCGCACCGATGATGGCGCGCTGCTGATCGCTGCCCCGGAGGATTTTCAGGGCGGCAAGCCATCGCGCGTCGTGCTGATGCCATTGGCCGCGCCGGGCCGGCATCTGTGGATCGTCCAGACTCAAATCGGCGACGCCGTAGACCCGGTCGCATACGGCCTGCTCGAAAGCGACGGTGCCGCGCTTATTCTGGACCCGGCGCTCGACTGTCAGGGCAGTGAGGCACTGGTGCGCAAGGCGGGCGGAACGGTCGAGGGAGAAGGCGGCAGCCCGAGTTGCCTGTTCGCTGATCGCGCTGCGCTGGAACGCGCATTGATCGCCTATGCCGCCATCCATCCCGATTTCGAGAAACCCGCGCGGCTGACGCGCATCCGGGATTAGAGTCGAATTCGACCGAGCTGAATCGTCACCCCGGACTTGTTCCGGGGTCCACGGCGCCGCAAGCCAAAGTGTCGATGGGTGCGCGGCACCGTGTGTTCGAGCGAGATTGTGTTCCCCGAACACAATCTTGGCTTTCCGGGGGAAAGCCAAAGCTCGAACACCGGAACAAGTCCGGCATGACGGTTAAACCCTGATCGAGAATGACCCTAGCCGCGCAGTTGATTCAATCAGCCGGGATAGCGTGGCAGGCGTGCGCGTGACGGATCTGTCTCCAGCTTCGTTGAGACGCGCTCGCCATGGGCGCGTCTGGCTCTTCTCCACTGTCGATGAACTATTATTGCCGTGCTCGCTGTGGCCGACGCGCAGTTCCGCAGCTTGACTTGCGCAACCACCGCGCCTAGTGCGCCACCGCCCCAATATCGGGGTGCAGGAAGGCTGACAATGTTCGCCACGGCACATAAAACGGGACTCAATCCCGCCGCGGTCCGAACCTCGCCGAAGCGCTAGTCGCGCCCCGGCCGGGTCACGGACCCGGCTAATTTGATCCCGAAAATTCAAAAGCGCGATAGCCGACGCCACACCCGCGTCCGCTCGATCGCTCATGGTGGATGAGAATATGGGCACGACGGTTACGTCGCGGCAGCTGGCAGTCATGCTGCGCGCGACACTCACAAAGGATGGCCGCGCCGGTCGGGCGCTGCTCGAATGGGCGGAGGAGCATCGCTCGGTCTTCTGGCCGGCGCTGAAATCGCGCGCGAAAGACAGTGCGAAGGACAAGGGCGCCAAAGAGGGGACCGCCAAGGACGACAAGATCAGCTGGGCAAAGCTCGCCACGCTGGCTTCCGACATGGCTGAAGATCCGCTGACCGCAGACCTGGCCGAAGCGGTCGAGAACATCGCGACGGTGCTGAACTTCGGCGCGCAGGATCGTGCTGTGCTCGAGGCTGGCCTCGCGCTCTCCTTCCATCCGCGCATCGCCCGGCTGAGCTGGGCGCTGGAGATGGCGCATGAGGATATGGCGCGTGTCGCCGGAATGCTGGCGGGCGCCGATCCGGTCCATGCCGGCACGATGGTGCGCACCAGCCTGCCGGTGCAGCTCGGCCTGTTCGAGATCGGCATGGCGACGGGCGGCGGCGTGGCGTTCGATGTCAGCTGGTGGTTCGAGACCTTGCTCGCGCGCGGCGGGCATGATCCCGATCGGCTGATCGAAGCGCTGGCCGGCAAGCGCCAGGAATCCACCCTGACCCTCGCCGATTTCCCGGCGATGCAGGGCGATCTGGATTTCGTCGCGCGACTGCTCGCCGGCGCTGTCGAGGCGCGTGCGCCGGGCATCAATGTGCTGCTCCACGGGCCGCCCGGCGTCGGCAAGACTGAGCTTGCGCGGGCGCTTGCGGCGCATGTCGGCGCGGCGCTGTTCGCGGTCGGCGAGACTGATGCGGACGGCACCGAGCCGCGCCGCCACGAACGCGTCGCTGCCCTGCTCCGCGCCCAGCGCGCACTCCAGCGTGATGAGCGTGCGCTGCTGTTGTTCGATGAGCTCGAAGATCTGATCGGCGATGCGCGCCAGGTCGAGGGCAGCAAGCGCTTCGCCAACCGGGCCGGATCGAAGATCTTCGTCAATCGCATGCTCGAGACCAACCGGGTGCCGATCATCTGGACCAGCAACGCGATCGACAATGTCGATTCGGCCTATCTCCGCCGGATGAGCTTCGTGCTGAAGCTCGATCATCCACGCGGCGTGGAGCGGGACAGGGTGCTGGCGCGGATGGCGGCGATCGAAGGCTGCGCGGTCGGCGAGGATCTCGCGACGCTTGCCCGCCAGGCACCCGAAACGCCGAGCGTGGCACGGGCCGCGATGCGCGCGGCGCGGATCGCGGGCGCCAATATGGGTGACGACGAACGCGTCGCGCGGTCGCTGGTCGGCGGCCTGCGCGGCACGGCGGTCAGGCTCGCCGAGGCGACGTCCCGCATCGACCTCTCGCTGTTCGAAAGCGATCCGCCCGTCGCCGGGCTGGTCGAGCAGCTCACGCGCGCAGGCGCGCCGCTCGGTTTCTCGGTGCTGCTGTCGGGCCTGCCCGGCACGGGCAAGACCCAGCTCGCCGCCGAGGTCGCCGAACGGCTCGGGCGGCCGCTGGTCACCCGGCGCGCCTCCGATCTGCTGTCGAAATGGGTCGGCGAAACCGAAGCGAACATCGCAGCCGCCTTTAGCGACGCGGGGGCGGACGGCAGCGTGCTGTTCTTCGATGAGGCCGATTCGTTGCTGTTCGATCGCCAGACCGCGCGGACGAGCTGGGAGGTCACTCAGGTCAACGAACTGCTCACCTGGCTCGATCGCCACCCGCTGCCAGTATTCGCCGCGACCAACGATCAGCAGCGGCTCGATCCGGCAGCGCTCCGGCGCTTCACCTTCAAGCTCACGCTCGAGCCGCTGTCACCCGCCTCAGCCGCCCGCGCCTTCGAGCGCTTCTTCGGCTGCGCGGCACCGATTGGCCTGGCGCGACTAAACGCGCTGACCCCCGGCGATTTCGCGGTGGTCGCACGGCAGGTGAGGGTGACTGGCCCAATCCCGCCAGAAGCGCTGCTCGCGCGGCTGGAAGCGGAACTCGCGGTCAAGCCGGGCGGCATGGCGACAATGGGCTTCTGATCGGTGAGGGCCAGGCAGGCATGAGAAGTGAAAAGGGCCGTTCGACATTTGGTCCAGGCCGGCATGGGCCGAATGTCGAATGGCCCGGTGGGGGGCTTCTGTTGCCCGGTGCCCCCCGTACCGCTGGAATCCGCTTCTGTTGCCCGGTGCGGCCCGAACCGCGCTTTCGTCCTTAGTAAACTAGACCGTTAGGTCCGGTTTACGCGGCAATCGCGAGTGCTTCGTTGTCGTTAGCACTTGTGGTTTTGAGCCTTATACGGGTTACTCAGCCCGGGCAAAAACAGCGCCTTTCAATACACGTCGATCCTGGTTCGGCCCCGTCATGACCGGCCCCGCGGAGCCGGTTGTGGTGGAGCCGCCGGGTACTGCCCCCGGGTCCGCTGCATCTAGTCTACGCTGCACTTTATCACCATAGCCTTGGGCGAACCCTCGGCACGGCTGATATAGGCATTGCCGAACTTAATGAAAAGGCCGCCTTTCACTCGCCACAATATGAGCCCATATCGGGTGCGTTATGTTGACCCAGCGTTCCCGCTACGCGCTCCGCGCAATGATGTTCCTGGCAGAAGCACCCGCAGGCGGTCCGCCGATCCCGATGAACCGGATCGCGGCCGAAGCGAATGTGCCGCGCAAGTTCCTCGAATTGATCCTCGCCGATCTTCGGGAAGCAGGTTTCCTCCATAGCCATCGCGGCAAGATGGGCGGTTACTGTCTGTCGCGCCCGAAGCATCTGATTTCACTCGGCGAAATCATCCGCGTCATCGAGGGTCCGCTTGCGCTGGTGCCCTGTGTCAGCCGCACGGCGTACCGCCCGTGCCGTGACTGCAAGGACGAGGCGACCTGCGCAATTCGCCATGCGATGATGCGGGTCCGCGATGAGACGGCCCGCATCCTCGACGGCACCAGCCTCGCCGATGCCAACGCGCAGGATCTTGCGGCCGCCTGATCAGGCTGGCCGCTTCTTCAATTCGTCCCTGATCTCGCGGAGCAGCGCCACATCGGCCGGCTCCGCGTCTGGTTCGGCCGGCGCCGCCTCGGGCTTTACCATCACCCTGGTCGCGGCGCGCACGATCAGGAAGATGATGACGGCGAGGATCAGGAAATTCACCGCCTGGGTGATGAACGCGCCGTACCCGAACACCGGCACGCCCGCCTTTTTCAGCGCGGCGTAATCGGTCGATCCGGCCAGCGCGGCGGGCACCTTGCCGAGCACCACGAAATAGCTCGAAAAATCGAGACCGCCGAAGATCTTGCCGATCACCGGCATCAGCAAATCGTCGGTCAGCGAGGTCACGATCTTCCCGAACGCAGCGCCGATAATCACGGCCACCGCCAGATCCAGCACATTGCCGCGCGCGATAAATGCCCTGAACTCCTTGAACATCGGTCATCTCCATCCGATTTCACTTCCGCCGTGGCACGCTAGTCGCGTATCATGACGGCGCAAGGGTTGGAGGCATCATTCATGAGCTATCGTGTTTTCTTCGCGCTGACGTCCGCCGTCGCGCTCTCCGCCTGTGGATTGAACAGCGTCCCCACCGCGGAGGAGAATGCCAAGGCGCGCTGGGCCGATGTGCAGAATAATTATCAGCGCCGCGCCGATCTCATCCCCAATCTGGTCGCGACGGTGAAGGCTGCCGGCGCCCAGGAAAAGAGCATCCTCGTCGAGGTCACCCAGGCCCGCGCGTCTGCGTCCCAGGTGAAGATTTCCGGCACGGACCTGACCGATCCGGCCAAGGTCGCCGCTTATGAGAAGGCCCAGACCAGCGTGACCCTGTCGCTCCAGCGGCTGCAGGAGGCCTATCCCGAGCTCAAGTCGCAGGGCAATTACACGACCTTGATGAGCCAGCTCGAAGGCACCGAGAACCGCATCGTGATCGCCCGCAAGGATTATAACGACGCGGTCCAGGCCTATAATACGCGCATTCGCACCTTCCCCGATGCGATCGGCGCAAAGGTCTTTTACGGTTCCAAGCCGATGGTGCCGTTCCAGGCGACCACGCCGGGCGCCGAGACAGCGCCCACGGTCAATTTCGGGAATGCGAGCTGATCCGACGGCTCGCCCTCTCGGCGGCGCCTCAGGCGCGTGATGTTGCGCGCGGCGTCGCCGGGAGAGTCGGTGCGCTTTTCCGCGAAGTTTCGCCTTCGAAAAAGGTTGGCAGCGTGAACTTTCTTCGCATGATGCTCGTGGCAGCTTTGATGCTGCTCGGCGCTCAGGCCGTCCAGGCCCAGACCTTCCCCAAGCTCACCGGCCGGGTGGTCGACGCCGCTGATCTGCTCTCGCCCGAGCAGGAGGCGCAACTCACCCAGCTCTCGGCCGACATCGAAAAGGCCTCGTCGCGCCAGTTTGTCGTCGCGACCGTGCCCGATCTCCAAAGCTATCCGATCGAGGATTATGGCTACAGGCTCGGCCGGGCGTGGAATATCGGCCAGAAGGGCGCCAACAACGGCATCATGCTGATCGTCGCGCCCAATGAGCGAAAGGTGCGCATCGAGGTCGGCTATGGCCTCGAGCCGATCATGACCGACGCGCTCTCGAGCCAGATCATCAACGACACCATCCTGCCGCGTTTCAAGGCCGGAGACATGCCGGGAGGCATCATCGCCGGCGCGAATGCGATCGGGGAGCAGATGAAGCTGCCCCTCGAAGCCGGCGAAGCCCGGGCGGCGAAGCTGGTCGCGAAACCCGTGCATGTGCGGTCGAGCGGTGGCGGCATCCCGTTCCCCCTCATCTTCCTGATTATCGTCATCGCCTTCTTCATCCTGTCGCGCATCCGGCGCGGCACCCGCGGACGACGCTATCGCGGCGGCGTTGCGCCGGTCGTGTTGTGGGGATCCGGGCTCGGTGGCGGTTCGGGCAGCGGCTGGGGCAGCAGCTGGAGCAGCGGCGGGAGCTCGTCCTGGGGCGGCGGTGGCGGTGACAGTGGGGGCGGCGGTGGCGGTTTTTCGGGCGGCGGCGGCTCATTTGGGGGCGGCGGCGCCTCGGGGGGATGGTAATGTCGCGGATCACGCATCTCGGGCCGGAAGATCATGCGCTGGTCGCGGCCGCGGTCACCCGCGCCGAAGAGGGGACTGACGGCGAGATCGTGACGATCATCGCTGAGCGCTCCGATCAATATCATGATGCGGCGCTCCATTATGCGATCGCGGCGGCGCTCGCGGTGATTGCCCTGGCGGCGATCAGCCCCGGCGCGTTCGAGACCAAGTTCGGCTGGTTCTCCGGCGGCTGGGGCGAGTCCGATCCGCGCCTGCTCCTTTTTGTGATGCTGATCGCGGAAACGATCACCTTCCTCGTCGTGCGCTACGCGCTCGTCTGGATGCCGCTCCGCATGGCGCTGACGCCGCACGGCACCCGGGCGCGCCGGGTGCGGCGCCGGGCGATCCAGTATTTCAAGGTCGGGGCTGAACGCCGCACCAATGCGCGCGTCGGCATCCTGCTCTATCTCTCGCTCGACGAGCGCATGGCCGAAATCGTCGCTGACGAGGCGATCCACAAGGCGGTACCGGCCGAGCGCTGGGGCGACGCGATGGCGGCCTTGGTCGATGAAGTGCGCGAGGGTCGGCCGGCGCAAGGCATGGCCGCGGCGGTGGCCAGCATCGGCGTAATCCTGTCGGAAAATTTCCCGAAGACTGAAACCGACCACAATGAATTACCGGATAGGCTGATCGAACTATGAATGAGCCTGTCGAGACGGTCTGGGCGGGCCGGTTCATCACCGTCAAGAAGCAGGGCAGCTGGGAATATGTCGCCCGGGCGCGCGGCATCCAGGCGGCGGTGATCCTCGCGATCGATGAGGGCGACGTCATCCTGGTCGAGCAACATCGCGTGCCGCTCGGGCAACGCTGCATCGAGCTGCCGGCCGGGCTGGTCGGCGACGAGGAAGAGGGCGAATCGGTCGAGCTGTCCGCCGCGCGCGAGCTTGAGGAAGAGACCGGATATCGGCCCGATCATGTCGAGCCGCTCGGTTATTTCCACTCGTCACCGGGCATGGTGTCGGAGGGCTTCACTTTGGTCCGCGCGACCGGCCTGACCAAGGTGAGCGACGGCGGCGGCGTTCCGGGCGAGGACATCACCGTCCACCGCGTGCCGCTTGCCGGGATCGTCGACTTCATTGCCGCAAAGCGCGCTGAAGGCCTGGCGATCGACGTCAGGCTATTGCTGCTGCTCGGTCCGTCGATCCTCGCCCAATAGACGAAAGCGTCAGCGAAAGTTGTCGGCGTAGCTCTGCAGCTTGAGCGTGCGCTCGGGCGCGGCGATCACGGTGAAGGCAAGGCCCTCGCGCTCGGCATAGGCGATCGCAGCTTCCAGGGTCGGGAAGCCAAGCCGGATCTGGTCGCGCGTATCGCCCGAGCCTGCCCAGCCCGTCAGCGGATCGGGGCGCTTCTGCTCGGCGGGCGCGAATTCGAGCTGCCAGAGATCGGTGCGCGCGCGGCCCGATTGCATCGCGTTCTTGGGGCGCTGGAAGATGCGTGCGGTGGCCATCGTCGAATCCTTGAAACCTTCGCAGCCCTTATCGCGGTTGCCGCGCCCTTGCATCCGCATTTTTCGTGCGCGTGGTCGGGACGGCGGCAGCCGGATCGTCGGGCCAGGGATGGCGCGGATAGCGGCCACGCATTTCCTTCGCCACCGCGGCCCAGCTTCCCGCCCAGAAGCCGGGCAGATCGCGCGTGGTCTGGATCGGCCGGCCCGCGGGCGAGGTGAGGCTGAGCACCAGCGGCACGCGTCCGCCGGCGACGCTCGGATGTGCGGCAAGCCCGAACAGAGCCTGGGGCCGAAGGTCGACGCGCGGGCCCCCTTCCGCTGCATAATCGATCGGATGGCTGCTGCCCGCGGGCGACTGGAAATGGGTCGGCGCCTGCGCATCGAGAATGCGCAGCGTGTCCCAGCCGATCACACCGCGCAACGCCTCGGCGAGCGCGCTGGAGTCGATCGCATCAAGGCGACGCTTCCCGGCAAGCAGCGGCACCAGCCATTCGTCCGCAGGCGCCAGCAGGGCTGGTTCATCGATATCCTCAACCGGAAACCCCGCGCCCCGCACAAAAGCAATACGATCGAGCAGGTCGCGCGCAGCCTCGCTCCAAGGCAGCAGCGACAGCCCTTGCTCGCGAACCCCCTCAAGCAAGGCGCCCGCGATGGCTTCGGAATCGGCATTCGCATCCGGCCCACTCGACAGCCGGATCGCACCAAGCCGGCGTTCGCGCAGCGTCTGCACGCCGCCGGTCGCCGAATCGAAGCTGACGGTCCGGCGCGTTTCGATCCGGCCGCCAAACAGCGCTTCGACCGTGGCAAGATCAATCGGCGCGGCGGAAAGGACGCGCGCGCCGGCGGCCATCCCCTGCGTCTCGGCCACCGCAAGCCATTCGTTGCGGGCGAGCGAGGAGGTCGGGTCGAGCTTGAAACCACGACCACCAACCGAGGCCCAGGTCTCGCCACTCCCATAGCGACGCTTGGCGATACGATCCGGAAAGGCGAGCGCGATAGCAAGCCCCACTTCTGCTCCCCCTCCCGCTTGCGGGAGGGGGCTGGGGGGTGGGCGCCCGACCTCCGCAAACGCACCGCCCGAGGCGAGTGCGAGCCCACCCCCCAGCCCCGGAGCAAGGCCAGCCCACCGCTTGGCCAGCTTCCGCCCACCCTCAGCCCGCGGCCCACGCTCCGTCCGCCACCGCCTCAAGCGGCTCTCCAGATCCACATCATTTCCACCAAGCCCCCGCTCGCCCAACAGCACCGCGACCTCGGCCGCCGTCTCCGCCAGCCCCATCTCCCCCGCACGCACCAGCATATGCCCAAGCCGGGGCGGCAGCGGCAGCCGCGCGATCGCCTTGCCATGATCGGTCGGCCGCCCATCCCCGTCGATCGCCTCCAGCACAGTCAGCCGCGCCCGGGCCTCGTCGACAGCGGCGGCAGGCGGCGGGTCGAGCCAGGCCAGCATGCGTGGATCACTCACGCCCCACAAAGCGCAATCCAGCGTTAGCGCCGAAAGATCAGCCTCGAGAATCTCGGGCGGATCGAACCGCGGCAACCCCGTCGTCGCCGCCTCTTCCCACAATCGATAGGCCACCCCCGGCATCTGCCGCGCGGCGCGCCCCGCACGCTGGGTAACCGCAGCCTGGCTAGCGCGCTCCGTGACAAGCCGCGTCATCCCCGCCGCGCGATCATAGCGCGGCCGCCGCGCCAGCCCCGAATCGACCACGACACTGATCCCGTCGAGCGTCAGGCTGGTCTCGGCAATCGAGGTGGCGAGCACGATCTTGCGCCGCCCCTGCGGATCAGGCGCAATCGCCGCGCGCTGAGCGCCGGGGTCGAGGCTGCCATGAAGCTTGTGAAGGACGATATCGGCGCCCAGCCCCTCGATCCGTTCAGCGGTCCGCTCGATCTCGGCAACGCCAGGCAGAAAGGCGAGAATACCACCGCTCTCCTCCCGAAGCGCAAGCCGGATCGCCCCAGCGACCGAATCCTCGATCCGCGCCTCGGCCGCCCGACCAATGTGCCGAAGCGCAAGCACATGGCTCCGGCCCTCGCTCTCGATCACCGATGCGTCCCCCATCAACGTCGAGAAGCGCGCCCCATCGAGCGTCGCCGACATCGCCACCAGCCGCAGATCCGGCCGCAGCGCCCCCTGCGCATCGAGCGCAAGCGCCAACCCGAAATCGCTGTCGAGGCTCCGCTCATGCACCTCGTCGAACAACACCGCCGAGACCCCGGCAAGCTCAGGATCACCCTGGATGCGATTGACGAAAATCCCCTCGGTCACCACCGTCACCCGGGTCGCGCCCGAGCGCTTCGAATCCATCCGCGTAGCGTACCCGAAGGTCTTGCCGACTGCCTCGCCAGCCTGACTCGCCATCCGCTCGGCCGCCGCGCGCGCGGCGAGCCGGCGGGGCGAAAGCAGCAATATCTCCCCCGTGCACCAGGCCTCATCCAGCAAAGCGGGCGCGACCGCAGTCGTCTTGCCCGCGCCCGGCGGAGCGACCAGCACGGCATTCGGCCCCACCCGCAACGCAGCGAGCAGATCGGGCAACACAGCATGGATTGGGAGCGTCGTCATGCGACGATCAGACCGGTCATCCGCCCTGCCTATGCCCAAGGCTCAAGCCGCGCCACCCGCGAATCGGCCAATTCATCGATGTCCTAGCATCTCCTGCGAAACCAATGGTACGGAGCGCTATCGAAACGGAGGAATTGCGTGGCCGGTCACAGCCATCATCACGGCCCACACACGCACGATGCGCATGATCATGCGTCGGATCATGGCCACGGGCACGGGCATGGCCACGGCCATTCCCACGCCCCCACCGAACCAGGCTTCGAACGCGCCTTCGCGATCGGCATCGGCCTCAACCTGACCTTCGTCATCGTCGAAGCCGGCTTCGGCTTCGTCGCGCACTCAGTCGCCCTGCTCGCCGATGCCGGCCATAATCTGTCGGACGTCCTCGGCCTCGCGGTCGCCTGGGGCGCTGTGGCGCTCACAAAAAAGGCGCCGACCAAGCGCTTCACCTATGGCCTCAAGGCCTCGACCATCCTCGCCGCGCTCACCAACGCCCTGCTGCTGCTGGTCGCGCTCGGCGCGATCGTGCTCGAATCCGCACAGCGCCTGGCGACACCAGCGCCCGTGCAAGGCGGCCTGGTCTCGATCGTTGCCGCGATCGGCATCGCCGTGAACCTGCTCACCGCCCTCATGTTCGCGCGCGGCCGCAAGGGCGACATCAACATCCGCGGCGCCTTCCTCCATATGGCGAGCGACGCCGCGGTCTCGGCCGGCGTGGTGATCGCCGGCCTCGTGATCCTGCGCACCGGCAATCTCTGGATCGATCCGGTCGTCAGCATCGGCATCGCCGCTCTGATCTTCGTCCAGACCTGGGGCCTGCTGCGCGAATCGGTCGAGATGTCGCTCGGCGCGGTCCCGCGCGGCATCGATTACGACAAGGTGTGGATCGAGCTGCGGCTGCTGCCGGGCGTCGCCCGCGTCCATCACGTCCATATCTGGCCGATGAGCACGACGGAAACCGTGCTGACCGCGCATCTGGTGATGCCCAAGGGTCACCCCGGCGACGCATTCCTCGAAGAAGCGCGTGACATGCTCAAGGACAAGTTCGGGATCGTGCACGCGACCCTGCAGGTCGAGATCATCGGCGAGAATTGCGACGAGGGGCGGGTTCCTCAATAGGCGCTGGCTCTGCCATCAGATTCCATTTTCGTCATGCCGGACTTGTTCCGGCATCCATCGTTCGGCAATAGTTGA
>JBDTXU010000500.1:0-2898 GCA_040006055.1 Sphingomonas bacterium | reverse complement strand
CGCGCGTGCCGTAACGGCACAGACTGTTGCGCACGTGCAACATGCTGCGCAAACCATGCGCGGCATGACAGAATTAAGTTGTGCGTTGCAGCGCGTTTCGGCAATCTTAGTTTACCGAACGGATCAAGCGGCACGGGAAGCTCCAGCTTTCGACAGATGCTCCAGTCCGCCGGCTGCAGGTGGGGACCCTGATTTTTCTTTGAAAGGGACACCTCATGCGCTTTTCCACGATCAGCCTCAGCGCGCTGATGCTTGCCTCCGTCGCAACGCCGGCTTTCGCCGACGATGCCGCGCCTCCGCCCGCGATTACGATCAATGGCACCGCGACGGTGGTTTCTGATTACCGTTTCCGCGGCGTATCGCAGACCGACAAGAACGTTGCCGTTCAGGGTTCGATCACGCTCACCCATGAATCGGGCTTCTACGTCTCGGTCTGGGGTTCGTCGGTCGACAGCTATGTGACCGCATCGCAGGCCGGCCATCAGGAAGTCGACATCATCGCCGGCTATTCGAAGACCTTCAACGGCACGAAGATTGACGGCGGCGTACTCTATTACGTCTATCCGAAGTCGAAATTCCTTCCCGGCGACGGTTCCAGCTCTAACTTCTTCGAGCCGTATTTCGACATATCGCACACCTTTGGACCCGTCACGGCCAAGGCGACGGTCAATTATGCGCCGAAGCAGAAGGCCCTCGCTCTGGACCAGGGTTTCCTCTCCGGGAGCAGCGCGAAGGAAGACAATGTCTATCTCGCGGGCGATTTCTCGGCAGCGATTCCGAACACGCCGGTCGGCCTGACGGCTCATATCGGTCATAGCTGGGGTCCGAGCTGGCTGGCGACTGATGCCACCGGCAGCAAGGAATATACCGACTGGGGCCTTGGGGCGACGTTCACCTATAAAGTGCTGACATTCGGCCTCAGCTATGTCGACACCGATGCCGACTTCCGCAGCCCGTACACTAACGGCAGGCTCAGCAATGCCGGTGTTGTCGGCACGATCGGCGTCAGCTTCTGAACGGTTTTTCGTCCCGGTCATCAATCGCCCGGGCGAATTCCAATGCGAAGGGGGTGGCTTTGCCGCCCCCTTTTCGTTTCCTGGCTGGATCAGCGGCTGGCCTGAATCAGGGCCTTTGCCGCGATTGATTGCGGCGCTGCAATCACCTGCAACGACGGCCCTTCCTCAACGATATTGCCCGCCTCCATAACCACGATGCGATGGCAGAGCCGGCGGGCGACCGCGATGTCATGCGTGATCAGCAGGATCGCCAGCCCGCGTTCGCGCTGCAGTCGCTCAAGCAGATTCAGGATGCGCCCGGCGACCAGCACATCCAGCGCCGATGTCGCCTCATCCAGGATCAGCAGATCGGGTGCCGCCACCAGCGCACGGGCGATCGCTACGCGCTGCGCCTGACCGCCTGACAGTTCCGCCGGGCGGCGTTCCGCGAATAGCGCGCCGAGCTCGGCCGTCTCCAGCGCAGCAATCGCCCGCGCCTTGCGCTCGGCTGGGTTCAATTCTGGCATCAGATAGCGTAGCGGCTCGGCAACGCTCTCCGCCACCCGCCATTGCGGATCGAGGCTCGCAACCGGGTCCTGGAACACAGCCTGCATGCCGGCGCGATGGTCGCGGCGCATGCGATGCCGTGGCGGCAGAGCCTCGCCGCGCCACAAAACCGCACCGCTATCGCACGGCCCGATCCGCCCGATCGCCCGCGCCAGCGTCGATTTGCCCGAGCCAGACGCGCCGACAATCGCCAGCGCCTCCCCTGCCGCAATCACCAGCGACGCGCCGACCAAAGCCGCGACCCGACCGCCACGCCACCCCGGCGCCCGGAAATCGACATGTATATCGCGCGCTTCGAGCAGCGGGCCACCCACCGGCGGCAGCTCCGGCGCGGGATCGTCAAGTCGGGGGCTTGCAGCGATCAACGCACGCGCGGTCTCGCTCGCCGGGTGGGCGAGCAGCGCACCCGCCTCGCCCGTTTCAGCCACCCGCCCCGCTTCGAGCACCACGATCCGGTCCGCATAGCGCTCGACCAGCGGCAGGTCATGGCTCACCAGCAACAGCCCCATGCCCTGGTCGCGGAGCCGCGCCAGCACCGCCATGATCGCGTGGCGCAGATCGGCATCGAGCGCGCTGGTCGGCTCGTCGGCGAACACCAGCTCGGGTCCGTGCGCGATGGCTGCCGCGATCAGCACACGCTGGCGCTCGCCGCCCGAAAGTCGGTGCGGATAGCTGCGCAGCACGCCCGACTTGTGCAGCCCGACCTGATCGAGCAGCCGTTCGAGCGCGCGCGTGTCCGGGCGCGCGCCGCCGGTCTGCATCGCCGCCTCGACAAGCTGCTGCCCGACGGTGAGATGCGGCGTGAGCGACGAGAGCGGGTTCTGGAAAACGAAGCCGACGCGGGCGCGCAAGGCGCGAAGTGCCGGCTCCGGCAAGCCGACCAGCTCACTGCCGCCCAGGCGTGCCGACCCGCTGGCGATGCCTCTGCTCAGGCCAAAGGGCGTGAGGCAACTCATGCTCTTGCCCGACCCCGAAGCGCCGACCAGCGCGGTGCACCGGCCTGGCTCGACGCCGAAGCTTATGTCCTCGACAACGGACTGAATGCCGATCCGAACTCCCAGCCGCTCGACCGCATAGAGCGTCATCGCGCCAGCCGATCGCGCAGCTGCTCGCCGAGCGGCGCCAGCCGATCGCGCAGCTGCTCGCCGAGCGCGGTCAGCGCGAGCATCACGCCGACCAGCACCCCGCCGGGCACAAGCAGGGCGAGAGGTGCCACGTCCATGTCCTCTGCCCCATCATGGACGAGGATACCGAGCGAGGTCAGCGGCTCCTGCACGCCGAGCCCGAGGAAGGAGAGGAAGCTCTCGACCATCACCACCTGCGGCACCGTCAGCAC
>JBDTXU010000499.1:0-6690 GCA_040006055.1 Sphingomonas bacterium | reverse complement strand
GACGCAGCCGTCCTTCATGCTCGGGACGAACGGGGGAGTAAGGTCGGACCATGTGCGGCATCGCCGGGATCTTCTATCCCGCCACGCCAAGACCCGTTGATCCGGCGCGTATCACCGCGATGGCGGACGCGCAGGCGCATCGTGGGCCTGATGGCTCCGGCGTCTGGACAGCGCCGGGCGTGGGGCTGGGGCACAGGCGCCTCTCGATCATCGATGTCGCCGGCAGCCCACAGCCAATGGCGAGCGCTGATGGCGCGCTGACCGTCACCTATAATGGCGAGATCTATAATTTCGCCGCGCTCCGCAATGAGCTTCAGGCGCTCGGCGCTGTGTTCGTCACCGCGGGCGACACCGAAGTATTGCTCCATGGCTGGTCGGCCTGGGGGCCGGCGATGCTCGATCGGCTCAACGGCATGTTCGCCTTCGCGCTGCACGATGCGCGGCGGCAATGCCTGTTCCTCGCCCGCGACCGGCTCGGGGTGAAGCCACTTCACTATGTCGAACTGTCCGATGGCGGGCTTGCCTTTGCCTCGGAGCTCAAGGGCCTGCTCGCCCATCCGCTGCTGCGCCGTACGCCCGATATTAGCGCGGTCGAGGACTATATGGCGTTCGGCTATGTGCCCGACGATACCTGTCTCGTTGCCGGGGTGAAGAAGCTGCCCGCCGGCCATTCGATGTTGATCGAGCGCGGCAAGGCCGTTCCCGCGCCATCACGCTGGTGGGATGTCGATTTCTCGCGCCGTGCCACCGGGTCGGTCAAGGCGCTTAAGGAGGAACTGGTCGCGCGCCTTCGCGAAGCAGTCATCTCGCGGATGATGTCTGACGTACCGCTTGGCGCCTTCCTCTCGGGCGGCGTCGATAGCTCGGCGGTGGTTGCCTTCATGGCCGAGGCGTCGAAGCGTGCGGTCAAGACCTGTACGATCGGCTTTGACGAGGCAGGGCTCGACGAGCGCGCTTATGCCACCCAGATCGCGAAGCGCTTCGCCACCGAGCATCGCGAGCGGGTCGTCGCCGCCGACGATTTCGCGCTGATCGACACGCTGGTCGGTGCTTTTGACGAGCCTTTTGCCGATGCCTCGGCGCTCGCAACCTACCGCGTGTGCCAGCTTGCGCGCGAGAAGGTCACGGTCGCGCTGTCGGGCGATGGCGCCGATGAGGCTTTCGCTGGCTATCGCCGCTACAAATTCCAGGTTGCCGAGGAGCGGGTGCGGGGGCTGTTGCCGTCATCTATCCGCTCGGCTGTCTTCGGAACTCTCGGGCGCGCCTATCCCAAGGCGGATTGGGCGCCACGGCCGTTGCGCGCCAAGACGACCCTCCTCGCGCTCGCGGAAGACGGGGCGGAGGCCTATGCGCGCGCGGTCGGCGTGACGACTCCGGCGCTTCGCACTCAGCTCTTCACCGCGGAAGCGCGGCGCGCACTCGGCGGGCACCGCGCCGAGGATCGCTATGTCCGCACCATGCGCGATGCCCCGGCCCGCGATGCGCTCGATCGCGCGCAATATGCCGATTTCCAGCATTGGCTGCCCGGCGACATCCTGACCAAGGCCGATCGCACGAGCATGGCGGTGAGCCTAGAAGCACGCGAGCCGTTGCTCGATTACCGCCTCGTCGAGTTCGCAGCGACGCTGCCGGCATCGATGCGGCTCAGGGTTGGGCAGGGCAAATGGCTGATGAAAAAGGCGATGGAGCGCTATCTCCCGCGCGACATTCTCTACCGGCCCAAAATGGGCTTCGTCACGCCAATCAGCGCCTGGTTCCGCGGCCCCCTCGCCGATGAGGCGGCGAGCCTTGCCAGATCGCGCATCCTCGCCGGGTCCGGCTGGTTCGAACCCGCAATGATCGAACGCCTGGCCGCCGATCACCGCGCCGGCCGCGCTGAACATGGCCGGACGCTCTGGCAATTGGTGATGCTCGAACGGGCGATGGTGCGGTTGTTCTAGGCTCCTGAATCTGAAGTTCGTTCAATGATCTATCGTCACCCCGGACTTGTTCCGGGGTCCATGGTTCCGCTGGCGCAACGCCTGCACACCCTGCGGAAACCTGGATGCCGGAACAAGTCCGGCATGACGGAATAGAAATCGGATCCAACGAACTTCCGGTTCGGGGCGCTAGCAATAGCTGAGGCGGATGAGTTCGATTCAAACGCGATCCGAATCATCGCATTGTGCAAACCGGACGGAGCGTAAAAACTCCGCCACGCTCTTTCACATGACGGTCGAAACCCTAGCGCTTCGTCTTTCCCTGTTACGGGCGCGGCTTCCCTGTTCCGCGTGCGGCGCTTCCCTGTTATCGAAATAACAGGGAAGACGGCAATAAAGCACTGTAAAAGCTTCGTAAATTTCCCGAAAAAACCCCCGAAAAACGGCAAAATCGGGCCAAAAATAAAATCTTCCCTGTTCTTTCCCTGTTAATCGCCCAGGAACAGGGAAAACGGCAGATATTACCTCAAAAGATGCATCGCCGCGTGGAGCGTCAGCGCCATGAGGCAGAGCGTCGAGAGCGAGAAGATCGCGAAACGGATGATCACGCGGTTGAAGGTCGCCTGGACGATGCTGTGCACGATGCGGAGCACCACATAAGCCCACGCGATTGTGAGGTTCACCCCGCCGCCCGCGCCGAGCATCGCGAGCACCAGCGCGATCGCGTAGAACAGCGTCGGCTGCTCCATCAGATGGTTGTAATTGTCGGCCGGCCATTGCGACTGGGGCGGGATGACCTTCTTCAGATCCGCGCCGCTGCCCCCGACGAGGTTCTTCGTGTCGATCTTCGCCGCATTCATCGCCGGCAGGCGCGTGGCATACATCCAGAGCCACATCACGAGGCTCCAGGCGACCAGCGCGACGATCGGCGCGAGGATAGGACTATGGTCGATCATGTCAGGCAGCTCCCCTTTTGTTATCGAAGGGAAGTTGCCTTAATCAGTACGGATTTGCAACTGATCTGATTTTGCTACGCTGTGACGATTCGAACGTCATCCGGTATCGTCCCCTGGCAGAATTGTGTTTTCCCTATGCGGGCAGTTGCTATGCTGCGGCAGTGACCGGGATTCTTCCGCTGGGCGAGGCTGCGCCATCTTTTCACGCGCGGGCGTTGAATGGCAATCCGCGTTATGCCTTCCACACTGCAGCCGGACGCCCGATCCTGTTGCTTTTTCACGGCAGCGGCTCCTGGCCGGCAAGTGCGACGGCACTGGGTGTGATACGGGCGAATCGCGATCTTTTCGACGACGACACTGCCCGTTTCTTCGGTGTCAGCATCGACCCCAGCGATGTGTCGGACGGACGGATCGAACAGATGCTGCCGGGAATACGCTGGTTCCTGGACGATGATCGCCGGGTTTCGACACTCTATGGTGCTGTCGAGGCGGAGGGCGAGGAGGTCCGCTACCGGCCGCACTGGCTGCTGCTCGATCCAGCGCTTCGGGCTGTCGCTGCTTTCCCGATAGACAAGGGAGAGGCGGCGATTGCGGCGCTTCGGGACTTCCTGATGGAAACCGACGAGCCGACCATAGCGCCCGTGCTCATCGTGCCGCGCGTCTTCGAGCCAGGATTGTGCCGGCGCCTCATCGAAGCCCATCTGCGCGATGGCGGTACCGATTCGGGCTTCATGCGCGAGGCGAACGGGATCACGGTCGAGCAGACCGATCATACCCACAAGCGAAGGTCCGATTTTCTCGTGACTGACGGTGATCTTGCGCAGGTGATCCACGCGAGAATCGCGCGGCGGCTGGCCCCTCAGATCAAACGCGCCTTCCAGTTCGACGCTACGCGGATCGAGCGGTTGCTGGTCGCCTGCTATGATGGTGATAATGGCGGCGGTCATTTCCGCGCGCACCGCGACAATACGACCAAGGGAACGGCGCATCGCCGTTTTGCCTGCACCATCAATCTGAACCCCGGGGACTACGAAGGTGGGGATCTCGTTTTCCCCGAATTCGGGTCGCGCATCTATCGCGCGCCGGCTGGCGGAGCGATCGTCTTTTCCTGCTCGTTGCTGCACGAGGCGCGGCCGGTCACCAAGGGCAAACGCTACGCGTTTCTGCCCTTCTTCTATGATGACGCTGCCGCACGGTTGCGCGAACAGAATCTGCCGTTCGTCGCGCCCGAGCTGCAACACTACCGCGCCGGCAACGGCGCGGGGTAACAGGACAGTCCGGCGCGCGGAGGCTCAGTCGAAGCTCGCGCCCCAGCGGCGCTTGGTGCGGTTCTTCCACAGGCCGCGGTGATAGGCATCGCTGGCGAGGAGCGGCATCACTGAGCCGGCTTCCGCAAACACCATCTGCTCGATGCCGGTGTTGACCTTGCCCCAGCTCGCGGCCTCCTGCAGCGTCGAGGAAGAGCAGGCGCCGTCGCGCACGTCGGCGACGGTGATCTGCACCGCATATTTGTGCACCTGAACGTCGTCATGGCCAAGGATCTCGGCGCAGACCACGGTGTCCTGGATGAAGTTCTTCGGCACGCCGCCGCCGATCATCAGCAGGCCGGTGGTGCCCGCCTTGATCTTGATGTCGGTCAGTTCGCGGAAATCGGCGATCGCATCGAGTACCATATAGGGCTGGCCCTCCTTGGCGCGGTCGACCTGGTGCTTGACCAGCCCGAAGCCGGCCGAGCTGTCGACGAAGGCCGGGCAGAAGATCGGCACATCATGCTCGTACGCGAGCTTGACCAGGCTGTTGTCCTTCTTGCCATGCTCGACGAGATATTTGCCCATCTCGCGGATAAAGGCGCGGCTCGAATAGGGGCGGGCTTCGAGGCTGTTGGCGATCTCGTAGATCGTGTGGTCGCAGTCCTGGAGCTGCTCTTCGTCGATGTACGTGTCGTAGATCCGGTCGATCAGCAGCGAGCGCAGCGTGTCGTCGTCGGGCACTTCGAGCGCCTGATAATGTTTGTGGCCAAGGCCTTCGAAGAAATCCATGTCGACGATCGACGCGCCGGTCGCGACCACGCCGTCGATCATGTTCGAGCGAAGCAGCTCGGCATAGAGGTCCATGCAGCCGCCGGCCGATGTCGAGCCCGCGATCACGAGGAAGATCGTGCAATCCTTGTCGGCGAGCATCTGGTTGTAGATGTCGGTCGCCCGGCCGAGGTCGCGGCTGGTGAAGCTCATCTTCTTCATCGCATCGACAATCGGGCGCGCGTCGAAGCTGGTGATGTCGATATGCTCGACGGTGGTCGAGAGCAGCTCGGCCTTGCGGGTATCGTTGATGGTGTCGGTCATTGGTTGCTCCATAAATCCCCCTCCCGCTTGCGGGAGGGGCTAGGGGAGGGCGTGTCGCCAAAACCCCATGAATTACAGGCCCTCCCCCAACCCCTCCCGCAAGCGGGAGGGGAACAAGGAAGAGCGGTAGTGGCTACTGGTTACAGCGTGACGACGTTCGATGCGACCTTGCGCTCGTCGGACGTGTACAGCGATGCCATCGGTTCATCGGAGACGATCACCGTCCCGTCCGATCCAAAGCCGTTGAACGCCGTCCGCATCGCGCAGCCATAAGCGCCGAGCATGCCGATCTCGATATAATCGCCGGCGCGGGTGTCGGCGGGCAGCAGGAACGGGCCGGCCATGTGATCCATATCGTCACAGGTCGGGCCGTAGAAACTGAACTCCATGTCGCGCGCCCGGCTGTCCGGCTCCCGGAGCAGTTCGACCGGGAAACGCCAGCCGATATGCGCCGCATCGAACAATGCCCCATAGGCGCCGTCATTAATGTACAGCTCATCGCCGCGGCGCCGCTCGACGCGTACGATCAGCGAGCTGTACTCGGCGCACAGCGCCCGGCCCGGTTCGCACCATAGCTCGGACGAATAGCTGACCGGCAGACTTTCGAACGCGCGATGGATCGTCTCGAAATAGCGCTCGAGAGGAGGAGGCTCCATTCCCGGATAGGTCGAAGGGAACCCGCCGCCGACATCGATCACGTCAACGGTCACCGCAGCCTCGACAATGGCGGCGCGCACGCGCTCCAACGCATTGGCATAGGCCTCGGGCGTCATCGCCTGCGAACCGACGTGGAAGCAAATGCCGAGCGCATCCGCCGCCTGGCGTGCCGCGAACAGCAGTGCCTTGGTCTCGCCGGGCGCCGCGCCGAACTTCGACGCGAGGCTGAGCTTCGAATGCTCCGACGAAACGCGCAGCCGGACGCAGAGCGTCAGGTCCTGCGCTTCACGCGTGGCGCGGACGATCTTCTCGAGTTCGTCGATCGAATCGAGCGAGAAGACGCGGACGCCGTGGGTGAAATAGGCTTCCTCGATCGCTTCCTCGGCCTTGACCGGGTGCATGAAGCACAGGGTCGCTTGCGGAAGCGTACGCGCCACGAGCCGGACCTCGGCAATCGAGGCGACGTCGTAATGCGTGATTCCACTATCCCACAGAACCTGAAGCAGGTCGGGAGACGGGTTCGCTTTCACCGCATACATCGAGCGACCCGGAAACTTCTCGACGAAGAATCGGGCGGCACGCGATGCTGCATGCGGACGAATGAGCGTTACCGGCTGAACCGGTCCGTGCTTAGCGATATCGATGCCGCGAACGGCGTTCGAAAGGGTGGTCGCTAACCCCAGCGCGTTATGATGCTTGTGCAATTCAAGGGACCTCCAAGTGCCTAACGGCGGACGAAAGCTGCCTTGCGGTTGGAAGTCCCATGGGGCAGCGGGAAGCGCGAAATAGGGTCGACATTCGCGGATGTAAAGCGGA
>JBDTXU010000498.1:0-8415 GCA_040006055.1 Sphingomonas bacterium | reverse complement strand
GTTCCAAGGGCCATAGCCAATCGGTCATCCGCACCGGCAAGCTCGCCGTCAATCTCGATGCCAAGACAGTCGAAGTCGATGGCAGCCGCGTCCATCTGACCGGCAAGGAATATGCGATGCTGGAGCTGCTCTCGCTCCGCAAAGGCACCACCCTCACCAAGGAAATGTTCCTCAACCACCTTTATGGCGGCATGGACGAGCCCGAACTCAAGATCATCGACGTGTTCATCTGCAAGCTCCGCAAGAAGCTGAGCCTTGCCTGCGAGGGCGAGAATTATATCGAGACCGTCTGGGGCCGCGGCTATGTGCTGCGCGAGCCCGATGAAGTCCTGATGCACATCTCCGAGGTCGCCTGACAGACGGAAACGCTCCCAGTTTCGTCCGGGGGGTAGGGCCGCGGCGCCGGGGGGCGTCGCGGCCCTTCGTTTGTGCGCTACTTCGCTGACCAGACCTTGCGTCCGCCGATCCAGGTCTGCTCCACTTTCGTCGCGCGCAGGTCGCCTGGGCTGGCGAGCAGTGGGTCTCGGTCGATGATGATGAAATCCGCACGCTGGCCTGGCGCGAGGCGGCCGAAGCGATCCTCGGCGAAACCCGCATAGGCGGCGCCGGCGGTGAATGCCCACCAGGCCTGTTCGCGCGTCACCTTTTCTTCCGGGCGCCAGCCGCCGAACGGTTCGCCGTTCGCGTCCTGGCGGGTGAAGGCGGCGGCCCAGCCGGCAAAGGGATCGGGGCTTTCGACCGGATAATCCGAGCCAAAGGCCAGCGGCACATGGTTCTTCAGCATCGTCGCCCAGGCATAGGCGCCCGCCAGCCGCTCGGGGCCGAGCCTCGCTTCAGCCATGGTCCGGTCCGACGTGGCGTGCGTCGGCTGCATCGACGCGATCGTGCCGTGCTGGGCGAATTTCGGGAGATCGACGGGATCGACGATCTGCGCATGCTCGATCCGCCAGCGCCGATCGCCCTTATAGGTCTGCGACATCTCTTCGATCGCATCGAGCACCTGGGCATTGGCCTTGTCGCCAATGGCGTGGACCGCGACCTGATAGCCGTCCATTGCCGCCCGACTCATCTGGTTGCGGATAACATCGTCGGCCATGAAGCTGGCGCCTGATTGGCCAGGCGCATCGCTGTACGGCGCCTTCAGCCAGGCGCCGCGTGATCCCAGCGCGCCATCGGCATAGAGCTTCACGCCGCCCATCCGCAGCCGATCGTCATAGAGCCAGGGCGTCGGCCCGGCACCGCCGACGCGGATCGCCGTTTCGACACCCGCACCATAGCTCATGATCCGGATGCGCAGCGCGCCGATATCGCCAGCCCGGCGGTAGCTCAGCCATTCGTCGAGGCTGGTGCCCATGTCCGAAGTCGCAGTGATGCCGAAGCCGAGCAGGATCGATTGCGCCTTCTGGAGCGCCATGTCGCGGTCCTTGGGCAAGGGCTGCGGCACTGCCTTGTCGACCAGCGCCTTGGCGGCATCGACGAATACGCCGGCGGGGGCCAGGCCGATCTTCTCGATCCGACCGCCCGGCGGCGAGACGCTTTTCGCGGTAACGCCGGCGGCTTTCATCGCCGCGCTGTTCGCCCAGGCAGCATGACCATCGGCCCGCTCGAGCCAGACCGGGCGGTCGCTCACCACGGCATCGAGATCGGCGGCGGTCGGGAAGCGGCCAAGGCCCCAGGCTTCCTGGTTCCAGCCGCCGCCGAGGATCCATTTCTTGTCGGGATTCTCGGCGACATAGGCGGCGATCTTTGCCTTGGCCTCATCGAGCGATTTCGTCCCCGACAGATCGAGCTCGAGCGCGCGGAAGCCGAGTCCCATGACATGACCATGCGCATCGACAAAGCCGGGGAGCAGCACTTTCCCCTTCATATTGGCGAGCCAGTCGAGCTTGTCGGGCCGCCGGTCGCTCGGCTGCAGGAGGCGCACGACCTTGCCTTCCGGCGATACCAGCATAGCGTTGAAGTGGATGACGTTGCCGGTCGCATCGAGGGTCATGCCGTTGACATTGTCGACCAGGGCGTCGGCGAAGGCGGGGGCGGTGACGGAAAAAAGCCCGGCCACTATCGCGACCGTCACCCCGGACTTGTTCCGGGGTCCATCGTGCCGCTTAAGCAACGCCTGAAGCGTTTGCGGAGGCATGGATGCCGGAACAAGTCCGGCATGACGGGGGAGACGCATCACTTCGGCAATCTCCTGATCAGCGAACTCGTATCGCCGCGCCCGCCGCCCATCTTCTGAACGTCAGCATAGAATTGATCGACCAGGGCAGTCAGCGGCAGCACAGCGCCGTTGCGCTTCGCTTCATCCAGCGTGAGGCCGAGATCCTTGCGCATCCAATCCACTGCGAAGCCGAAATCGAATGTATCCTCGCTCATCGTCTTCCAGCGATTGACCATCTGCCAGCTCGACGCGGCGCCACCCGACACCGCTTCGAATACCTTGTCGGTATCGAGCCCGGCGATCTGGGCGAAGCGCAGCGCCTCGGCCACACCTTGGACGACACCGGCGATGGCAATCTGATTGACCATCTTGGTCGTCTGCCCAGCGCCCGCATCGCCGATATGGACGATGCGGAGAGCATAAGCCTGCATCAGCGGCTCCGCCTTCGCCATCGCTTCGGCGGTGCCGCCGCACATGATCGAGAGCTTGCCGTTCTCGGCACCGGCCTGACCACCCGATACGGGGGCATCGACGACGAACAGGCCCTTCGCTCCGCCCTCCTCGGCAAGCCGCCGCGCGATCTTCGCCGAGACCGTTGTGTGATCGACGAACAGCGCGCCAGATGCCATCGCCCTGAACGCACCGTCCGGTCCGAGGGTAACCTCCGCAAGATCATCGTCATTGCCGACACAGGTGAAGACCGCGTCCTTGCCCGTTGCGGCCTCGGCCGGTGTCGCGGCAACTGAACCGCCATATTTGGCAGCCCAGCCTTCCGCTTTTTCTCGTGTGCGGTTGTAAACGGTGACCTGGTGCCCGGCGGCAACGAGGTGCCCCGCCATCGGCGCGCCCATCACCCCGGTTCCGATGAATGCTATGGTGCTCATGGAGCCTGCGATAAGGCGTGTTTCTTCGGGGCGCCAGATGGTCTAGGCCGCGCCGCATGGCCACCGATCCCCTCCCCCTCGCCGAAGAGCTCCCCGTCACCCTGGCTGATGTCCAGGCTGCGCATGCACGGGTTGCCGATGCGATCGTCCGCACCCCGACCTTCATCAGCCACACGCTTTCGCAACTGACCGGCGCGACCGTTTACCTGAAGTTCGAGAATCTCCAGTTCACCGCGGCCTATAAGGAGCGCGGCGCCCTCAATACGTTGCTTCAGCTCAACACGCAGACCAAGGGGGTGATCGCGGCCTCGGCCGGCAATCATGCCCAGGGCCTCGCCTATCACGCGCACCGGCTCGGCATCCCGGCCACGATCGTGATGCCGACCAACACCCCGACGGTGAAGATCACCCAGACCGAAGGGCATGGCGCGACAGTCATCCTGTTCGGCGACACCTTCGACGCCGCCTATGCCCATGCCCGCGAGATGGAGGCCGAGCACGGCTATACCTTCGTCCATCCGTTCGACGATGTGCGGGTCATCGCTGGCCAGGGGACGGTCGCGATCGAGATGCTCGAGGACGTGCCGGCGATCGACACCTTCGTCACGCCGATCGGCGGCGGCGGATTGATCTCGGGCATGGCGACGGTGGCTCGCGCCGCCGACCACAAGATCGAGGTGATCGGGGTCGAAGCCGAGCTCTTCCCATCGATGTACAACCGCATAAACGGCACTGACATGCCCTGCGCCGGTGATACGCTCGCCGAAGGCATCGCAGTCAAGGAACCGGGCGAGATCACCGCGGTGATGGTAAAGGCGCTGGTCGACGACATCGTCCTGGTCAGCGAGCGGAGCCTGGAACAGGCGGTAAGCCTGTTGCTGCAGATCGAGAAGACCGTGGTGGAGGGCGCCGGCGCCGCTGGCCTGGCTGCGCTGCTGTCCTATCCTGAGCGATTCAAGGGCAAGACGGTCGGCGTGGTGCTGTGCGGCGGCAATATCGACACGCGCCTGCTCGCCAATGTCCTGCTGCGCGATCTCGCGCGCTCGGGCCGGCTCGCACGACTGCGCATCCGGCTTCAGGATCAGCCCGGCGCCTTGTTCAACGTCGCACGGATTTTCGATACCGAGCGGGTCAACATCATCGAGGTCTATCACCAGCGGGTGTTCACAACGCTGCCGGCAAAGGGCCTGATCACCGATATCGAGTGCGAAACGCGCGACAAGGCGCATCTCGAGCGCTTGATGACTGCGCTCCGCGCAGGCGGTTATGAGGTCTCTCCGGTCGAACTTGCCTGACGAAGCGAATCGTACCTGCGGCGAAACGAGTCCCGCGACTCTATCCGCGATTCTCCTGATAGGATATGATTCCGCGATGGTTGGCGCACCTCCTGCGCATGCGCGTAAAGCGCAAGACTCGCCAAAAAGACTTCGTTAACCTTCATTCATGGTAAAGCCGCTTTTCATCACGACTCAGGCGATTCATAACAGGTTCGAGCCGGGGGCAATCGCCGGCGAAATTTGGGGACCAAGGCGGTGACCGCGCCATTTCGTTTTCCGCGCTTCTTCGTGACAAGCCCGTCGCCTTGTCCGTATCTGCCGGGGCGGCAGGAGCGGAAGGTCTTCACTGAATTGAACGGCCCGCATGCCGGCGAGCTCAATGACGCGCTGGGACGGATCGGCTTTCGCCGCAGCCAGTCAGTCGCCTATCGGCCGAGCTGTGCTGGCTGCACCGCCTGTGTCTCCGTGCGTGTCGTAGCTTCCGATTTCGTCCCCAATGCCACGCAACGCAAACAGATCCGCCGCAACGCCGATCTCGAGGTGAATGCCTGCCGTGCCTGGGCGACCGACGAACAATATCAGCTGCTCCGCCGCTATCTCGCCTCGCGCCACCCAGGCGGCGGCATGGCCGAGATGGACGAGGGCGACTATGCCGACATGGTCGAGCATTCGCCGGTCAACAGCTTCATCGTAGAATATCGCGAGCCGGCCAGGAACGGCGTACTGGGCAAGCTGGTTGGCGCGTGCCTGACCGATCAGCAGGCGGACGGGCTGTCGATGATCTACAGCTTCTTCGATGCCGATCATCCGCTTCGCCCCGGCCTCGGCAACCAGATCATCATGGACCATATCCTGCGCTCGCGCAGCGTTGGTCTGCCCTATGTCTATCTCGGCTATTGGGTGAAGGGCTCGGAGCGGATGGCGTACAAGACCCGCTACCGGCCGATCGAGGTGCTGGGCCCGTCGGGTTGGTCGATCCTCACCGATGAGGACATGACCTATGCGCCGCCCGCGCAGAAGAACGTCATGCTGGCGGACGAGCTGGCGTAAGTTTGTCGGGCTATTGCCCGTCGCCGCCCACATGAAGATCGACATCCAGCTCTTCGTCGCCCTCGCCCAGCCGCGAGCCGGCAACCGGCGCCGCGCCGGCTGAATCGAGCGCGACCGCGACGCGCGCATAGGCTTCGTCGGCGCAGAGGCCGCTACAGGCATCGAACGCTACCCAGCCGAGCCCTTCGACATGGGCTTCGGCCCAGCCATGCGGTGCGGGGCGGGCGTCTCCTTCGAAGCAGACCGGGCTGTAGCCCGACACATAGCGTGCGGGCACGTTCAGCCCTCGCGCGGCGGTGCAGAAGATTTGCGCGAGGTCGCGCGGCGTGACGGCACCGAGCGCGAAGGCTTCCGCGGCGGTTCGGCCCGATACCGGGCGGCCGCGATCGAGCGCGAATTTGCGGTGGAGGGCGCCGTTGAGCGCGTGAAGCCGTTCGACCGGATCAGCAAGCGAGGCCACCGCGTCGGCGGCAAATTCCGCGAGGGCGTCGTCGCCCTCAGTCAGTGCGGTGGAGCGCAGGAAGAGCGCGGGCGGCAATGGCTCGTGCGCGCCGTGGACAATGCCATTCGACGCGTTGGTCAGCACCTCGCCAGCGACCGAGATCTCGATATGGTCGATCGGCCCCTCGACATAGAGCATGGTGATGCGGTTGCCGAAGCCGTCGCGGCCGGGGCGCATCCGCGCGTCGCAGTCGACATGGAGCTGCCAGCTCGCGACCGCCTGGTCGTGCGTGTCCTCGGGTGTGAGCCGGAGCATCTGGGTGAGGCGGCCTTGCGGGGCCGAGAAGCGATAGATCGTTCTGTGATCGATCGTCAGCCGCATCAGCTGAACTTGAACTGGCGGCCGATGGCCAGATGGAGCAGGTCATTCTCGGCGATAAAGGCCTGGAGATATTGGTGCAGGCCGCTCGCAATGACCTCGCCCGACCGGGTCTTGGCGAGCCGCGAGTGTCGCATCCGCCCCATCCGGTCCGCCTCGCCGTGAAGGCCGGTGCGCTTGGCGAGCAGGTTGAGGATATCCACTGCCTCCTCGACCGAGGCAGCGAGGCTGCGCGGCATTTCGGCGCGGGAAATCAGCAGATCGATCACATTCGCGGGGCGCAGCCCTTCCGAATAGAGCCAGCGATAGGCGGTGACGGCGGACACCGTCTGGAGGATCGTGGTCCATTGATCGCGGTCGACTACGCCGCCGACCTGCTCGCCCTCGGGAAGCAGCAGATGATATTTGACGTCGAGCAGGCGCGCGGTGTTGTCGGCGCGCTCGACTGCCTGGCCGAGGCGGATGAACCAGGTCGTCTGGTTGCGCAGCATGCGGTGGATCGCGCCCTCGAAGCCGCGCGCCTCGGTCTTCACCGCATCGACCAGGCCGAGCGTCGCGGTGGCGCCGCCGGGGCTCGTGCGGCTGTGGAAGATCAGCCAGGCGCGGTTGATCGCGGTCCAGGCTTCGCGGGTGAGCGCGGTACGGACGGCGCGGGCGTTGTTGCGCGCCATGTCGAGACAGCGGACGATCGAGCCCGGGTGGCTGCCATCCAGGGTTAGGAAGCGCGCGACATGGCTTTGGGTGAGCGTCTCGCCGCTCTTGGCGAAGGCCTCGTCGGTTTCGGTGACGGCAAGCGCGCTTGCCCAGGCCGCTTCGCCGGCCGGGCGCGGCGAGAGGACATCGAGCCGGACGGTCGCTTCGACGAGGCGAGCGATGAAATCGGCGCGCTCGATATAGCGGCCGAGCCAATAGAGCGAGGATGCCGTGCGGGAGAGCATCAGGCCTTGCCGCCCTGACTCTGCGACATCGCACCCATCGCCTGTGCCTGTACATTGCCTCCGTCCATCAGGACGAAGCTGTCCTTGGTACCCCCGCCCTGCGACGAGTTCACCACCAGCGAGCCCTCCTTGAGCGCCACACGGGTAAGCCCGCCGGGCACCACCTGAACGCCCTTCGAGCCGGTCAGCACGAACGGGCGGAAATCGACATGGCGGGGCGAGAGGCCATCGTCGCTCAACGTCGGCACGGTCGAGAGCGCGAGCGTCGGTTGCGCGATGTAGCGGTGGGGTTCGGCGATCAGCGCCGCACGGAAGGTCTCGATCTCGGCCTTGGTCGCGGTCGGGCCGACCAGCATGCCATAGCCGCCCGAGCCATCGACCAGCTTCACCACCACGTCCTTGAGGTTGTCGAGGACATATTGGAGCGCCTGTGGTTCGCGGCACCGCCAGGTCTCGACGTTCGGCAACTTGGCCTCGCTGCCCGAATAGAAGCGCACGATCTCGGGCATATAGCTGTAGATCGCCTTGTCGTCCGCGATGCCGTTGCCGGGCGCGTTGAGCAGGGCGACGTTGCCCGCCGCATAGGCGGCGATCAAGCCGGGCACGCCGAGCATCGAATCCGGGCGGAAGACGAGCGGGTCGAGATAATCGTCGTCGATCCGGCGGTAGATGACATCGACCTTCACCCGGCCGGCGATGGTGCGCATCCAGACGATATCGTCATCGACCACCAGATCAGCGGCTTCGACCAGCTCGATGCCCATCGAATCCGCGAGGAAGCTGTGTTCGTAATAGGCCGAGTTGTAATGGCCCGGCGTCAGCACGACGCAGACGGGGTTCTGGCCTGAACCATTGGGGGCGACCGACTTCATCGTCTCGAGCAGGCGATCGGGATAGGAGTCGACCGCGGCCACGCGGAAATCGCGGAACAGCTCGGGGCAGAGGCGCAGCATCGCCTCACGGTTTTCGAGCATATAGGAAACGCCCGAGGGCGTGCGGGCATTGTCCTCGAGCACGAAGAATGCGTCGGGGCCGGTGCGCACCAGATCGATCCCGCAAATATGAGCCCAGACCCCGTGCGGCGGCCTGATGCCCGCTATCTCGGGGCGGAATTGCGGGTTGCCGAAGATCAGGTCCTCGGGGAGGATACCCGCCTTCAGGATCTTTCGCTCGCCATAGATATCGTTGAGGAACGCATTGATCGCCTCGACGCGCTGGATCAGGCCTTCGGAGAGGCGCGACCATTCATCGGCGAGGAAGATGCGCGGGACGATGTCGAAGGGGATGA
>JBDTXU010000497.1:0-13300 GCA_040006055.1 Sphingomonas bacterium | reverse complement strand
CGCGCGCATCCGGATTGAAGCCGCTGGCGTCGGCGGCATCGTAAAAGGCGCGGACGAGATCGCGTTCGGTCGCGTCGAGATGCGGGTTCCAGACGTCGAAGATCAGGATGATGCGCGCGGCGTCGCTGTCGTTCCAGGCTTCATGCTCGATCGTGTCGTCGAAGATGAAGGCCTCGCCTTCGCGCCATTCGCGCGTTTCGTCGCCGACCCGAAAGCCGCAGCCTGGCGGCACGACCAACGGCAGATGCACGATCGCGCGCGTGTTACTCACCCCGGTATGCGAGGGGATACGGGCGCGCGGCTTGAGGATCGAGAAAAAGGCTGTCGGCGCGCGGCGGGGAAAATCTGCGAGCGGCAACAGGTCGAGCGCGGCGGCGGTGGCCGGGCAGGTTCGGCAGCCCGGCATGCGCTCGCCATATTTCCACAGATAATAGGCCCTCCAGTCAGTCGACCGGTCGAGGTTGGTCCATTTGTTCGGCGGCGTGCCAGGCGCCTGCTCGACATAAGGGGTGAGGCTGTGGCGTGAATCGCGCAGCAGCGCCTCGGCCTCGGCGCGGATCTGCGGGGTGTGCGCCTCGAGTGTTGCCAGCCAGGGGAAATGCTCGCGATCGAAGAATTCGTCGGCGGGTAGGAAGGGGTAGTGCAGCCCCTCGCAGATATTGAGATGGATCGTCCGGCGACCGAGCGCGCTGTCGAGGCAGGCGTCGAAGCGGCGTTTCGCGCGGCCATTCGCTGACGCCCGCACTGCGGCGAGCTGCTCCTCGACGATATCGGCGAAGCGGCGCATATGGCGATCGACAAAGCCGCGTGCGCTCGCCAGCACGGCTTCGAGTTCAGCGGTGCGGCCCGGCAGATGCGCGGCCAGCGTCAGCACCGAGGACCAGCGCGCCGAGGCCTGGGCGTCCTCGCCGAGGCGCTGGTGGAGTTCGGCGAGCCGGATCAGCGCCATGAAATCGGTCTGGTCGATCAGCAGCGCGCTGAGCAGGCTTGCGCGTTCGCCCTCCGCGTCACCCGCCCCGCGTTGCGCCTTGGCGAGATTCATCCATAACGGGATTGCGCGCGGGTCGGCGGCCACGGCTCTCGCGAGCAGCGCCTGTGCCGCCGCGAAATCTCCCGCCTCCATCGCCTTGATGCCGAGGGAATTGAGCGCGGCCGGATTGTCGGCCTGCGGTGCCGGCATTTTGGCTTCAACGGCACGCCCCGTGCTGCGAGCGTCGATTGCGACGCCTGTGCCCGCTGATATGCTTTTCATCCTGCCCATTCCTTGCAAGGCTTGCAGACCACGACATGATGTTTTCCAGCGATGTGGCCCTGATCGCCCGCGATCCGCAGTGGCTGCCGCATCGCTATGATCCGCAATTCGACGCGGTCCATTTCGTGAAGCTGGGTCGGGACGATCACCGCGCCGCCACCTTCCTGATCGATGCGGAGCTGCCTGCGGATGCCGCCACGCTCGTCCTGGAGCGTGGGCCGAGCCTCGCGGCGGCGCGCAGCAGCGCCGCGCCGCTGCATTTCGTGTTTCACTCGGCTTATTGCTGTTCGACCCTGCTTGCCCGCGCGCTTGACCGGCCCGGCGTGTCGATGGCGTTGAAGGAGCCAGTCCTCCTCAACGACATTGTCGGCTGGCGGCGGCGCGGCGGCGAGCCGGCGCGTGTCGTCGAAATGCTGGACAGCGCGATGACCTTGCTTGCCCAGCCTTTCTCGCCGGGTGAAGCGGTGGTGGTGAAGCCCTCGAACATCGTCAACGGCATGGCGCGCGCGGTGCTCGGGATGCGGCCGGACACGAATGCGCTGCTGCTCCATGCACCGCTGCGCGTTTATCTTGCTTCGATCGCGAAAAAGGGGATGTGGGGCCGTTTGTGGGTGCGCGAGTTCTTCGTCGCGCTGCTGCAGGATGGCATGGTCGATCTCGGCTTCGACGAGGCGCAATATCTCGGCCAGGCCGATCTTCAGATCGCCGCGGCTGGCTGGCTCGCCCAGCATCACCTGTTTGCACTGCTGGTCCGCGAATTCGGGCCGGGGCGGGTGCGGACGCTCGACAGCGAGACGCTGATGGCGCGGCCGGCACCGGCGATGGGCGCGCTTGCCGATCTGTTCCGGCTGAAACTGAACACGACGATGATCGACGAGATCGTTGCTGGCCCTGCTTTCTCGCGTCATTCGAAGTTCGACAAGGCGTTCAGCGCCGACGCGAGGGTCGGGGAGCAGCAGGCGGCCGAAGCGCTGCATGCCGAGGAGATCGAAAAGGTCGTCGCCTGGGCGGAGAAGGTGGCCGAGAGCCGCGGCATCTCGTTGCAGCTCGAGGCGCCGTTGCTTGTCTGACTCAGAAAGGGCGGCGCCTAAGCGCCACCCTTTCCGATATCGAGCCCGACTAGGCATCGGGCCCAGTCCTAGAATTTCAGCCGGCCGCTCACCCCGAAGCGGCGCCCAAGTGAGTCATAGGTGGAGGGGTAGGTGTTGCCGCTGTTGAAGGCAGTCGAGCCGATATCGTTGCCGACGATCGGCGGCTTGCGGTTGAGCACATTGTCCACCGTGATGGTGAGGGTGAAATGCTCGCCGACTGCGAACCGCGCCGCCAGATCGAAATAATCGGCTGCTTTGATATGCCTGAACTGCGGATCGAAGACGCAGCCGCCCTGATCGGCGCCGGTCGGATTGGGGCAACCGCCCGGATCGCCGAGCGCGGTCTGGATCTGATCGGCCAGCGCCGCTGGCTCGAAATCGACAGCGTCGATATGGCGCCATAGCAGCGAGAGATCGATCTTTCCGAAGGTCAGCGTGGTGCGCTGGTTCCACTGGAATTTCGGCTGGATCGAGCCGGTGAAGCTGCAATTGACGCTGTAATAGCCGACGCATTCGCGATTGACCGATGTCGGCGTCGCCTGGAATTTCGATTCCAGCGTGTAATTGCCCTGGAAGTTCAGGCTCAGCTTCGCGAAGCCGAGATCGCGGCGATAATTGAGCGAAACGTCGATACCGCTGGTCTGCAGCGTGCCGAGATTGGAGAGGACCGCGAACAGGCCGGGCGTGGTGGCGACGTCGCCATCGAGCCCGCCGGTGCCGGGGTCTCGCCGGATCGAGGTACAGGCCGGGCTGGTCGCGGCGCTCGCCGGGGGCGCTGTCGTGTTCGACCCGAAACAGGCGAAGATCACGTCGCCCGGTGTCGGCGTCGTGATCGCGCCGTTGACCTTGATATGGTAGTAATCGACCGACGCCGAGAAGCCCGAGAGCAAGCGCGGGGACAGGACGGCGCCGAAGGTATAGCTGTCCGCCCGTTCCGGCTTTACCGCAAGGCTGCCGCCGGTTGTGGCGTTGGGCTGTCCGGCCGCAGGGTTCTGGATGTTGCCGATGGTGAAGGCCGGGGCGCCCTGAGCGAGGCAGACGGCGCGCAGATTGGCATTGTTGAGCGGCGCGACACCAGCGCAGGGATCATTGCCAAGATTGGTCAGCGATGTGTTCAGCGGCGCGAACAGCTCGCCGATATTGGGCGCGCGGACCGCGTGGGAGAAATTGCCCCTGAACTTTACGCCGTCGACCGGCTCCCACGAAGCGCCCGCTTTCCAGGTGGTGGTGCTGTAGGTCGGCTTGGAGGGTGCCTGGACCTGGTAATGCGATTGCCGGATGCCGCCCTCGAAGGTCAGGCTCTTGAAGAAGGGCTTGTCCTGGACCAGCGGGGCGACGAGTTCGCCGAACCCTTCATAGACGCTGTAGCCGCCCTTGAACGGCAGGATGGCAGCGCCGCTGCCGCCGAGGTCGCCCGGATCCTGCGCGACGAGATCGGCATTCTGCTCGCCCGTGTAGCGGCGATATTCGCCGCCGAGCGCGAAGCTGATCGGGTCGCTCGCGAACGGACTGGCGACGCCGACATCGCCCGAGATCTGGCCGTGCGCCTGGCCAAGGGAGGTGCGGACGTCAGTTGTGCTCTGCACATTGAGGAAGGCGGCCTGGGCGGGCGTGATGCTGCCCGGCGGCCCGAAGAAATTGACCGGTACGCAGGTGGTGAGCGTGCCGGGCAGGCAGCTGGTCGTGTTGGTGGCTAGGAGCGATTGCCGCGCGCGCTGCACCGAGGTGTAGCCGGTCAGGACCTGATAATTTTCGCTTTCGCCGTACGAGCCCCAGAGATCCCATTTCAGGGTGCTGGTGAGCGATCCGCGGACGCCGAAGCGGTAATCGAAGAAGGTGGTCTGGAAATCGCTGGTGCGGTTGCCGACCTCGAGCGTGCGGCGCCGCAGATTGGTCGTGAAGGTGCGGTAATTCGGATCGGACGGGCTCGTCGAGAGTGCAGCCGCGCTGCATTGCGCGGGCGTGAGCGTCTGGACGCCTGGTGCGTTCGGATCGAAATCATTGTTCGCGCAGAAGGTCGCGCGCGCGCCGGCTGGAAGATAGGGATTGCTGACCGGGATGGTCACTGACTGGTTGAACACGCCCGATGCGGCGGCGATGGTCGACACATGGTTCTTCGAGAACATGCCGCGGCCATAGACCTCGATACCGTCGCTGACCTCGTAATGCGCGGCGCCGTAGATGTTGAACCGTTTGAAAGGCGTCTGGAAGATATTGAACGGATTGAAGTTGAAGGTCGCGAAGGCGGGGACGAGGTTGCCGGAGGCGTCGATCTGGGGCTGCCCGAGGCCGGGCACGCTGAACGCCGAAGGGGTCGCGGTCGGCGAGCCGCCGCCGGCTTCGACCTGCAAGGATTCCAGCGCGTTCTCGGAATAGGCGCGCTGGCCACCCTGATAGACCGGATCAGCATGCTGATAGCCGATGCTGAACACCGCGTTGCCGCGCCCATCATCAAAATTGGCGCCGAACGTAGCATCGGCCCGGTAGGTGTGCCCGTCGCCGAGTTCGGTGATCTGGTTATCGACGACCAGCTCGACGCCGGAGAAATCCCGACGCGTGATGAAGTTGATGACGCCGGTGATGGCATCTGCGCCATAGGTCGTGCTCGCGGCGCCGGTCAGGGCGTCGACGCGGTCGATCAGCGCGAGCGGGATATTGTTGAGATCGACGCGGCCGGCGAGGCCGGCGATGCTGCCGGGCGTGCCGGCCGGCGTGATCCTGACGCCATCGAGCAGGACGATGTTGCGGTTCGAGCCAAGGCCGCGAAGATCGACGAAGGACGCGCCGTTATTGCCGTTGTTCACGGCCGAGCCGAGGTTCGGAACCACACCCGGGAGATCGCGAATGACTTCCTCGGCGACATTCGACTGGCGCAGCTGGATTTCGTCCGAGCCGACGAAGATGACAGGGGTGGAACGCTCGAGATTGGGATTGGTGATCAGCGAGCCTGTCACGACGATGTCGGGTGCCTGCGTGCCCTCCTGGGTGTCGGTCGATGCTGGCGTCTGCGCTGCCGTTTGAGGTGCGTCCTGCGCGAAGGCGGGCGCGCTCAGGGCGAGCAAGAGGCTGGTGGCCGAGGCGCTGGCGACGAGCCGGCTGCGGTGGATGTGCAAGATCCTGGTCATATGGGCGGTCCTTGTTCTTCGGCTCGCACGCATGGTGCCGAGCCCCCTATTTGCCGGACGCCGTCGGCACAGGCCGGGGCGTTCCATGCTTTCAGGCTGGAAGGTAAACAGACTCAAGTAAATGCCATTATGAATGAAGCATATACGGCGAAAAGGCTCTGTTGTAGTTTGGATACAAGGCCAATTTACGATAGTGTGAAGTGAATGTAAGCTAGATTGTCGTCGATATTTAAGTATGGTAATTTACGCATAGTGATATGTGACACAGATATCGCGATGAATGTCGTTGGGTCTGGCTGAATATTACAATTTTATGCGGGGGCTGGACATCGTCAGTCTCGCAGAGAGCTCTTTCGATCCGCCCAACCTTGCCGCTGCCTTACCGGACGCACCGTTGAACGACACACAGGCGCCGACGAACGGCACGTGCCGTCGTTCACAGGCTGTGTTATGCTGCCGGCACACCGTTAGTCGTTCGGCCGAGCGGGGCGACGGCCGGCTGCTTTGGGCTTGGGTCGCGGCGATGCACGGCTAGCCTCGCCTCATGAACGCGAGCAGCCTCTCCAGCTTCACGGGCGCCACGCCGAATGGAAGCGTCGCGACCGGCGATCTTCGTACCCTGGTCAGCCGGCGCAGCATTCTCGGCGCCGCGCGTACCTTGTTGCAGGACGAGGGCTATCGCACGTTCAGCATGGAAGCTGTTGCAAGCCTGGCGGGTGTAACGCGGCGTACCGTTTATAATCTCTTCCCTGACCGTGACGCGCTGTACCGCGCCTCGCGCGCCGAGTTGCTACGCGAGTTCGAACCTCTGCTGGCGCGCGAGGTGGCGTCCCTGGGGCGGTTGCGCGACGACCTCGAAGCATTTGGCCGGAATGCGCTCGCTGCGCTCGCCACGGACGTTCACCGCGAATTGCTCGGCTCGGTCCGGCGCGACGCCACCATGGCATGGCTGACTGATTTTTATCGCGAGCGCGTCGAGCAGCCCCTGTGCCGTACGCTCGAAGAGCTATTGATGCGCTATCCCGGTGGTGACGATGCCGCCGCCCGGGCCGGCCATGCGGCGGGTGGCGTCGCACTGCTGCGTGCGGCCGTCGGCGAGGGTGAGGCGCCGGTCGCGCTGGGTGCGCGTGAATTCGCCTGGATCATGGCTGCGCGGCTCGGTGCGTCGGATGGCCATCCCTTACGGCAGTCGCAGGTTGCAGAATCCGCCCCTGAGCCCGTGGCTGGGCTCACCGACACAGAGCGCCGCCCGATGATCCGGCGCGGCGCGGTGACGATCACCTTCGATCCGGTCGACGTGCGCTGGAATGGCGTCCGGGTCGCGCTGTCGCCGCTTGAGGGCCAGTTATTTGCGCTGGTGGCGCGGCGTGGGCGGGTGCCCTGGGCGGAGATCGGCAGCGTGCTCGACGCTCGCCATGCGCGCACCAACACACGTGAGGTGCTGCTGTTTCGCCTCCGCCGCAAATTCGCCGATATTGGCGCCGGCGATCCGCTTGAGACGGTGCGCGGCTGGGGTCTGCGCTTTCGTGTCGAGCCTGACACGCGGGGCTCGCGCACCTTATGGATCGGCGTCAGCGAGGCAGAAGACGCGTTGGGTTGATCACGTTGCCGCCTCTCCGGAAGGAGAGGGTGAATATCGCGGATTCACGACGCTGCGCCACGAACGGCACGGCCCGCACCACCAGTGACCCGCGCCGGCCGTTTACCGCGGCGTGGCGCGCGCGCTAGGGTGCGCCATGCAAGCTGACTTCGATCCTGCCACACAGCCACGAGCGATCCGCCGCGGCACGGGCGGGTTCATTGTGCTGTTCTGGGCGACGCAGTTCTCTCTGCTCACCGCCCAGAGCATCATGATGATGCCCGAAGACAGCAACCTGCCCTATATCCTGCCGCGACTGTGCGTGACCTTGCTCGGTATCATCCTGTCGTTCGGCATCGCGGCGATCAGCCAGCGCTTCAAGGGACGACCGATCCGGGTGCGGATCCTGCTCGCCTTCGGCCTAGCGGCGCTCGGCGCCATGCTCCACGCCACCGGCAATTTCACGATCTTCAACCACTTCATGCCCCAGGCGAATGCCGACAAGTTCAGCGTTTCCAGCTATATGATCGCGAGCGTCCAATGGTTCTGGGCATATCTCGCGCTGTCGTCGCTGTTGCTTGCCTTCTGGTACGCGCTCGAATCGGCCGAGCGCGAACGCCGTATCGCCCAGCTTCGCGGCATCGCTGATGCCGCGCAGCTTCGCGCGCTGCGCTATCAGCTCAACCCCCATTTCATGTTCAACACGCTCAACTCGATCGCCGCCCTGATCGCGCGGCGCGAGGTCGAGCCGGCCGAGCTGATGGTCGAGAATCTGGCCGATTTCCTGCGCGCGTGTCTCTCGCTCGACCCGCAGGCGGATATCCCGCTCGACCGGGAGATCGAGCTCCAGGCGCTCTATCTCGCGATCGAAGCGGTGCGCTTCGCAGATCGGCTCCAGGTGCGGATCGACATTTCCGAGGAAGCGCGCAGCGCGCTGGTGCCGAGCCTTGTGCTCCAGCCGCTGATCGAGAATGTCGTCAAGCATTCGGTTTCGACCAGCACGACACCGGTCACGCTCGATATCTCGGCGCGGATCGAGGGCGAACGGTTGCATGTCTGCGTCCGCAACGGCGCTGGCGACGGGCCGGGGCAGGGTGCGCGCGGCACGGGCGTCGGACTCAACAATGTTGCTGAGCGGCTGCAGGCGCGGTTCGGCGAGGATTGCGCGTTTCGGGCCGAGCCGCAACCTGGCGGCGGCTATGCAGTGAGCTTCGCGATTCCCTTGTCGACGGGTGCTGCATCATGATCCGGGCGATCCTGTGCGACGACGAGATGCTCGCGCTCGAACGACTGGCCGATATGATCCACCGGATCGACGGGATCGAGATCGTCGGCACCGCGGGCAATGGCGCCGCGGCGCTTGAGGTGGTCGCTGAGGAACAGCCCGATCTCATTTTCCTCGATATCGAGATGCCGGCGCTTGACGGGTTCGACGTGGTCGAGGAGCTCAATCGGCGCGGCGGGGCGGCTCCGCTGATCGTCTTCGTCACCGCCTATCCGCAATTTGCAGCGCACGCCTTCGATACTGGCGCGATCGATTTCCTCACCAAGCCGGTCAGGCTCGGCCGGCTCGAAACCGCGATCGAACGCGCCCGCGCCGCGATCGAGAGCCGCGACGCGCGCGCCCGGCTTGGCGATCTCGCGCTCCAGCTTCAGGCATTGCGCGACGAGCGCGGCAATGACTTTCACGCTGGCAATTATCTCTGGGTGCAACGGCGCGGCGAGACGGTGCGGGTCGATCTCGATCTGGTCGACTGGATCCAGGCTGAGGGCGAATATGTCCGGCTCCATCTCGATGCGGCGAGCTATCTTCACCGTGAGCCGTTGAGCGCGATCCTGCAGCGACTCGACGGCAGGCGTTTCGTGCGCATCCACCGCTCGCATATCGTCAACCGCGATCGCATCATTGCCGTGCGGCGCCGCGCGACCGGCGGCTACAAGATCGTAATCGGCGGCGAGCGCGAGCTTCCCGTCGGCCGCAGCTATCGCAGCCTGGTGAACATCGTCGTAGCCGAGCGCGATCCCGGGGCTTGACGAGCCCCTCCAGGAGGGTGGCGACCGTCACATAGCTTTCTTGAAGCGCCTCTAGGACGCCCGTTTCGGGCAATCGGGAGAGTCTAATTGAAGCGGCTTTTGTCTGTCGAGCTCGCAACGACTACAGTGCTTCTCGGGCTGCTCCCCGGCGCCGCCATCGCGCAGCAAAAGCTGCCGACGGGGCAAATATTGACACCCCTCGCCGCGCCGGGCGCCAAGTTTCAACCGCTCGTCACCCATATCGGCCCGAATCCAGCTTATATCGCCGATGGCGCCGCCGCGATCGCGGTGAGCCCGGATGGCCGCGAGATGCTCGTCCTGACCAGCGGCTTCAACCGTTACAACGGCCCCGACGGCAAGCTCGATGAGGCTCAGTCGGTGCAATATATCTTTGTCTATCGCATCGGTGCGGCGGGCAGCCGGCTGGAACAGACGTTGCCCGTGCCCAACAGCTATTCGGGAGTTGCCTGGCAGCCCGACGGCAACGGTTTCATCGTCGGCGGTGGCATGGACGACAATGTCCATATCTTCGCGCGCGGAACGAAGGGCTTTGCCGAAGCTGGCGCGCCGATCGCGCTTGGCCATGCCGCCGGCAACGGTGCCGATGTGAAGCCGCAGGCGGCTGGCGTCGCGATCAGCCCTGACGGGAAACGGGCGCTGGTCGCCAATTATTACAATGATTCGGTGAGCCTGGTAGATCTCGACGCGCGCCGCGTGCTTGACGAGCGCGATCTGCGGCCAGGCAAGATCGATCCCGCCGCCCGTGGCGTTGCCGGCGGCGAATTTCCCTTTGCCATTCTGTGGCGGGACAACGGCCATGCCTATGTCTCGGCACCACGCGATCGCCAGCTCGTTGTCCTGACGATTGCGGGCGACAAGGTTGGCGTTTCCTCACGGGTGCAGACGATCGGCGAGCCGACCGCCTTGCTGCTCGATGCGGGCGCGAAGCGGCTCTATGCGACCGAGGACAATGCCGACCGGCTGGCGATGCTCGACACGATGACCGACCGGCTGATCGCCGAACCGCGCCTCGGCATGCCCGATGCGATCGGTACGGAAGCGCCGGGCAAGGGCCTGAACCCTAACGGCCTGGCGCTGACCCCTGACCACCGCCTGCTGGTTACCTATGGCGGCATCAACGCGCTCGCTTTCGTCGTGCCGGGCAAGGGCGGCGCAACCGTCGCCGGACTGGTGCCGACCGGCTGGTATCCGAGTGCGGTTGCGACCAGCCGGGACGGCAGGCGGGTCTTCGTCGTCAATCGCAAGAGCCCGCCCGGGCCCAATCCGCTTGGCTGCGCACCGAAGCTCGCGGTGGTGAAGGCGCAGCCCAATGCGTGCGGCGCGGCCAACCAATATATCTTTCAGCTCGAGAAGGCGGGGCTGCTCGAGTTCCCCGAGCCCGGCCCCAAGGCGCTGGTCGCGACGACCCTGCGCGTCGCGCACAATATCGGCCTGTCTGACCAGCCGGCCCGGGCAGCGGCTGAAGCGCGGATGGCGCTGCTGCGCGCGCACATCAAACATGTCGTCTTCATCGTGAAGGAAAACCGCACCTATGATCAGGTGCTGGGCGACTTGCCGGTCGGCAATGGCGACCCGAACCTCGCGATCCTGGGCGAACGGCTTTCGCCCAACCACCATGCGCTGGCCAGCAATTTCGTGACGCTCGACAATTTCTACGACAGCGGCGAGCAATCGAGCACCGGCTGGACCTGGACGACCGCTGGGCGGGTGCCCGACCTGCTCGAGAAGACCGCGCCGGTGAACTATGCCAAGCGCGGCCTCGCCTATGAAGCCGAAGAAGCGGATCGCAACATCCCGACCGCGCTTGATCTGCCTGTACGGCGGGCGAGCAATCCGGCGATTCCCGACGATCCCGATCTGTTACCGGGCGAGGCACTGCTCAATGCGCCGGACGCAGATGATGACGGCGCGCCAGGCAAGGGATTCCTGTGGAATGCGGCCCTGCGCGCGGGGCTCAGCGTGCGCAATTACGGCTTTGCCGATGCCTCGGTCTATGATGCCGATGTGCCCGGATCGGTGCCGCTGATCCGCGATCCCGCAAGCGAACATCATGTCATCTGGACGCCCGCCGATCGCCAGCTCGCGAGCCGGAGCGATCCGTATTTCCGCGGCTTCGACCAGAAGATGCCCGATTACTGGCGTGTGCTCGAATGGCAGCGCGAGTTCGCTGCGCAGGAAGCCTCGGGCGCAATGCCCGCGCTGACCCTGCTACGCCTGTCACACGACCATTTCGGCGATTTCGACAAGGCGATCGATGGAGTCAACACCGTCGAAACCGAAATGGCCGACAATGATTATGCGATCGGCATGGTTGCCGAGCGGATCGCCACCAGCAAGTTCAGCGACTCGACGCTGATCTTCATCATCGAGGACGATGCCCAGAATGGCACTGACCATGTCGATGCCCGCCGCAGCATCGCCTTTGTGGTCGGGCCTTATGTCCGCCAGCATGCCCTGGTCTCGACTCGCTACACCACGATCAGCATGCTGCGCACGATCGAGACTGTGCTCGGGCTGAAGCCGCTCGGCCTGAACGACGCGCTGGCCGCGCCGATGGCGGATCTGTTCGACCTCTCGCAAAAGGAGTGGCGTTTCCGCGCACAAGCGGCCGACGTGCTCAGGACCACGAGCTTGCCGATACTGGCCGATCGCTTCGTCGCGAAGAACGTCGCGAGCGCCGCCTGCCGATCACGCGACGCGGCTTACTGGACGAATGCCATGCGCGGCCAGGATTTCCGGACCGAAGACCATCTCGACACGGCGGCCTTCAATACGGCGTTGTGGCGCGGGCTCGGCACCGGCCCCGAACCCACTGACCGCAGTGGCGCTGATCTGCGCCGGATGGCAAGCGCGCGTACTGGGCCCAGCGCGTCGGCGGGCGCCTGCCGTTGAGGTTGTCGTAAAGCCTCCGGGACCAATGGAGCCGCGCGCGCGTTCAATCGTTGTTCAGCGCGCGTGTTGCACCCGACGGGGGAACCGCCGCCGCTTGTACGCGGTGCGGCGCATGGGTAGAGGGACGCGGCAAATTCAGCGGCCGCACCGCAAGATGGAGATTCCGGCATGAAGATGATTTCGAAGGTCGCGCTCGCCGCGGCATTGGTGACCGGCATAGGCAGCACCGCGTTCGTCGCGCCGGCCTATGCCAAGAAGGACAAGCCCGCGGCGTCCGCTGCCGACAGCTTCAATCTGTCGAAGGAATTCCGGGCTCCGGCGGTGGCGGCGCAGACGGCGATCGACGCCAAGGATTTTGCCACCGCCACGACCCAGCTTGCCGCCGCCGATGCGCTGGCCAAGAATGATGACGAGCGTTACATCGCAGCGACCCTGCGCTTCAAGATGATCGCTGGGCAGCCGCAGACCCCAACGACCACCGCTGCACTGGCTGGTCCGATCGACTCGCTGCTCGCCAATCCGCGCTCGCCCAAGACCGATCTGGCGCGCTATCATTATATCCGCGGCGACATTTTTTATAACCTTCAGCAATATCCCCAGGCCCTGCAGCATTACACGCAGGCGCGCGATGGCGGCTTGCAGGACGATGAGCTGAGCTACCAGATCGTCCGTACCAACATGGAGAGCGGCAACGTCGCCGCCGGTGCCAAGGCGCTCGAGGCGCTGGTCGCGGCGCAGCCCGCTGGCAAAAAGCCGCCGGAAAACTGGTACCGCTACGCGATTTCGCGCCTGTACAAGGCGAACGACACCGCCGGAACCGAGGCCTGGACCGCCCGCTGGCTGGCCGCTTACGGCACCAAGGCGAACTGGCACGACGCGATCTACACCTTCGGTTTTCAGGGCCCGGGCATAAAGCGTCTCACTGACCGGGATCGGGTCGATCTCTATCGTCTGATGAGCGTCACCCGCAGCCTTGCCGGGCAGCGCGACTATATTGATTATGCCCAGGCCTCGATCCAGATCGGCCTGCCGACCGAGGGCAAATCGGTGATCGAGGAGGGCCGCACCAATTCCGCGATCCCCGCCGCCAACAAGACGGCATCCGATCTGCTCGCCCAAGCCAACACCGATATCGCGGGCGACAAGTCCTTCGCGGTCCAGGAAAAGACTGCCGCCGCCGCGCCCAAGGGGGATGCCGCCTCGCAGACGGGTGACGCGTATCTGGGCGCTCGCAACTATGCCAAGGCGATTGCGATGTATGATCTCGCGCTGACCAAGGGCGTGGCCAATGCCGATATCGTCCATC
>JBDTXU010000496.1:0-4945 GCA_040006055.1 Sphingomonas bacterium | reverse complement strand
GCATGGAAAGCGGGCAGATTGGGCAGGCCGACCTTGTCGCTGCCGGCCGGCCGGGGCTCGTTGCCGAGCTGCCACGCCATGATCGTCGGATCATTGGCATAAGCCACCTTGGTCACGCTGTTGGTGCGCCCGACCATGACCTGCACATGCTTGCGGAACAGCGCCATCGCCGCGGGCGTGCGGTAAAAGGCGGCGACCGCGTCAGGGAATTCCGGCCAGGGATGCGCCGGGTCGCCATTGTTGATGTAATGGCCGCCATTCACATAGCTGAGATAGGTCATCATGCCGCCCGACCATTCCCAGAAATTGGTCAGATAGAGCACGGCGCGCATGTTGCGCTTCGCCATCTCGGCGAGCAGATAATCGAGCCCGCCCAGCAGTGCCTGATTATAATGGCCAGCTTTGTCACGCATCGCCGGCGAGACGGCATTGAGCAAAGGCGAGTCCTCGGAAGAGGCAAGCACCCGCAAATTGGTGACGCCTATCGCCGCCAATGCATCGAGCTCGCGCCGCAACCGTGCGCGATCGCCATAGGCCGCGTCGGCACCGAGCCACGCCCCGTACCACATATTTGCCCCGGCATAATGATAGGGTTTGCCGCCGATGGTGAAGTGCGTGCCGGTACGGCGAACGAACCGGTCGGTTTTCTTCTTCGCGGCCCCCTTCCCAGCCAATGCGGGCGCAGCGACCGTCAGCGCGACTCCGGCGCCGACTATTTCTCTCCGGTTGAACATGATTTTCCTCCCTGTCTATCGTTGGACAGGAGGATAGCGTGCGGGGTAGGAAATGGAAGATGGAGTGTGGATAGCTGGGCAAAGTGGCCGGCTCGCCGTGCCATATCTGGCACGTCGAGTGCGCCTTGAATCCACGCTCGAACCCCGTCATCATCATCCCAATAAAAAACGAGTCGCGCCGTCTGAACAGCCTGAGAGAGAGCTGCCGGTGATCGACCTTGTTTCAGCGACCTCACTCGAATTGGCCCCTGCTTCGCTGGAGACGGCCACCCATGAGTGATAGCCCGCCCACTCGCCCCGTGTCGCGCCGCGGCGCGAAACACTCCAGGTCAGAGTCCGGCCTTGGTGCGACGAGCATGGCCGACGTCGCTTCACTGAGCACGACCATGAAGGCGCCAGTCAGTTCGGAAACGGGGCCTTCGCGCCCGAAAATCATCGATGTCCGGGAAACGACAGAACCGACCTCCGACGGCACCTTGGGCTCGCAAACCGAAGACGCGACTATGTCGCGGTTCCGCGAAACCGCGGCAAAGCTTGTCGAGGAGGCGCTGAAGAGCGGGCCCTCATCCGCATCACCGGAAAACAGCCGACCGAAGAAAACCGAGAGTTCGCCGCCTTCCTCACCCGACGACGAGCGGGACGTCAAACCACCGCGCAAGCGCTCCGCCACCCCCAAAAAAACTCCGACCTTGCGCTCGTTGCCCCCCGTGTCAGCTCTTCCTGTTGCTGTGATCGGCTCGCTTGCCCTCCACCTGCTGCCGGTGAAGACATTCGGTGCATTGCCCAGCTATGATGCGATCATCGTTCCTGTCAGCGCGAGGGGCGCTTTCGGCTCCTTTGTTCGCGCACTCGAAAAAGCGAGTACAACACTTGCCGGGCGAATTCGGGCTGGTCGCGTGACGTCACCCGATTTCGCGGGTGGGGGTGCGAACCTCCTGTCGCGCACGCCCCGTCCCACCCTGATAGCGGCATGCGGTGTCGGCGCCGGAGACTATGATAACCGGGCTATGGACCGCGCGGTCGAGAGCGCGCTCAACCTTGCTGCGCTCGACGAGCGGGTGCTCTTTCCCATCCTCGCGGCGGGGGACGGAGGCAGCAACCCGGCATCGGCGGCAGAGGCATTCTTCAATGCACTGGTCGAGTGGAATAAACGCCCGCCGGGAATCCGTGCCGCGCAGCATGATGTCTTCATCTGTTCGGGAAGCGCGGTGGCGCTCGATCGGATCAAGGAACTCGCCCGGGCCTATATGGACTCCCACGTCGCGTTGGCCTCGGATCCGCCGGCCACCCGTTCGCTCGAAACCATGCGCGGCATGGGCTACCGCACCGACAGCCCCAGCGAACGGCCGCAGGATTTCATCGGCGTGGGCGCTGAGATCGAGGCGTTTGCGAAACTGGCCGCGGCGCGCAGCATCGATCCGCCGCTTGCGGTGGGCGTGTTCGGCGATTGGGGGTCGGGCAAATCCTTCTTCATGAAGGGCGTCCGGCGCAAGATCGACGAATATGCCGCCGATGCCCGTGCACAATCGGCGCGCCCGCCCGATCGGGAGGCCCATAGCACCGCCTATCACGCCGATGTCGTCCATATCGAATTCAACGCCTGGCACTATATCGAGGCGAACCTGTGGGCCAGCCTGGTCGAATTCATCTTCTGCCGGCTGGAGGAATGGCTGCGTCAGCAGGATGAGAATGGCAGCCAGGAGGTCAGCGACCTGTTCGAGGCGCTGGCGACATCGCGCCAGCTCAAGCTCGAGACTGCCCGCGCGATCATGGGCGCCAACAAGGAACTGGCCGAAGCGAACCAGGCCGTGGCGGACGCCGAAGCGGAGAAAGCCCGCAAGCTTTCCGACAAGCAGGTCGCGCTCAAGGCCTTGCTGGACAATGGCCTGAATGAGATTCTTGCGTCCCCCGAAGTCGAAGCCTTGCGAGCGCAGCTCGACACGATCGGTCTCGCTCATGTCATCGACAATGCCGGCGACGCCGTCGCGGTAGGAAACCGGCTGACAGAGCAGGGCAATCGCGTTCGCCTGATGTGGGATGCTGCGCGCGAGAGCTTGCGCGGGGGGTGGGGCGTGGCAGCGATCGCCTTCCTGCTCCTCGTCCCGCTGGCCTGCGCGCTCGTCGCGTGGGGAACCATCTATTTAAGCCGGAGCGGCGCGCTCGCAGCAATTACCGCCGGCATGAGCGGAATAGCGGGCACCCTGGCGGCCGGAACTGCGGCCGTTCGGCGCTTCCTGGACAAGGTGAAGCCCGTCCTGGACAAGGCCGACGAGGTCGGCGCCACCGTCAAATCCAGCATCAACCAGCTTCAGGCCAAGGTCGTCGCACAATCTGACGCGACGATCGCGGAGAAGCAGAGCGCCGTCACCGCCGCCGAACAGACGCTGGCCGCCGCGCAGGAACGCCTGAAGCTCGCTGCGGAGCAGGCCGCCGACGCACAGAACCGCTACGCCTCGGAAAGCGCGCGCGGCCGCCTCAGTCGCTTCATCCGCGAACGGCTGGCTGACGGCACTTATGGCAAGCATCTCGGCCTGATCGCCACCATCAGGCGCGATTTCGAGCAGCTCACCAATCTGGTGGAAGCCGCACGATCGGGCAGCGACGAGCAGAAGCGCTATGATGAGGAGGAGGCGGCCTATGCCGCGCGCGTCGATGCCCTCATCGCCGAGGCGCGTGTTGAGGAAGGAGGAGGGAAGGCGGAATTCCCGCCCGACGATTCACCCATGGTCGAAGCCGAAGAACAGAAGGACGGTCGAACACCACTGCTGGGTGCCAAGGAGGTGGCGATGCTGAGGGAAGCGCAGAATGCCGCCATGCCCTCCCGCTCCTTTGGTCGCATCATCCTCTATATCGACGATCTGGATCGTTGCCCGCCCGGCAAGGTAGTGGAGGTGATACAGGCGGTACACATGCTGCTCAGCTTCCGCCTGTTCGTGGTGTTCGTGGCGGTCGATGCCCGCTGGGTGAAACACGCGCTGCATGAAATTTACGAGAAGCAGTTGACCGGGAGCAAGACGTCCGACGCGCCACTGGCAGTCAGCGATACTGCCACTGCCGAAGACTATATGGAGAAGATCTTCCAGATTCCCTATTGGGTCCAGCCACTCCGAGATACCGCCGCGGCCGGGTTTATCAACAAGCTGGTCGCCGATTTTCAGAACGGTCAAAAGGGTGGCGAGGGCGCGGCGGATACGCTCGATCAAGCCCTCGCCGGCGAGGATGAAGAAACGACCGACAGCGGACAATCCGGTGCTGTGCCTGCGGCCATAGCTGAATCCGCGGCGACCGATGGCGCCAGGTCGGGCAACGGGGATGCACTCGGCGGCGAGACAATGGCCAGCGGGGAAGGCCTTGGCACAGGCGCCGGTTCGTCCGTGTCCGACGCCGACAATAGCGTCACGAACAGCCACTCGGATCGCGATGGCGCTGCTGCGCTGTTCGAGGCTGAAAAGCTCGAACTGGTTGATGCCGATCTGCGGGCGCTGGCCGCCCTCGCTCCGACGATCGGCGATTCCCCGCGCCGGGTGAAGCGCTTCTTCAATACCTATCTGCTGATCCAGGCGATCGCCGCCGCGTCGACCCGGGAGGATACGCCTGATGTCGATGCGGACCTGCGCAAGTCGGTGGTGGCGGCACTGCGCGCCTGCTCCTTCGACCAGCAGGCGCTGGCGCTCGCTACCTGCCTCGCGCTCGCCATGCAGAACACACCATGCAGGCTTGAGCCGCGCAAACTGGCAGCGTTGAATACGTCCGAGGTGGATTCCGGCCAGCCGGAAAGCCTGCGTCCGCTCCTGCACGCTTATATGAAAGCGCGAGATGAGCTTAAGCCCGAGCCCGACGAGCAATATGCCGAGGGGCTCGAATCCGCCTTCGGTCTGTTTCTACCCATCGCACGCCGCTACACGTTTCACGACGCAGGTTGATTGTGAGTCGAGGTACCCGGCGTTTGCCTATCTCCTCGCCCTTGAAGCCGCTATCGCCGCGAGGAAGGCACCGAGAAACCTGATCACGTGCATCAAATCACGCTTCCGGGCACGCAGGATAGTCTCGACAATTTCATCCTGACCAACCCGGCCCAGGTCGCAACCGGAGAAACCGCACGATGGACGGACCGAAGCACGACCTGCGGTGCCCAATCTCCCGGAGGAAAATCCCATGAAAGCCATGATACTAGGCCAGCCGGCGTCAATCGAGACTCTGCACAGCGTCGA
>JBDTXU010000495.1:0-3893 GCA_040006055.1 Sphingomonas bacterium | reverse complement strand
CCGTCCATGACAAAAGGACGCCCCACCAGCTACCGCCCCGAATATGCCAACCAGGCGCGCCAGGCTTATGAGCTCGGCGCGATCGACGAGGAGGTCGCGCGGTTATTCGATGTCGATATCTCGACCTTTTATCGCTGGCGCCATGCCCATGCGGACTTTGCCGCCGCCTGTGCGATCGGGCGGGAGCATGCCGACAAACGCGTGGAGGCGAGCATGTATCAGCGGGCGTGCGGCTTTGAGTACACCGCCGAGCGGGCTTTCATGTTTTCGACATGGACCCAGCCGGAGATCGTGCGCTTCACCCGGCGGGTGCTCGCTGATCCGCGGGTGGGGATGCAGTGGCTGCGGATGCGGCGGCCGGAGGATTGGCGGGTTCGCGAGGAGGATGACCCGAAGGAGGCGCTGGCTGACGTGCTCGAGGAGGCGTTTGGGCGGATTGGGGGTGGGGATCGGGGGGGTGGTTGTGAGTGAGGGGGGCTCGGGGGCTTTGGGCTCGAGCGGCCCTTCCCCTTGCCGCTTGCGCGAGCCCACCCCCGGCCCCTCCCGCGAGCGGGAGGGGGGTAAGAAGAAGGAGGAGGATCCTGAGCGGGTGTTGGCTCTGACTGTGGCGGGGATGCGGTTTGATCCGTTGACGCATGCTCGGTTTGCTTATCCCTGGGGGAAAGGATCGCTGGCGGGCGCGGCGGGGCCTCGGGCGTGGCAGTGTGACGTCATGACGGCGATTGGGGCGCATCTGGCTGATCCGCTCACGCGCTTTACGCCGTGTCGGGTTGCGCGGGCTTCCGGGCATGGGATCGGGAAATCGGCGCTGATCGCGATGCTGGTGAAATGGGGGCTCGATACCGGGATGGACACCCGCATCGTCGTCACCGCCAATACCGAGAGCCAGTTGCTGACCAAGACGGCGCCCGAGATCGCGAAATGGCATGGGATGTCCGTGACGAAGCACTGGTTCCGCACGACCGCGACCGCGCTTGTCTCCACCGCGGCGGGGCATGAGCGGGGGTGGCGGGCGGATCTCGTTACCTGGTCGGTTGCGAATACCGAGGCTTTTGCGGGGCTGCATAATCAGGGGAAGCGGATCATCCTGGTGTTCGACGAGGCATCGGGGATCGCGGCGAAGGTCTGGGAGGTGGCGCTGGGGGCGCTGACCGATGAGGAGACCGAGATCATCTTCCTCGCCTTTGGCAACCCGACGCATAATTCGGGCGCGTTTCGGGAGTGTTTCGGGAAGCATCGCACTCTGTGGAATGCGGCGCAGATCGACAGCCGGACGGTGGAGGGGACCAACAAACCGTATCTGGACGAGCTGGTCGCGACGTACGGCGAGGACAGCGATGTGGTGCGGGTGCGGGTGCGCGGGCAGTTCCCCTCGAGCAGCTCGGCGCAGTTCATCGGCTCGGCCGAGATCGATGCGGCGCGGGTGCGGGAGGCCTGGCCGCTGATCAGCGACCCGATCATCTTCGGGCTGGATTGCGCGCGGTTCGGCAATGACCATTCGACGCTGGCGATCCGCCATGGGCGCGATGCGCGGTCGCGGGCCTGGAAACGGTGGCACAAGCTGGATGCGATGACTTTGGCGGGCGATGTGGCGTTGCAGGCGCAGCTGCACTGCCCCGATGCGATCTTCGTCGATGCGGGGAATATCGGGGCGGCGGTGATCGACCGGCTGCGGCAGCTGGGAGTGCCGAATGTGCATGAAGTGTGGTTCGGCGGGGCCGGGCGCGAGGCGATCTGGGCGGGGGAGATGCGGGTGAAGACCGCCAACAAGCGATCCGAGATGTGGACGAATATGCGGGGGTGGCTGGTGGGCGGGGCCATTCCTGATGACGAGGCGCTGGCGGCTGATCTGGCGGGGGTGGAATATGGCTATGCGGCGGACCAGGTTTCGATTTTGCTGGAGAAGAAGGAGCATATGAAATCGCGCGGGCTCGCCTCGCCGGATGATGGGGATGCGCTGGCTTTGACCTTTGCGGACGCGGTGATGCCGCGGGCGGTGGAGGCTTATGTGCATCCCTCAAGGGTGGAGCCGGTGCGGCGGCCGGTCGAGGAGAGTGATGATGATTGGTATCGGCAGATTGTCGAGGAGCATCTTCGGGGGGATTAGCCGGGGGGTTGAGGGGGGCTCTTCCCGCTCTCCCTCTTCTGGCGTATCGGGGGAATAACTCAGAGTTAAAAAGGGACGGAGCATGGCGGGAGCGGGGACGAGTCGGCGGGGCGTGTTGGTTGGCGCGGGGCTGATCGGGCTTGCGGCGGGGGCGCCGGCGCTGGGCAAGCGCAGGGCCGCGCCGTTGCTGGCGCCGCGGCCGCCGATGGGGTGGAACAGCTGGAATTCGTTCGCGACCACGATCAACGAGGCGCAGGCTTTGGAGGTTGCGAGCATCCAGGCCGCGAAGCTGCAGCCGGCGGGCTATGATGTCTTCACGATCGACATCCAATGGTATGAGGACAAGGCGACGGGCTATGCGTACAGCCCGGCGCCCGAGCCGAGCATGGACGGGTTCGGGCGGCTGGTGCCCGGGCCGAACCGCTTTCCGTCGAGCGCGGGGGGCAAGGGGTTTCGGCCGATGGCCGATCGGGTCCATGCGATGGGGCTGAAGTTCGGCGTGCATCTGATGCGGGGCATTCCGCGCGCGGCGGTGGCGCGGAATTTGCCGATTCTGGGCACGTCGCTGCACGCGAAGGATATCGCGAATACCGCGAGCACCTGCCCGTGGAACCCCGATATGTACGGCGTCGACATGACGAAGCCGGGGGCGCAGGCGTATTTCGACAGCGTGTTCGCGCTGTTCGCGAGCTGGGGCGTCGATTTCGTCAAGATGGACGATATGAGCCGGCCCTATGACGCGCATCTGCCCGAGATCGAGGCGGCGCATCATGCCATCCAGCATAGCGGGCGGCCGATGATCCTGAGCCTGTCGCCGGGGGAGACGCCGGTCGCGCGGGGGCCGCATGTGCGTGAGTTTGCGCAGATGTGGCGGATCAGCGACGATTTCTGGGACGAGTGGCGATTGCTCAGGGAGCAGTTCGTGCGGCTGGAGAACTGGAACCAGTATCGCCGGCCGGGCGCCTGGCCCGATGCGGATATGTTGCCGCTTGGGCGGCTGGCGCTGGACTCGCGCGATACGAAGTTCACGGCGGACGAGCAGCGGACGTTGATGACGCTCTGGAGCATCACGCGGGCGCCGCTGATCATGGGGGGCGATCTGCGCAAGCTGGATGCGGCGACGCTGGCGCTGCTGACCAACCGCGAGGTGATCGCGGTGGACCAGCACAGCCGCGACAACCAGCCGCATTTCCTGCAGGACGATACGCCGGTGTGGACCGCGCGGGCCGCGACTGGCGGCGGGTGTTATCTTGCGGTGTTCAATGTCGCGGACAAGGGCTCGCGGACTTTGCGCTTCCCGCTGGCGCGTCTTGGGTTGCGGTCGGCGGGGGTGCGGGACCTTTGGGAAAGGCGCGATCTCGGCCGGGTGGAGCGCGAGGTGGTGGTAACTGTCCCGCCGCATGGGGCTGTGCTGTATGGGTTGAGCGCTTGAGGCGCGCGGCTGGTTAAGTTTCTCTGGGGCGACCGAGAATTGCTGTAACGCGTAATTTTCTGTCGCAACACCTGCCACAAGGCTTGAGGTCGCCCGGCGGCGGGCGCATAGAGCTGGCATGGCTAAAACGACGTTGAAATCGCTGTCGGACGCGCTTGCCGGCCGGCTCACCAAGGGCGCTCTTCCCGGGGAATTGCAGGGCTTCGGCAAGGCGGAGCGGCAGGAAGCCGCCACTTTCGTCGCCGCCACCGCCGAGGCGCGGCCGCCTGGCACCGCGGTGCTTTCGCTCGAGCCGGTTTCGGGCACTGACCCCAACCGGCGGATGCGGCTGGCGATCGTCAATGACGATATGCC
>JBDTXU010000494.1:0-4973 GCA_040006055.1 Sphingomonas bacterium | reverse complement strand
GTGACGCCCTTGGGCAGCTTCACGTTCGAGATGTGGATCGAATCGCCGACATCGGTGCCCTTGAGCGAGATGGTGATCTCGTCGGGGATATGTGCCGCGTCGCAGATCAGCTCCAGCTCATGGCGCACGACGTTGAGAACGCCGCCGCGCTTGATGCCCTTGGAGAGCTCTTCGTCGATGAAGTGCACCGGCACATTGACGTGCACGGTCGCGTGCTCGGAGATGCGCAGGAAATCGACATGGGTCGGACGATCGCTCACGGCGTCGAACGCAACGTCCTTGGGGAGGGTGCGTACGGTCTTGCCGTCGACTTCCACCATCACCACAGAATTCATGAAATGCCCCGTCATGAGGAGGCGCATCAGCGCCTTTTCCTCGACATGGATCGAGGCGGGGTCTTGCTTGTTGCCGTAGATCACGGCGGGTACGCGGCCTTCACGACGGAGTGAACGGGAGGCTCCCTTGCCAACCTGTCCACGCGTCTCGGCTGCGAGCGTAAGCTGATCGCTCATTGCAGTCTCCGATATGCTTGGTTCAAAATCCCGGCCAGGCCTCCAGGGATGACCCTGGCCGGAAGCGGCGCGCTATAGGGGAGGGGAGGGGGAAAGGCAACTATCTCCCTCTCCCACTTGGGGAGAGGGAAGGAGGAGCGAAGCGACGGGAGGGTGAGGGCGTGTGTCTCGAGCCTCAGCCCCTCATCCAACTTCGACTAATTCGCTTCGCTCATAAGTCTCCGTATCCTTCTCCCCCAGGGGGAGAAGGAGCTCAGTTCTTCACCCGCTCCGCTTTCAGATGATGCGCCTGGAGCTGCACCAGAACGCTGTTCTTGCCCGCCAGATGCCCGGCGCCAACCGCCATGAACACCACGCCCGGCTGCTTCATCCGCTGGTCGATCCAGTCGGCCCAATGCTTGTTGCGATCGATCAGCAGCACCTTTTCCAGCTCGGGAGAATCGGCGACATCGTCGTTCAGGATCTTGGCGAGGGCGGTGGAATCACCCATTGCCCATTGATCGACCATCGTCTCGATCTTGGTGCTGAGCGTGGGCGCTTCATCGACCGTCGCCGACAGGAAGGCGAGCTGGGCCGGCATCGACAGGCCGTCGAAAAAGCCGAGCTGCTGCTCCGCCGTCTCGAGTCCGACCACCGGCTTGCCACCAGCGGCTGCGGCCTTGGTGATGATCTGCTCGGGGCCGTTGGTCATGTCATAGCCGAGCTTCTGGAGTGGCAGTAGTTCCAGGTTCACGGCCGCGAACCATGGCTCGAGGTCGTCGAAAGCGGTCGCGGGCAGGCCGAGATTGGCCATCGCCTTTTCATAAGCGGCGCGCTTTTCCCCAGTCAGGCGAGCAGTGAGCGCAATGTTGTCATGCGCATAGCCCTTCTGCTTGACGATCGCCTGCATCGTCGCGGTATCGGGCAGCACCATTTCGAGCACGACCTGGTTCGAGGAATCGAACGCCTTTTTCACGTCCTTGTCGAACCAGTTGGTGCCGGGCCGCAGCACATGGATGGTGCCGAACAGATAGATGGTCGTGTCCGCATCCTTGAGCACCCACAGCGCCGGAGCAGCCTGGCGCACGACCGTGACGGGCGTGGTTTGCGCGCAGGCGGGGGCCGTGAACAGCAGCGCCAGCGGCGCGATCAACTTGGCGAAAGTCTTCATGGAGAAAGGGTTCCTGCGAGAAAGTTGCGCGTGCTTATCGGCAAACACGGCATCACTCTACCCGCTTCACCTTGATTCCACGTTGACGAAGCAGATCGAGCAGCGAGCCCGGCCCGACAAAATGCCCGACCCCGGCCGCGAACAATGCCGTGCCGGGGGTACGCAGCCGCCGCGCCAGGCTGTCGGCCCAGGCGCGGTTGCGGTCGGTGAGGAGCGGCGCTGACAGCGCCTCGGTTCCGCTTGAGCCGACCATATCGACCATGAGCGCCGAATCGCTGCCGATTTCACCCTTTGCCCAGGCATGCATCGGTGCGCGCAGCTCGGCACGCGACCTTTGCGGGGAATCGAGCGCGAGATCGAGCATGCGGCGCTGCTCGACCTCGGGAATGGCGCTTACCGTCGCCATCACATGGTTGCCGCTCTCGATCGGCACCACCGGCTTGCCCGCCTGGCGGAAACGCTCCTCGAGCCAACTATCGGCGCCGGGCCCGGGAATCTCGCCGGCGCGGAAGTCGCGGACATAGCCAACCGCGACCGCCGCGATCCAGGTCTGCATCCCGTCGAGCGCGGCGACCGCCTCGGGCGCCAGCGCATCAGTGAAATGCTTGAGTGCGGCGCGGTGATCCGGCGAGACACGTTGCGCCAGCGGCGACAGGGCGGGGGACGCCGGGCCAGGCGTCAGCGATTCGGCTCCGCTGTCATCGACCGATTCGACGATGAGCGCGTCAGCGCCGGCCACAATCCGGTCGAGCGTCTCGCTGCGCCACTGAAAGCCCGGCGGCAGAATGTGGATCGTGCCGAACAGATAGAGTGTCGATTTGCCGGTACCGATCTTCCAGATAGCCGGATGCGGGCGATAATTTTGCGAGAATTGCGCGACCGCGATCCGGGACTCGGCTGCCTCCAGCTCCTCGGCCGAGGGGATATCGGCGTCGTCGCCGTCGAGCGCGAAATCGACAGGCGCGATCCGCAGGTCAGCCGGCAGGGTGGGATAGGCGATGCGCGGGCCGATCCGGTAGCCGCGCCACGTGACCATCGGCGCTTCTGGGATCGATCGATAGGCAATGCGGGGAGCTGGCGCTGTACCGAGACCGGCGCCGGTGGACAGCAAAGTCGTCAAAGCGAGCCCCAACGCGCCGCGCTGAACCCCTGATCCGCCCCCCCGCGGCCGCGCAGTTCGACTCCGGGCCATAATGGTTAACACAGCGGAAAGCGTGTCGCCCGTCAATTGGCGTGGTTGACCCCTTTCGGGGCATGCGCCAAAGCGACGCGCGTCGAATTGCCGCATCTGCGAAGGGTTTTTACGCCATCGTGACCGAGCCGCTGAGCTTCCAGCGCATGATCCTGAAACTCCATGATTATTGGAGCGAGCGCGGCTGCCTGATCCTCCAGCCCTATGACATGGAGATGGGCGCAGGCACCTTTCACACCGCGACGACTCTGCGCGCGCTTGGGCCTGAGCCGTGGAATGCAGCGTTCGTCCAGCCGTGCCGGCGACCGACCGATGGCCGCTACGGCGAGAATCCGAATCGGCTGCAGCATTATTACCAATATCAGGTGATCCTGAAGCCGAGCCCGCCTGACCTGCAGGAACTGTATCTGGGCTCGCTGGCCGCGATCGGCATCGATTTCACCCAGCATGACATTCGGTTCGTCGAGGATGACTGGGAATCACCGACGCTCGGCGCCTGGGGTCTTGGCTGGGAAGTCTGGTGCGACGGCATGGAGGTGACTCAGTTCACCTATTTCCAGCAGATGGGCGGCTTCGATTGCAAGCCGGTGGCCGGCGAGCTGACCTATGGGCTGGAGCGGCTGGCGCTGTATCTGCAGAACAAGGACAGCATCTACGATCTCGCGTACAACGATACCGGCGTGACCTATGGCGACGTGTTCCTCGAAAACGAGATCGAGCAATCGACCTGGAATTTCGAGGTCGCGAATACCGAGGCGCTGTTCGACCTGTTCCGCAAGGCGACCGCCGAGTGCGAGAATTGCCTCGAGGCGAAGCTGCCGATCCCGGCTTACGAGCAGGCGATCAAGGCGAGCCATGTCTTCAACCTGCTGCAGGCGCGGGGCGTGATCTCGGTGGCTGAGCGCCAGGCCTATATGGGCCGGGTGCGCGATCTGGCGAAGGGTAGTTGCCAGGCGTGGATGGACAAGAATGGGTGGACGGCGTGAGGGGGCCCACACGCCTCGCGCCACCTCGTTGTCATCCCCGCGAAAGCGGGGACCCATCTCCTGCGCTCGCGGCCAACGCGACGGTGGCGTTGATGGGCGACGACGCGAGCTGGGTCCCCGCTTTCGCGGAGATGACACAAGGTAGGGAGCGGTTCGCGTGACCGACTTCCTTCTTGAACTCCGTTCGGAAGAAATCCCAGCGCGCATGCAGGGCAAGGCGCGCGATGATCTCGCCCGTCTGTTCGCTGCCGAGCTCGACAAGGCGGGCCTGCGCGCTGGCGCGATCGTCACCTTCGCCACCCCGCGCCGCCTTGCGCTCATCGCCCGCGATCTGCCGATGCAGACCGAAGCGACAGCCGAGGAACGCAAGGGCCCCCGCGCCGACGCGCCCGCCCAGGCGCTCGAAGGCTTTCTCCGCTCGACCGGCCTCACCCGGGACCAGCTCGAGGAACGCGACGACGGAAAGGGCAACAAAGTCCTGTTCGCCGTCACCCAAAAGCCCGGCCGTGCCACCGCTGAGGTGCTCGCCGAGGCGATCCCAGCGATCATCCGCGCCTTCCCTTGGCCCAAATCGATGCGCTGGGGCCAAGCCTCCGCCTCGACTGAAAGCTTGAAGTGGGTGCGCCCGCTACAGGGCATCGTCGCGTTGCTCGGCGACGACGTCGTGCCGTTCGAAATCGCCGGCATCACGTCAGGCGCGGCGACGGTCGGCCACCGCTTCCACCATCCCGGCATCATCACCATCGGCAGCGCGTCGGATTATGCCGAGAAGCTCCGCGCCTGCCATGTCATCATCGATCAGGACGAACGCAAATCGATCATCGCGCTCGGCGCGACCATGGCGGCGTCCAAGGCCGGCCTGACTTTGGTCCGTGACGAGGGGCTGCTGGTCGAGAATGCCGGGCTGACGGAATGGCCGATGCCGCTGCTGGGCCGCTTCGACGAAGCGTTTCTGAGCGTCCCGCCCGAGGTGATCCAGCTTACGGCGCGCGTGAACCAGAAATATTTCGTCTGCCAGGATGCCGACGGCAAGCTGGCGAATGCGTTTGTCTGCACCGCCAATATCGACGCGGCTGACGGCGGCGCGAAGATCATCGAGGGCAACCGCAAGGTGCTCGCGGCGCGGCTGTCGG
>JBDTXU010000493.1:0-7053 GCA_040006055.1 Sphingomonas bacterium | reverse complement strand
GGCCTGTTCGCGCTGGTCCGCCAGATCGTCGAGGCGGTTCGCGTGCCGGTGATCGCGGCGGGCGGCATTGCCGACGCGCGTGGCGCGGCCGGCGCGATCGCGCTGGGCGCGGCGGCGGTGCAGATCGGGACCGCTTATTTGCTGACACCTGAGGCCAAGCCGAGTGCGGTCCACCGCAAGCGGCTCGAGACCGCAACGGCTGACGACAGTGTCTTCACCAATGTCTTTACCGGCGGGCTCGCGCGGGGCTTGCGCAACCGGCTGGTCGAGGCGCTCGGCCCGGTCAGCGATGCGGCACCGCCCTTCCCTTATGCCAGCGCAGCGCTCGCCCCCTTGCGCGCCCATGCCGAGGCCGAGGGCCGGGACGATTTCTCGCCGCTCTGGGCCGGCCAGGGCGTGGCACTGGCCCGCGCCGAGCCCGCGGCCCTGCTCACCGAGCGGCTTGGCGCCGCCGCCCTTTCCTCCGGGAGTTTTACATGACCAATCTCGACATCGTCCGGATCCCGGCGCTGAGCGACAATTATATCTGGCTGGTCCATGATCCCGTGTCGGACCAGACGATGGTGGTCGACCCCGCCGAAGCCGCGCCGGTGCTGGCCGAGGCCGATCGGCGAGGCTGGCAGATCGGGCAGATCTGGAACACCCACTGGCACCCTGACCACACCGGCGGCAATGCCGCGATCAAGGCGGCGACCGGGGCGTTGGTCATCGGCCCGTCCGCCGAGGCGGCGCGCATCCCGACGCTCGATATCGCCGTCCATGAGGGTGACGTTGTGCGGCTGGGCAATCATGTCGCGACCGTGCTGGAGACGCCAGGCCATACCGCCGGCCATATCGTTTTCCATCTGCCCGGCGACGCGGTCGTGTTCACCGGCGATACCTTGTTCGCGATGGGATGCGGGCGGCTGTTCGAGGGCGATGCCGAGCAGATGTTCGACAATATGCAGCGGCTGGCGGCGCTTCCGCCCGAGACGATCGTCTATTGCGCGCATGAATATACCCAAGCCAATGGCCGCTTCGCGCTGGTCGCCGAACCCGATAACCAGGACGTCGCCGATCGCATGACGCTGGTCGATGCGGCACGCGAGCGTGGCGAGGCGACCGTGCCGACGACGATTGCCGAGGAGCGCGCGACCAACCCGTTCCTCCGCGCCGATTCCGCCGAGGAGCTCGCCGCACGGCGCGCGGCAAAGGATGCATTTCGCGGCTGAATGCGCTATGGAACAGGCGACGGGGGCGTCGCACGAAGGAGCTTGTGATGCGTATCCTGATCTCGCTGCTCGCAGTCGCTCTGGCGGGGTCGGCGGTCGCCGCTGATCGTGCGCCGCGCCAGACCGATGAAGTGAAGCTCGCCGCCGCGCTGAACGGCCTGGTCCCCGACAAGCCGATCGACTGTCTCACCGACCGGACTCAGGCATCGCAGCTCGAGGCTTATGGCCCGACGATCCTCTACAGGGTCAGCAAGAACCTGGTGTATCGCAACGACACCGGTGGCGGCTGCGAGCATATCGCGAGTGGCGATATCCTGGTCACGCAATCGATCTCGGGACGGCTGTGCCGCGGCGATATCGGCCGGACCGTCAGCCCCTCGCCGCATTTCCAGACCGGAAGCTGCTCGCTTGGCAGCTTCGTCGCCTATCGGAGGCCGAAATGACCAAACTCCCTCTTTTCGCGCTTATCTTCGTCGCGGCGGGCGCGATGGCCGCCGACAGCAACAGCGATGAGCGCGATCTCGCCAAGGCGCTTGCCGGGCGGACGCCCGGAAAACCGGCAGATTGTATGAGTTCGTCCTGGGCGGATGGCCCGCAGATCATCGGCAACCGCACGCTGATCTATCGCGCGGGTAGCCGGGTCTGGCGCAACGACCTGCCCGCTGCATGCCCCGGGCTCGATGATGATTCGATCATCGTTGCCGAGATCCATGGCAGCCAGCTGTGCCGCAACGACCTTTTCTACACGCTCGAGCGCGGCGGCTCCCGCATCCCGGGGCCGCATTGCCGGCTGGGCATGTTCACGCCGTACGAGAAGCCGAAGAGCTGAGGTCCGTTTCCGCGCTGCCAGGTAAGACAATTCGATCAGGCAAAGCGTCGGGGGCGCCGTTCAGCGCGCCCCCGACCTGTCAGCTAGAAGGTACCGCGCAGCCCGACCAGCACCTGACGGCCCGGCTTGTACTGCGTGAAGGTGTCGTTGCTGAACTGGAAGTAGGAGCGCAGCGTCGCATCAGTGAAGTTCGATACGTTGACGGTCAACTGCGGCAGATGCGCTACGCCCAGGATCTTGTCGAGATCGAAGGCCGAGGAGAAGTCGTAGGTCGTATAGTTGCTGTTGAACAGCGCCGCTGCCGGGATGCCGTTCTGCGCCACGCCGGAACTCTGCGAACCGCGCCGCGACGTGGTCGAGACGCGCAGCATCACGCCGTGTTTCTCGTAATAGCCGGTGATGTTGTAAGTGAACGGCGCGACGCCGAAGGCGACCGCTGCACCCTTGGTCGTCTGGTCGACGACCGTTGCGTTGGCGTTGAAGCCGAAGCCGGTCACGCCGATGTGCCGGGTCAGGAAGTCGAGCGGCTGGACCCACTGGAATTCGAGGCCGTTGATCGTCAGCTTATCGGGCACGTTGATCTGCGACGTCAGCTGGACCTGCGCCGCGGTGGGGCCGCCGCGCGAGGTGATCGCGATCTGCTGAGTCGGATTCAGCGTGTCATAGGTGATGCCATATTGCGCAAGCGACGTGAACGGCACGGTGGTGATGTTGGTGGTCGTGAAGCCGGTGATCGCCTTGCGGAACGCGTTGAAACTGATGACGCCCTCGCGGCCGGTATAATATTCGAAACCGAGATCGAGATTGGTCGACAGATAAGGCTTGAGCGCCGGGTTGCCGATCGTCGCCTGGTCGGCCGAGGGTGCACCGAAGTTCACGCCCGGAAGCTGCGCCGAGGGATCGGGCCGGGTCATGGTACGAGAGCCGGCGAGGCGGACAACGGCATGTTCGCCGATATCATAGGCGAAAGTCGCGGCCGGCAGCCAGTTCGAATACTGGTTCCGGGTCGTCACCATATTGACGATATTGGGATAGCGGCTGCCATCCGGGATGCTCGTACCGCCGGCAGTGGTATTGCGCGGATCGGGCAATGAGACGCGGCCCGTGATTGTCTGGATCGTGTTGACGTAGCGCAGACCGGCGTTGAAGCGCAGCGTGTTGCCGCCGAGCTCCTGCGAGCCGTTCAGGGTGGCAAAGGCGGATTTCACCACCTCGCGGATAAAGCCGCCGCTTGCACCGGTATTGGCGCCGCCTGTGTCGGGCGCATTGTCGTGATAGAATTTGTAATTGGTGGCCTTGGCGAACGCGGGGAAATTGACCGTTACAAAGCCTGCGGGGCCAGGGACGAGATAACTAGGAAAGGCCGAGTTCGGCACCAGCGAACCGCCATAGGTCACGGGGCCCGTCAAGCCTGACGTATAGCCGGTGCCATATCCTGGGTAGGTCGGGTAGCCGGCAGGGGCGGCGCCCGGCGCGTTCAGACCGACACAGGGTGGCTGCGTGTTGGGGGACGGCACAAACACACTTGGATTGTTGCCGCAGGCGGCGTTCTGCCACGCCTGGCTATTGTCGAAGCCCTGGATGAGGCGCGACACATCGTCAAAGGCCGCGCCGACCTTCAGGTTCAGCGCGGCGCTGCCCCAGATGACATCCCCGCGCACGCCCTTGGTCACATAGCGACGGCGCTCGTCCTGGAGATTGACGCGCGCGCCGGTATACCAGCCGAAATTCGCCGGATTGTTGAGGTCGATGCTCGATTTGATGATCGGGACGCCGCCGGTATTCGTATAATCGACCGTCGTGCCGACACCGAGCGGAGTCGTCCCGCCGACCGTCGGGCTCTCGCGGTGGAAGGTCGAGCGGGAATAATTGCCCTGCACCTCGACCTTCAGCGAATCGGAAACCTCCCACTCGCCGCCCGGGTTGATGTTGAACAGGCGAGTCGTCTCGATATAGGGGCGGAATTCATCGAAGAACTGCGTGTTGGCAAAGGTGCCACTGGTCACCGAGCAGCCGGCGCTGCAATCCGATTTGTCGAATTTCAGATTGAGCGGGATGATCGCGCCGTTGCGCACGATCCAGGCCATGTCTTCGCGGATCAGGTCGTTGTGCTTGTAGCCATAGAGCCCATCGACGTAGAAATGCAGCGTGTCGATGGGGCGGAATTCCAGGCTGACGATGGCATTGAAGCGGTCGCGCGTGCCGCGCTCGTCCGAAGGGCGGCCAAGGCGCGGCAACAACGCATTGTCGATCTGCTGGATCGTCGCGCCTGGATTATGGGCGAGCAGAAAGGCCTGGTCGATGACCGTGCCGGCGACTAGCCCGCCGCCGGCACCCACCGGAACGACCCCGGGAATGGTCCAGTTGCCCCCGCCGGTGAGGTTACAGCTCGTGGCGGCGGGGCATTGTGCAGCCGCGATCTGCGCCGCAGTAGGCGTGTTCGGCACGCCGTTCGTGCTGCCAGCGAGACTTTGCGGTGTCGACAGGGCGGGGTTGGTATAGCCGATCGTCTCATAACCCCGCGTCTCGGTGCGCAGGCGCTGACCGGAGAAACCAGCGAGGATGCCGATCGTATCGGTGTGCCAGCTGCCGAGCAGCGATCCGCGAACGCCAAGGCTGTGCTCCAGTCCCTGCTGTGATCCCTGAACATTGTAGTTGATATAGTTATTGGCACGGTCGAATGGACGCGCCGCGCGCAGATCGACATTGCCGGCCGCGCCGCCCTCGAGCAGATCGGCTGTGTAGCTCTTGTTGACCGTCAGCTTGGTGAAGAGATCCGTCGGGAAAAAGCTGAGATCGACCGAGCGGTCGGTGCCCTGAGCATCGGTCGCGCCGGAGGACGCTACGGGCATCGGCGATCCGTTCAGCGTCACGTTGGTGAAATTCGACCCCAGTCCGCGGATCGCGACGTTCACGCCTTCTCCGGTGATGTCGCGGCTGATCGTGATGCCCGGGATGCGGTTGAACGACTCGGCGATGTTGGTGTCCGGAAATTTGCCGATGTCTTCAGCGAAGATCGAGTCGGTGAAACCGGTGGATGCACGCTTGGCGTCAGTCGATTTGGCGAGGCTCGAGCGGTAGCCGGTCACGACGATATCTTCCGTCGCGCCCTGAGCCGGCGGGCCAGCATCCTGCGCAGCGGGGGCGGCTTGATCCTGAGGCGGCGCGGTTTGCGCGCTTGCGTAGCTGAAGGGGAGCACTGCGGCTGCGGTGGCGCAGAGCAAGGCAGCGCGGGTCAGGCGTCGGCGGGATGCGATCTGGAGCATTTCGGTATCCTCTCTGAGAATTTCGCCGCCTCTTCATGAGGCGCGCGACAACTATGGGCGGGTAAAAGCGGTCATCAGGGGCTGGATCGGGCGCTTGCGGAGCGGCGCGGCTGTTCGACGAGATTGCGCCCGGTGCCCCGATAGTCGTGGGCAACGCCGCCATGACACCGGATATAGCCCATCACTGAATCCTGCCCCAATCATAACATTTTATGATAGCGCTATCATGCTAAGGATTGGTCATGTTGTCAATTGGGGATTGGCAAGGCCAATTGCCCCTGTCGGTACGGCAGACTCGTCACTGCGCTCGCGCGCCGATCAGGCCATGGAGATTATGGGCGGGAATGGGATATCGCGCGGCGGCCCAGGCCTAGCCGGCCAATCGAGCCAAACCGGAAACTGGTAGGACCAGTATTGTCCGATTCCGGACGCGGTGTCGGGCCGCGAGCGCGGCCGGGAGGGGTCAGGCGCCCCTCACCAACCCCGGCCTATAGCACGAACCGCGAGAGATCGGTGTTGCGGGCGATCGCAGCGAGCTGCTTGTCGACATAGGCGCCGTCGATCACCAAGGTCTCGCCGTGCCGATCCTCGGCGTTGAAGCTGACGTCCTCGAGGAGTTTCTCCATCACCGTCTGCAACCGGCGAGCGCCGATATTCTCGATCTCGCCATTCACCTCGGCGGCAATGCGCGCGACGGCGCGGATGCCGGTTTCGGCGAATTCGATCGTCACGCCCTCAGTGCCGATCAGCGCGACATATTGCTGAGTCAGCGAAGCCTTGGTGTCGGACAGAATCGCGACGAAATCCTCCTCGGTCAGCGCCTTCAGCTCGACGCGGATCGGCAAGCGGCCCTGGAGTTCGGGAAGCAGGTCGCTCGGCTTGGCGACATGGAAGGCGCCGGACGCGATGAACAGGATATGGTCGGTCTTCATCGGCCCATATTTGGTCGCGACGGTGGTGCCCTCGATCAACGGCAAGAGATCGCGCTGCACGCCCTCGCGGCTGACTGAGCCAGCGCGCACATCCGAGACCGCGATCTTATCGATCTCGTCGAGGAAGACGATACCGTTCGCTTCGGCATCGGCGAGCGCGACGCGGCTGACCTCATCCTGGTCGAGGCGCTTGTCGGCCTCTTCCTCGATCAGCTTCTCCCAAGCGCTGGGCACGGTGAGCTTACGGCGCTTGAGCGGGGCACCGCCGCCGAACGCCTTGCCCATCATCTCGCCGAGGTTGATCATGCCGATCTGGCCGGGGACCTCGAACGGCATTTGCGGCTGGGCCTCGAGCTCGATCTCGATCTCGGTCTGCTCGAGATGGCCGTCGCGGAAGCGCTGGCGGAAGGCCTCGCGGGTCGCCTCGCTCGCGCCCTTGCCGGTCAGTGCGTCGAGCAGGCGCGCCATCGCGGCCTCCTCGGCCTTATCCTTGACCGCGACGCGGCGGCGCTCCTTTTCGAGCCTGATCGCCTCTTCGACGAGATCGCGGGCGATCTGCTCGACGTCGCGGCCGACATAGCCGACCTCGGTGAACTTGGTCGCCTCGACCTTGACGAACGGCGCGTCGGCGAGCTTGGCCAGCCGCCGGCTGATCTCGGTCTTGCCGCAGCCGGTCGGGCCGATCATCAGGATGTTCTTGGGCGTGACCTCGTCGCGCAGATCGGCACCGAGCTGCTGACGCCGCCAACGATTGCGCATTGCGACCGCGACGGCCTTTTTGGCGTCGGTCTGGCCGATGATGTGCTCGTCGAGCG
>JBDTXU010000492.1:0-2833 GCA_040006055.1 Sphingomonas bacterium | reverse complement strand
TTCACCGGTTTTCGGGCCAAAATCTCCAAATCCCGGCAAATATTGGTGATGGAAACCCCGGCCGAAATGCGCCGGCCATGAGCGTCAGCGGTGCGAGGCCACCCCGGCCCGGACGAGCTCAGCTCGCGCCAAAACAAAACCAGTCCGAAACTCAGGCTTCGCCATCAGCCGCTCCGCGATCAGCAGGCCGAGCATCTGCCCGGCGCTGACATCGCTGCGGAAATGCTGGCCGCAGACGATGCGGCTCTGGCCGTAGCGCTGGGCGCGCGCGAGCAAGGGCGCGGCCTTTTCGGGCACCAGCCGGGCCAGCACTTCGGCCATCGAAAAGGCCATCGATGTATGCCCGCTCGGATAGCTCGACAGCGGATCGTCGCTCCGCTTGCAGCTCTTGAGCAAGGGGTCGATCGCATAGGGGCGCAGGCGGCGGAACTCGTCCTTGCCGCGATCAACCGCTGCCTTTTCGCTGGCCCGCACCTCAGCCAGCAATGCCCGGGTTGCGGGAAGCGTCGCCAGATCGAAGTGGGGGCCCAGCACCTCGGCAAAGATCGTCGCGTTCTTCGTATCCCCGTCATGGCGCGCATCCGCTTCGTCAGCGGGCGAACGCGCGTCCTCGGCTGCGTGAAGCTCGGCCAGTTCGGCCTTTGCCTGCTCGCTGCCGGCCACCGGCGGCGGCGGCAGCACCAGCACAGGGTCGATATCGGCAATCGACAGCAACGGGGCCTTCCCGCTTCCGGGTGCAGCGCCCGCAAGCGCGGCCGCCGCGACGAGAAGGCCCAGCTTCAGCATCAGAAGGTCAGCGTGATATCGCCGGTGAAGGAGCGACCCGTCTGGTAGAAATACTGGTCGAACGGGGCTGTCTTGCCCTGGTTGATATTCGTCACCTTCTTCGAATCGAGCAGGTTATTGATCTCGACCCCGATCCGGACCGGCCCGATATCATAGCGGGCGGAGAGGATGGCGGTGTTGTAACCATTGCTCTTATAGTGGTCGTCGCCCATCACGAACCATTGCCGGCCGGTATATTTGTCGATCAGCGAAAAGCGGATCGGCCCCTGCTTGTAGAGAATGCCCGCAGCGGCGGTATATTCGGGCGCATTGGTCACCTGCTGGTGCGTATCGCCGGTCTTGGCATAGTTGCGCGACCCATTGGCGAAAACGGCGAAGCCGTGCGGGAGAGCATAGGTGATCTGGCCCTCGATGCCCTTATACTGCACCGCGCCCTGGTTAATCCAGAGCACGCCGTCGCTTGCAACCGGCGCGTTCACCGGGGTGAATTTGTTGCTGAAATCGATCTTGTAGACATCGGCGTCGATCGAGAGATTGCCGCCGTGATAGACGATGCCGGCCTGATAGTTGGTCGAACGTTCGGGCTCGACGGTCGAGAGCCCGGGGTTGAGCACATACAGCACGCTCAGGGGCGGCGCGAGGAAGCCCCGGGCATATTGTCCGTAAACGGCAAGCGTGTCGCTGATCGCATAGTTGATCGTCGCGAACGGCAGGTCCGCGGTATATGTGTTGCTGATCCGCCGCGGGACGCGTGTTGTCTGGTTGTACAGCGCATCGATCTTGCGGTTGAAATCCACATGCTTGAAGCCCGGTGTGATCTTCAGCCCTTCAATCGGCCGCAATTCGAGTTCGACGAACTCCTCGGTGTGGTTGGTGCTCGAATTCTGATCGAACTTGATGTTCTGCGGTGTCGGCAGCGTCGCGCCGGTGATCGGATCCTTGGCCAGTTTCTCGGCGAAATTGGGATCGCCGGTCACCAGGTTGACGTCGCGCTGCTGGCGATAGGTATCCGACCATTCGATCCACGCGCCGGCGGTGATCGCGCCGAACCCGAAATCGATCCGCGCCTTCGCGATATCGCCGTACATCCGGTATTTGTTGGTCTTGGTATAGCCCGGAACGCCCGTCACCTTGGCGCCGCCAGCCGTCAGCACGACCTTGTTGGCGGTGGCGATATCAGCGGCGGACGCGGTTGCGAACAGCGTCACATCGGTGCCGCTCAACGTCTCATTGTCATAGCTGTAGGTGTAGGCACGGTTCTCGAAGATCGAGTTCGGCGCGATATTCGCCTCGAACTTCACGATTTCGAAGTCGGTGGTTTTGTGGGTGTGGTTGTACTTGTAATAATCCATCGAGTTCGGATCATTGTTCAGGCTGAAATATTTGCCGAACTGGCTGATCTGCGACAGCGTGGCACCGTCCTTGTCGGGCTGGTTGAAGTCGTTCTCGTTATAGGTGCCGAGGATGGTCAGTTTCGCGTCCGGCCCGATCGGAATCATGATCTTGCCGAACACATTGTTCGATTTGAACGGGCTGTAGGTGCGCGCGCCGTCCGAGCCGATGTGCTGCGCACTGAGAATGATCTCGGCCCCGCCGAGCTGCTTGATCGCGCCGCTCTGCGCCACGCCGCGCAGCAGCCAGGTGTTGAAGCTGCCATAGCTGCCCTTGGCTTCGATGCTCGCATCCTCGCGCGTCGCCCGCGAGAACAGGTTGATGTTGCCGCCAAAGGTCGCCTGGCCGAGCTGGCTGGCATTGCCGGGGCCGCGATCGACGATCAGCGTCTCGATCGTGTTCGACGGGAAGAAGGTGTTCGAATGGTGGGTGGGGTCATTGGTGTCGCCGAACGGAACGCCGTCATAAGTGACGTTATATTCGCCGTCCTGGAAACCGCGGATCTGCGCCTTGGATTCCGAAAGGCCCCGGCCGTTGGCGTTGCCATAGCCGGACACGCTGGGCGAAATCAGCGCGATCTGGTTGAAATCGGAGGTTGCCGGCAGCGAATCCTCGATGAACGAGCGCGAGATGATCGATTGCGGCTGGGTGGTCT
>JBDTXU010000491.1:0-8662 GCA_040006055.1 Sphingomonas bacterium | reverse complement strand
CGACCAATATGCGCGTAACTGGGGCGAAGCGATCCCGCGCTGCGGTGCCGATCTGATCGGCTATTTCGCACCGCATGAAGGCTCGGCGACCACAGCTTACGGCGTCTACTCGATCGCCGACCTCGCCGATTATGACGCCTATCGTGCCCGACTGCGCGCCGACCCACGTGGTCGCGAGAATTACGAATTCGCGAAACGGGAGCAATTCATTCGCCGCGAAGACCGCATCTTCCTCCGTCTGGCGTCGAAGCAATGATCGCCGTGATCTTCGAAGTCCGGCTCGCTGAAAGCCAGCGAGCGCGCTATCTCGAGCTCGCTGCGGCGCTTCGGGCCGAGCTTGATATGATCGAAGGTTTCATCTCGATCGAGCGTTTCGAGAGCCTGAGCGAGCCGGGCAAGATCCTGTCCCTTTCCTTCTTCCGCGACGAGGCGGCGGTCGCGGCGTGGCGCAACCAACCATCGCATCGGGCAACTCAGGCGCTCGGACGGGGCGGCGTGTTTGAGGGCTATCGACTGCGTATCGCTGCGGTCCTACGTGATTACGGCATGATCGACCGCAGCGAAGCGCCGGCCGACAGCCGTGCGGCGTTCGGACCCGTACCATCGGCGTCGTCTTGGGGATCGTGAGGGAGCGGTTGGAAAGCCGGCTGGTGCGCCCTAATTAGGGGCGTGAGCAAAGCCGCCGTCACTGCCCGAATCGCCGACGGCGTAGCCTCGATCGCGGCGGATGACTGGGATGCGTGCGCCGGCACGGCCAATCCCTTCACCAGCCATGAATTTCTGGCGATCCTCGAGGAATCGGGAAGCGCCGTCGCGGAGGCAGGTTGGCAGCCGATTCCGATCGTCATCGACGGTCCCGATAGCAGGCCCGCCGCCATCGCGCCCGCTTATGGCAAGAGCCACAGCCAGGGCGAATATGTCTTCGATCATGGCTGGGCCGATGCTTGGGAGCGGGCCGGCGGGCGCTATTATCCAAAGCTCCAGGTTGCGGTGCCTTTCACCCCCGCGCCAGGGCCGCGTCTGTTGCTGCGGGACAAGGCGCTGGCGCCAGCGCTGATCGCCGCGATCGAAGCCGTCACGGAACGGCACAAGCTGTCTTCCGCCCACGCGACCTTCATTGCGCCGGAGCAGCTAGCGCTGTTCGAGGCAGCTGGCTGGCTGATTCGCGCCGGCACGCAATATCACTGGCAGAATCAGGATTATGCGGGTTTCGAGGATTTCCTTGGCGCGCTGGCCAGTCGCAAGCGCAAAGCAATTCGCAAAGAGCGCGCCAGCGCTGTCGAGGGGCTCACGATCCGGCACTTGAGCGGGAACGACATCAGCGAAGCGGATTGGGACGCCTTCTGGATTTTCTACCAGGACACCGGCTCGCGCAAATGGGGCCGGCCCTATCTCACCCGCGCCTTTTTCTCGCTGCTCGGCGAACGGATGGCCGACCGGGTCCTGCTCATCTTCGCCGAACGTGACGGCCGGCCGATCGCCGGCGCGCTCAACCTCATCGGGGCCGACACGCTCTATGGGCGCTATTGGGGCTGTGTGGAGGAGGTGCCCTTCCTCCATTTCGAGCTTTGCTATTATCAGGCGATCGATGTCGCGATCGCGCTCGGCCTGAAGACGGTCGAGGCGGGTGCGCAGGGCGAACACAAGCTGGCGCGGGGCTACATCCCAGTACCAACCTGGTCAGCGCATTATATTCCGGATGCTGGCTTCAGGCGTGCGGTCGCGCAGTTCCTGGCGCGGGAGCGGGAGGCTGTGGCGACGGAGCGGGAGTGGCAGGGAGAGATGACGCCCTTCCGCCGCGCGCCTTGAGCGCCTTGAGCGCCTGAATCTGGAGATAGCGCACCTCTTCCGGGAATAGCGGCACTGCGGGCGGTGTGACTTTGTGGTCGATCCGGAACAACACGCTCGAACCGTCACGCCACACCTCGACCAGACCCACATTGAGGCTCGGGTCATAGGCCGGCGGGCGGATCAGCCAGACATAGTCGAACGCTTCGCGCGGGAAGCGCGCCATGGATACGTTCATGCTGCGCCACCATTCGCCCGGGCATTTCCGCTCGGTCACGATCTGCGATGAATCATGCGCAAAGCCCCGCGCCGCCGCATAGCGCGCCGTCAGCAATTGTGCGCCCGCCATCGACCATTGATCATTGGTGTAAGCAAGCTTGCGTTCGAGCGCGATCGCCGGGAGGTGCTCGAGCCGCGTCATGAACCATGCATGGTTGCAGTCAGTGCCGACAAAGCTGACCAGCTTCGCGCCGACCGGCAGATGATCCAGCGCCTTCAGCTCGCGCTGATAGGACTGGTTGTAAATCCAGAAGCTCGCGGTCGTGCCGCCGATCCGGACCAGGAAAAAGGCGAGGCCGAACGCCGCCAAAGTAGCTGCATGACGAATAGACAGGCCCCGCCGTGGGCGCAGCGCGATCACCGCGATTCCGATCACGAATGGTGCGAGCCGCATATCGGCATAGGCCGAGCCGAACACGATTCGCGGCAGCAAGATGAATACGGCGAGCAGGAACAGCGCGGAAAGCGAGAGGTTGCGCGAATACTCGATCGCCGGATCGCGAAGGCCCTTGAACAGGATCAGGCATAAAGTCGCGGCTGACGCGATGTCGAACAACGGCCAGCGATCGCAAAGGATCTTGGTCATCCACATCATCTTGTGGCGCCAGTCGAACCAGTCCGTGGTCTGCCCGCCGACATGATCGCCGCTGCGCCACAACACCATCAGGATGATCGGCACGCAAAGCGGTAGACAGCCCAGTCCGGCCCGTACCCATGCCTTGATCCAGCGATGCCCTGCGTCGTGCTGGCGAATCATCTCGCCCGAAAAGGCCAGCACGCCGAGCACGCCCCAGCCGAAAGTGTGGCACAGCCAGAGCACGCAGGAGAGTGGCACGAAGATCAGGGTGCGCAACCGGAACCGGCCGAGCCGCGCGAGCCGCAGCCACAGCGCGAATGCGTTGAGCGCGATGGCCATCGCCAACGCAAAATTCACAAAACCAAAGTGAAAAGGGAAGCTGTAGGCGATTGGCAGCGCGAACAAGGCGGTTGGTGGAATCCGACCATGCACCTCGCGCGAAATCCAGAGCAGTCCCGATACCGTCAGTGCCGGAATGGTGATGATTATCAGCTTCACCGCCAGCTCGAGCCCGAAAATCTTGGCCAGCGGAATGATGAGGATGTCGATCCCGAGATTGCCAATCAGCTGCCAGTGGAAATCATACCAGTCGGAGAACCAGGGCGTATCGGCAACAGCGAGCTGTACGCGGTATCGACCCATATGTCCGGGCAGATCGACCAAGGGAGGGATCATGGGCCAAAGCAGCGGAAGCGTCGCCATGAGCACCATCACGACGACGAAACGTCGTGTTTGCCACCAATGTGGCGTCGTTGGCTGGCTATCCTCCATCGGCTCGTCCTTACCGGTGCGGCGCCACGATAGACAAGCGGGCTTTCTGCCGCGGCACGACACGGTACAGGGCTGAATGTTCATTCGCCCATATCAGCATCAGGTCTGCGGCGTGCGCCTGTCCGGGCGGAAAGCCGATTGTCCAGACATAACCGAAGGTGCCGCGATCGAAATGAGCGATCGCCTCGTCGAAGTCGGTGGGCGCAAGGCGGCTGCCCGTTGGATAGACGATTTGTGACGGGTCCTGGAGCAGCGGCGCCGCATTCGGATGAAGTTGTTCGATAAGTTGCTGACCTCGTGTGGCGCCCCATTGCTCGTTGGTGAAGATTCGGCGGCGCGCAACGGCGATGCCGGCAAGATGAGCGAAGCGCGGATTGACCCACTCTACAGCCGACGGCTGATTGACCAGCGACAGGACTGCGGAACCTTCGGGAATCAGCGGTGCCGCCTGCAATTCTGCCTGCTGGGCCTGAGCGTACAGGATGAAGGCGATGGTCGAGGTAAGGGCACGGAGCCCGAAAAAGGCAGCGCCGCCCAAAACGAGTCGCCGTTCGAGTTGTTGATTGTCCGGCTCGACTCGAATAGCGAGCAAGCTCAACGCGACCCCGCACGGCAAGAGGCGAAGGTCGACGAAAACGCCGCCCATGAAGATGCGCGGCAGCGCGATGAAGACTGCCAGAGTCAGCAGCGCGGGGATGGCCAATACCGGCACGAACGACAGGCTCTTTACGCGCAGCGCTCCCCATAGCAACATGACGATGACGCAAATGCAGGCAACATCGTAGAATTTCCAGCGCTCCTGCAGCAACGTCACCAGGAATTGAAGTTTGACGCCAAGGCGAAGCCATTCGCCGGTTTCGCCAGATACACCGCCGCCAAGGATTGTCGCCAGGAGCTGGGGCCACGCCATTGGAGCACAGGTAAGCGTTGCGAAAAGCAGAGCCCGCCAACGCGGCTCGCGATTCTCGACGCGAATGGCGAATTCGGCGCCGAAGATGAATAACCCGAACATCGCCCATCCAAAGGTGTGGCAGGTCCAGATCACTCCAGCGATCGGCAGGAAAGTCGCGAGCCGGGTCGCAAGGCGAGCGCGGCGCGCCAGCCTGATCCAGAGCGCCAGGCTGAGGAGCGCCAGGGCAATTGCGAGGGAGAAGTTGAGAAAGCCGAGTTGGAATGGCAGCGCATAAGCCAGGGGCAGAGCGAAGCCGGCCGCAGGTGGGATTCGGCCATGAGCCTCTCGTGCGATTAACAGCATCGCCGCCACGGTCAGCGGAGGGATCAGGCCGATGACGATATGGGCCGCCAGCTCGACGTCGAGCAGCTGCGCCAGTGCGATCACCAGCGCATCAACCCCGAAATTGCTGATCAGTGCCCAATGAACGAGATAATGCTGCGCCAGAGGCGCCCGTCCGGCCTCAACCAGAATGCGATACTGTCCAATATGCCCCGGCGCATCGACCAATGGCGCGAAGCCTGGCCAGATCATCGGCAGCGCCGAGACAAGAACCGCCGCAAGGATAACCCATCGCTCGTAGGTGCGCGCGCCCACTACTTCTGCGTTCGTCATCGAACGGCTCTAGCGGGGCGCCTTGGGCGGCAGCAAGCCCCGAACCACGAAGATGCCAGGTTGCCGCACCGATAGCGGCACCAGCCAGCTTGGTTGGCGGCCGCCACGCAGCAAGCCGAGCATCGAGCCGGAAGGCGCCGCGCCGAGCTCGCGAAAGCTTTCAGGGCAAAGTGCGACGTAACGCACGTGCCATTGCCGCGAGATCGCCGCTGCATCGGCGGGCGTCCCCAGAAAGAAATGATAGACGGCGAGGTTGCCGGCATTGTTGCGATGATAGGGGGCGCCGACCACAGTCAGCCGGGTCATCCCGATCGCATAGGCGCCGAGATCGAGCGGCGCGAGCAGCCGGCCGGGGGGCAGGCTGCCGATCGCTGCCAGCGCTTCAGGGGACGTGCAGCTCGCCCCATCCAGCCCGCCCCCCTGCCCGCCCCCTTGTCCGCCGGTCGGCCCGATATCGTGCCGGGTAAGGGCTTCGGCGGCGAGCGGATAAAGCATCCCGGCCGAGAGGATCCAGGCGCCTGCAAGCCAGGCGGTGCCGCGCCGCCGCGCCTCGCCGATCACCGCGGCGAGTCCGGGTGCCGCGAGCATCGCGCCGGCATAAGCACCGCGCAGCTGGACGCAGGTCAGCGCAAGCGCGGCGCTCTGGAGCAGGAGGAGGGCGATCCACCGATTGTCGCGGGTCATATGGAACCGCCAGGCGGTTGCGGCGACCCCTGCTACCATGACGCCGGCATAGCCGATCGCGACTCCCGGCGCGGCGCCGAACAGCGGCTGCGCCTCGCCGACCTTGCCGAGCCACAGTCGGGCCAGCACCGGATCGACCATGCCGTAGGGGGTAAGGCATTGCGGCGCGACCGTGATCACGCCGGCGCCGATCACGCCAGCAACCAGGGTCGCGAGCAACGCGCGCGTCGCCGGTCTGGTCACATCGCGCGCCGCAAGCGCCAGCAGCATCGGCGCAAACGCGGCGATCACCGCGCCGCGCCACGCGGTTGCGGTGAAGCTGTCGCACGCGGCATAGCTCCATTGATCGGTCTTGAAGATGATCGACGCGCCGAGCAGCCCCGCCCCCAGCGCAATGCCGAAACCCATCATACGATCATCAGCCGCGTGTCGCGCGAACAGCCACTCGATCGCCATGGCGAGCCCGGCGGCCGCAAGCAAAGGTGCGGTCTCCATCCCAATCACCAGGCTCGCCGCAGCGGCGAGGCCGGCGGTCAGGCCGTGTCCAAGAGTCGGCGGCCTGATCAGCGTACGGGTCACGATCAGCAACAGCACGATCTGCAGCCCGTGATGGTCGATCCGCCCGGGCAGGAAGATGGTGGTAGCGGGATAGGCGATCGCCGCGACGATCAGCGCGGTGCGCGCAGTGCCGGGTCCGCCGATCGATCTCGCGATACGCGTGACCAGGAACAGCGCGGCGGCGAACACCATGGTCGGCCAGATGATCACGGCGGTGAGCTCGGCCAGATGCATGCCGAGCAGCGGTGCCAGCAAAACGATGATCGCCGCGGGCACGAGATCGGGCAGCCGGGACCAGTGCATCGCCAGGCCCGGTGCCTCGCCAAGCCGGTGCTGCGACAGATCAGTGAAATGCTGCCCCGCAATCCAGTCGCGTATCTGCTGCAGTCGCATCACGTCGTCAGTGTCGGGCAGCCTCAGCGCTGTCAGCTGGTGCCAGTCGCGGAGCGCCCATGCGGCGCCCAGAACGGTGGCGAGCAGCATCGCCAGCAACGCGTCGCCGTAATAGAACAGCCGTCGTTCGGTGCCCGTCCCCATGACCGCGCCCTAGCCGATCAGGGTTAAGGCCGCGTTAGACTCACACCCAAACGCGAAATTTTGTTACGCCTGATCGCGCCGACCGAGGAGCCGTAAACGAAGCGCATTGAGCTTGATGAAGCCCGCCGCGTCGCGCTGGTCATAGGCGCCCTGATCGTCCTCGAAGGTCACGACCTTTTCCGAATAGAGCGAATTGGCCGATTTGCGGCCGATGACATGGACGCTGCCCTTGTAGAGCTTCAGGCGGACAGTGCCCGAAACCTTGGCCTGGCTATGGTCGATCGCGGCCTGGAGCATCTCGCGCTCGGGCGAGAACCAGAAGCCGTTATAGACCAGCTCGGCATAGCGCGGAGCGAGCTCGTCCTTCAGATGCGCCGCGCCGCGATCGAGCGTCAGCTGCTCGATGCCGCGATGGGCGAGGTGATAGATGGTGCCGCCGGGCGTTTCGTACATGCCGCGCGATTTCATGCCGACGAAGCGGTTCTCGACCAGGTCGAGCCGGCCGATGCCGTGCGCTCGGCCGAGATCGTTGAGCGCGGCGAGCAGGGTTGCGGGCGACATCGCTTCGCCGTTCAGCGCGACGCCGTCGCCGCGCTCGAAATCGATCGTGATGATTTCTGGCGTGTTCGGCGCGTCTTCGGGGTTGACGGTGCGCGAGAAGACATAGTCGGGCACTTCCTCCCACGGATCCTCGAGCACTTTGCCCTCGGATGAGGTGTGGAGGATGTTCGCGTCGGTCGAGAAAGGCGCCTCGCCGCGCTTGTCCTTCGAGACCGGGATCTGGTGCTGTTCGGCGAACTCGATCAGGCGGGTGCGGCTGGTCAGATCCCATTCGCGCCACGGCGCGATCACCTTGATGTCGGGCGCCAGCGCATAATAGCCGAGCTCGAAGCGGACCTGATCATTGCCCTTGCCGGTCGCGCCATGGCTGACCGCATCGGCGCCCACCATCTTCGCGATCTCGATCTGCCGCTTGGCGATCAGCGGCCGCGCGATCGAGGTGCCGAGCAGATACAGGCCCTCATAAAGCGCGTTGGCGCGCATCATCGGGAAGACATAATTGCCGACGAATTCCTCGCGCAGATCGTCGATGAAGATATGCTCTGGCTTCACGCCGGCCTGCTCGGCCTTGCGCCGCGCCGGCTCGAGCTCTTCGCCCTGGCCGAGATCGGCGGTGAAGGTCACCACCTCGCAATTATAGGTCTGCTGAAGCCATTTCAGGATCACGCTGGTGTCCAGCCCGCCCGAATAAGCGAGGACGACGCGGTTGATCTGATCGGTCATGACAAGGCTCCGGAGGGAAAGTAAGGCGGTGGCGCTCTAGGTCGCGGGCTTTGGTTCCGCAACCTCGATGGTGCGGAGCAGTCCCGGCAGATATGCGCCCAGCGCCACGGCGCGGTAGAGATAGCTCGCCATCAGCGCCCACCAGATTCCGCTCGCGCCGAACGGCCGAAGCGCGAGATCGGTCGCGATATAGAGGCTGGTCGCGACGATCGCCGCGTTGCGCAGCGCCTTGCCACGGGTCGCGCCGATGAAGATGCCGTCGAGCAGCCAGGCCGGCACGCCGATCGCGGGAATGATCGCGGCAAAGGGGAGCAGCGCCATCGCCTGCGCGCGAACACCCTGGTTGCTCGCGAAAAAAGCGATGAGCGGGGCGCCCGCCGCGAAGAACAGCAAGGCGAAACCGATGCCGGCCAATACCGAGAATTCACCTGTCAGCCGGATAGCGCGGGTCACCGCCTGTCGCGATCGCGCCCCTATCGCCTGGCCGACCCGCGATTCGGCGGTGAAGGCGAAGCCGTCGAGCACAAAGGCGGAGACGCTGACGAACTGCATCAGCACATGATTGGCGGCGAGCGCCGTCGCGCCGAGCCGGGCGCCGGCATTGGTGAACCAGACGA
>JBDTXU010000490.1:0-4036 GCA_040006055.1 Sphingomonas bacterium | reverse complement strand
CGCTGAGCCTGATCGGCTGGCTGATCGCGGGTGCGGGGCTGCATCAGGCGCTGACCGTTGCGGTCGCGGTTCTGATCATCACCTGTCCCTGCGCGCTTGGGCTCGCGGTGCCGATTGCGCAGGTCGTCGCGGCCGGAGCGCTGATGCGCGCGGGTGTGCTGATCAAGGACGGCTCAGCGCTCGAACGGCTGGCGAGTGCCGATAGCGTGTTGCTCGACAAGACCGGCACCGTCACGCTCGGTCGGGTCGAGCCGCTGTCCGGCATGCCTGACCGCCCGACCGAGCGCGGCATTCTGCTTTCGCTTGCCCAGGCCAGCCGGCACCCGCTGTCAGTCGCGATCGCCGCATTGCTCGAACAGGAGGGCACGGTGGCGATCGCGCTGTCCGACACGATCGAGCATCCCGGGCTCGGTGTCGTCGCACGGATCGGCGAACAAGTCGTTCGCCTCGGTCGGCCGGATTGGCTCGGCCTTGCCGAAACCCGTGGTGATCTGGTGTCGGCGGCCTTCAGGGTGGGCGCGGGGCCCGTCCGCCTGATGATCTTCGGCGACGTTCTGCGCCCCGATGCCGCAGCCGCGATCGAACGACTGCGTGGGCAAGGCTTCGCTCCGCAATTGCTGTCGGGCGATGCCGCGTCCGTAGTCGACGTGATCGGCGGTACGCTCGGTATCGCTGGCAGTGCGCGCATGGCGCCGGCCGACAAATACCGCATGGTTGAGGAAGCCGCGGCGCTGGGCCGCAAGGTGCTGATGGTGGGCGATGGCCTCAACGATGGCCCGGCGATGAAGCGCGCCTATGTCGCGATGGCGCCGGCTTCCGGTACCGATGTAAGCCAGCTCGCTGCGGACCTCGTCTTCTTTGGCGACCGGCTGATGCCGGTGCCGATCGCGATCGCGGCCGCGCGGCGGACGATGCGCGTGGTGCGGCAGAATTTCGGTCTGGCAATCGGCTATAACCTGCTCGCCGTCCCGCTCGCGATCGCGGGGCAGGTGACGCCGCTCATCGCCGCGCTCGCCATGTCCGGCTCGTCTTTGCTCGTTATCGCCAACGCCCTCAGGTTGCGCCGGGCTGCACGGTGACCGGTCTCGTCATCCTGATCCCGATCGCCCTGGCATTGGGCCTGGCCGGTCTCGCCGCCTTTTTCTGGGCGGCGCGTTCGGGTCAGTTCGAAGATCTCGATGGCGCGGCGTTGCGCATCCTGATCGATGAGGAGGACCAGCCCGATCCTCGTTGAGTGCCGAGGCGAAAAGAGGCGGACCCGCACGGATTGGGTAAAGATCGCCGTCGGTTCTTGACATCGGTCAAAGGCCCTAAAGGCATTCTCTGCCACGCAGGCTGCATGTGGCGCTATATTCCGGATCTGCTCGCGGCGCCGGTGCCGCGATATGCCAGCTTCTCACCGATTTACGGGACCGGGATTTGACCCGGATCAAGCGTGAAAAATGCGAATGCGTGGCAGGTGCTTCGTAAAAGATTCAAGCGGCGTGCCGGGCAGCCGTGAAAAATTATGACCGGCGGTGGCGGTTTTGTCTGGCGCCTTCGTTTTTGCCCCAGAAGATGTGGCAGCTCCCGGAGGAATGGGCGAAGAACGATCTTCCACATCGCGTGGCGCTTAATACCCTAGCCCATCGCGGAGCTGCGGACCCTGCGCGCGAAACCCTATGGCCCGGTGCTGACCACCTCCGGCATGGTGACGGTGTCAGGCTTCTCGAAGGTGAAGAAGATGCTGGATGCGTTGAAGCTCTGTGTTCTGCGGGAGCGCGCGGTGAGGCGCGGAGAGGATTCCGACAAAGTGAGGCTTGTTCCTTGGCGCTATCACGACCTGCGGCGGACCGGGACGACCAACCTGCAGGCACTGGGGGTCCCGGTCGAGGTGGCGTAGGGCGCCGCCGCGGCGATCCTTGGCGGCGATCTCTCGCGGACAAGGGATCGACGGCAGGGCTACACTTGTTGCCTGCCTCGTAGAGGACTAAATAAGCGGTTGAGCGTCGAGAACGATGCTTTGCGGGAGCGCGACCGGGAGGCAATTTCGGCACGGCCTGACAAAATAGTGAACCGAAGGAGAGAATGTCATGAAAACCCTGAACGCCGCGCTCGCGGCGGCCTTTTTGTTTGTCGCGCCCTCAGCGGCGATGGCAGCAACGGCCCAGGACGCCGATAACGTTGAAATTAGCGTGCTGGCGCCGGCACAGCACTCCCGCGAACCTATCGAGCTTCGCGTGTCCACCGCCGGTCTCGACCTCAGCAATCCTCAGAACCTGGAGCGGCTACGCTCGCGCGTTACCAAAGCGATCGCGGTCGCCTGTAATCCCGGCGGCCGGATCAATGCCGATCTGTCGCCGGACTGGCAGTGCCGCCGGGAAATGGGCGCTAACGCGACTGCGGCTTTGTACACATTGGCGCGACACGGCGCGCCCAAGAGCCTCGCCAGCAACTGACCCGCGCTTGCCGTCGCGGCCCGGCGCGGGTGGTGAATGGAATAGCCTGCCAAGCGATGCCAACGCCGGGGTGCACACCGCGCCCCGGCGTGGTCGTCTCCGGGTCAGCTACCCTCGACGATGGCCGCCATGCTCGGCGGCCGGGCGTGGATGTGCGTCTGCAACAGCCGCCCCACCGATTGCGGAGAGGAGGTATAGGGCGCCAGCCAGCGATAGAGCAGCGGCACAATATAGAGCGTAACCGCAGTGGCAATGGTTACACCGAACACGATGACGACGCCGATCGCCGAGCGCGCGCCCGCACCCGCGCCGTGGCTCAGCGCCAGCGGAACCGCCCCGGCCGCAGTGGCGATCGAGGTCATCAGGATCGGACGGAGTCGTCGCGCCGCAGCCTGCCGGATCGCCGCATCGACCACGATCCCCTCGTCGCGCAACTGATTGGCATATTCGACGATCAAGATGCCGTTCTTCGCGGCAAGCCCGACCAGCATGACAATGCCGATCTGGCTGAACAGGTTGATGCTGGTTCCGGTCAGCGCCAACCCCAGCACGCCGCCGGCAATGGCAAGCGGCTCCGCCGAAATGATCACGGCCGGATGAATGAAGCTCTCGAACTGAGCCGCAAGCAGGAGATAGATGACGATGATCGTCAGCCCGAATGCCAGCCAGATCGACCCGCCGGTCTGCTTGAAGGCCTGGCTCTCGCCACGATAGCCGATCGCCTGGATTTCCGGCATGGTCCGCGCCTTGTCCTCGAGAAAAGCAAGCGCCCGGCCCAGCGAATAGCCCGGCGCGAGGCCGCCCTGCAGGGTGATGGCGCGCATCTTGTTGAAACGGCCGAGCGACTGCGCCGTGGCCGCTTCGCGCACGTGCACCACGCTCGACAGGGGAATCAGCCCTCCCCCGCGCGACCGCACATAGACGGTCGACAGGCTTGTCTCGGTGTCCCGGTTATCGGCCTCGGCCTGCACGACGACATAATATTCCTCGCCGTCGCGCACATAGGTTGACGCGCGGCGCGAGCCCATCATCGTCTGCAGCGCCTGGCTGACATCATCGACGGACACGCCCAGGTCACCCGCGCGCTGCCGATGGACGTCGATCAACAACTGAGGCTTGTTTTCCACATAGTCGGCATCGACGTTCATCAGGCCCGGATTGTCGCGTGCGGCGGCCAGCAGCCGGTCCCGGGCCAGCGCGAGACCCTCATAGCTGGAGCCGGCGATAACGAAATTGAGCGGCTGCCCGCGACCCCGGCTCAGCCGGGAATTCACCGTGGCATTCCCGCGTATCGCCGCGATGTCGAGAAGCTCTGCATTGACGCGTTTGGCGATATCCTGAGAGCTCAGCGTGCGTTCGTCCCATGGGCGCAGGAACACCGAGACGTTTGAGGTGTCGAAATCCTCGGAAACGCCGCCCGTGCCGGGAATACGGGCATTCATCCCGCGCACCGCGCCTTTGCCGATCATCGGCGCAACGGCGTCTTCTACCTGTGTCGTATAGCGGTCGAGCTGCGCGAAGCCGGTCCCTTGAGGCGCGTTGATACGGACCTGAAACACGCCGGTGTCCTCTGGCGGCACCAGCTCGGCATCGATGCC